>DLGN01000096.1:13325-13538 GCA_002482715.1 Oxalobacteraceae bacterium UBA7693
CTCAATCCATGTTGTTGGTGAGGCGATCACAGAAATATTATCTGCGATGATTTGTAATGAGGAATTGCCCATTGAGTTTCAACCTGTGAAAAATGCAGGTCGTCGCCAGGCTGCTGTAGTTATCAACTAAAGCTGTACATCATATTATGAATTGAATCCGATAAATTGGTTCAAGCAAATATTATAGGGCTTACGCAAAACAGACGCTGGCGT
>DLGN01000096.1:13615-15297 GCA_002482715.1 Oxalobacteraceae bacterium UBA7693
GCCAGCACAATTTTGCGTAAGTCCGATATTAGAAATACGATTATGCCTGACGCAACCCGCTAAAAATAAAAGCGTGTTGAGAGTGCAGGTTGATTGAATTCATGATGAGCTCCTTTTTTTTATTATTGTTAGAGATTGAAAAAAACGAACCGACAAGGCGATTCGTTTTTTATTGTAACAAGCTTATTCAAACTTCGTAAAGCCTTAATTTTTTCCCGCACTTAATTTTTGCACCAGAAGTCGAATCATCTCTTTGGCATCAAGCGGGTTATCAGGAAGCACGATATCAGGATGAATGAGCGCCGGCTCTCTCTTGCCTGATGGTCTATCCAAAATGAAGCGTGGCAGTGTGATTTCTAGCCGGCTATTCGGCAAAATGTGTTCGAGGTTGGTACCGCCACTTTGGCGCGTACGGGCATAACCAGCTTCACCAACCAAGCTAGCAAATCCAAAATCTTGCACAACATTACTGAACAACACGGCAGAGGAATACGTTAAACGCCCTACTAGTACATAAACTTTACCGCCGAAATGCTCAGGATGATCCAGCTCTGGCTGCACCCAAGTATCGACCTGACCATGTACGATGTCACCCACTTTTTCTGTACCGCTGGCACGTCCAGCCAAGACTTTTTTGGTATACGAAGAACCATTGCGATAAGCTTGATTGGCAATATAGCGCAGCAAGCCCTCCTTCCACATCACATCATCGCCGCCGGTATTTTGACGTATATCGATCAACAAGGTTTTGATACCAGCCTGGCGAATTTTACTAAAAGCGTCTTGCATCAATGCCAGATAAGCTTTGCGCTCTTTCGAAGAGAACGTATTCACGGTCAACAAGGCGGTATGGTTTTCTAATATTTCAAACTGAAATTGCTGCTTAAAATCTTCATTATTTTTTACCGAGGTTGGCGTTATCGGCATTGCCTGCAAGCGCAAATATTGTTCACCCCTTGTGGTCGCAATCTGCATATCAAAATGATTGGATTCGCCAAAGAGCTTCCAATAAAAAAACCAAAATCGTCTTGACACCAAATTCGCTTGTAGGCCCGGAGAATCGCCACTTGCATGCGCTAGTATGTCCTTGACAATTTGCGTCATCGGTACTGAATTAATTTGAAGGATACGCGCACCAGCCCAAGTTTTATCGCCCATTAAATCACTACGAATACGGGCGCTACTATCGGTCTCGACTTGCACTTCAAACGGGAAGAAAGCGCCACCCTGCTGCAAATGTGTTGCGACCTCATCGGCAATACTAGGAAAAGTCACCGTCACATGGGCATCATTAAAATACGGATTCAATTGCGAAAAACTACGCCAAACTTGATCCCGTGTCATCGGCTGTTTTATCTCTTGTTCTATACGCGCAAAGCGCACGTTCAATTGCGGTAAATCCGCACTAAATCCTAAATCTGGATGCGTCGTCGCTATCGCTTTTTTGATGAATTGCAAATCTTCTTGCAACTGCGCAGGCGTCAGCAAACTTTGCGCAAAGACCAATCCACTTTGAGAAAACAGCACGATCGTACAAATCAAAACCGAAACGCAAGCCGAAACCCAGCGCCATAACTTCAACATAAGAATCCTGTTCTTCGCCATTAAACAAGCCAAAGTGTAAGCCTTTTACATAAAGCGTAAAATTAACACTTTCTAAATTTAACATTAAGGTCAAACCT
>DLGN01000075.1:0-5109 GCA_002482715.1 Oxalobacteraceae bacterium UBA7693
AGTTGATGAGGCGACATTCAATCAAGTAAAAAAAGATAAGAAACCATTTAGTTTTTCAAAAATGATGATGGGTGATGATGTGCAATATGTCGAAACAAGCGCTGAAGAAAAGAAAGCATTTTCGGCTGTTGAATTTTTGCGAAAAAAAATTAAAGTAGGTGACACTTTTCCAGCATTTAAGCTCGCAACTGCAGACGGTAAAAATATGACTGAAAGCGTGTTTCAAGGCAAGCTCACCTTGCTCAATTTTTATTTTGATAAATGTGAGCCATGTATCAAAGAGACTCCGGAGCTTAATCGCTTTGCGCAGAATTATCCTGCGGTACAAACAATCGCGATCACCTTTGACAGTACCAAGCAAGCGCAAGACTATGTCGCGCAACATCAGTTTGCCTGGCCAATTCTGGTTGAAGGCGATAAGTTAATCCGTACCGATATTGGTTTATCTAGTTACCCTTCATTTGCTTTGGTGGATGGGCAGGGTAAGGTGTTAGGCTTGGGTAGTAGCATCGAAATAGGAATTAATGATCACAAGGCAGAAGCTGCATTAGTCGCATGGATCGCTAAATTAACTGATGGAAAATCAGTCGTTCAGAAAGCTGCGCCGTGAGATACTTATTGAGCACCTTGTTGTTGGCGCTGGTTTGCGCCAACTTTTCTTTCGCACAAAGTTCATTGCTCAGCCCGGTAGATTGGTCAGCAAAAATAGTATCGCTTAAGGGCTCACCCACCGTACAAATTACGGCTAAGTTGCAAGCAGGCTGGCATATTTTTTCGCAGTATCAGTCCAGCGCCGGGCCAACAGCCACAAGCATTCAATTTGTGAATTCTGCGGCTTATCAATTGCTGGGAAAAACATCGGAACCAGTAAGTATTACTTATTACGAGAAACTCTTTAAGACCGATGTGAAGTATTTTGAGAATGAAGTCCAGTTTCAACAAAAAATACGCTGGACAAAAAAGCCAACACCAATCAAAGCCAAAATTGAATTCATGGCATGTCGAGATAAAGAATGCTTGCCTCCTGATGAAATCGAATTGGATATTTCGCCAAACGTATGAGTCTTCTCGTTCTCTTTTTTGAGTGTTTTGTACTTGGCTGCATCGCGTTTACCTTGCCATGTATTTTCCCACTTGCACCGCTCACCATTAGTCATTTCACGCAAAGAAGTGAGAAGGGGGAGTCGCTATTGCCTAGTGCTTTGACGTATGCCTTGTCCATCGTGTTGATTTATGTCGGAGTAGGTTTGGTCGTGACGCTGATGTTTGGAGCCGGAGCTTTAAACGAGCTTGCAAGCGACGGTATCTTTAATGTTTTTTTGTTTTTTATGTTGGTTTTTTTTGGCGCTGCTTTATTGGGATTATTTGACTTAAATTTACCAAGTCGTTGGGTTAATCGTATCGCAGAAAAGTCTCATGGCAAGGGCGTTCTGAGCCTGTTTTTTATGGCTGCTACCTTGGCAGTCGTATCGTTTTCTTGCACCGGTCCTTTAATTGGGGGCATATTGGTGACAGTTGGTGGGGTAGATAGTATGCAAAACTATTTGGCACCAATTATCGGGATGCTTGGATTCTCTACTGCTTTGGCAGGCATCTTTTTTATCATCGCTTTGTTTCCCAAAACATTACAGCACTTACCTAAGTCAGGTGCATGGCTTAATTCGATTAAGGTCAGTCTAGGTTTTCTAGAGTTGGGCTTGGCATTCAAATTTCTGTCGACAGCTGATTTGGCCTATCACTGGAATATTCTGTCTCGCGAACTTTTCATTGGAATCTGGATACTATTGAGCGTTCTGTTGGGATTGAATTTGTGGGGAAAGTTTCGAATGCCACATGATAGTGTGTTAGTACATATTGGCCGCATGCGTGCTGCTGCTGTTATGTTGTGTTTTGCGTTTTCTCTCTATCTTGTCAGTGGATTTTTCGGAAATCCTTTACATCCTTTGAGTGGTTTGTTGCCGCCGAAAATATCAGTTGATTTGGCGCAGAAAACTATAGGCAATGCTCCCAGAAAGTACAGTGAATTTTTCCACATGCCACATCACATCGAAGGTTTTTTTGATTACGAGGAAGCTAAACTTTATGCAAAGCAGGTGAACAAGCCTATGCTATTAGATTTTACTGGGCACGGTTGTGTCAATTGTAGAAAGATGGAAGCTGAGGTTTGGTCAGATCCTGCGGTGCTCACTGTGTTGAAGGAGAACTATGTCGTGGTTTCACTTTACACCGACGACAAAACAGCTCTGCCTGAACATGAACAATTTGACTCTGCCATTTTGAAAACGCGGGTTACGACCATAGGGAAAAAATTTAAGCATTTACAGGCAAGTCGATTTGCTAGCATTTCTCAGCCATATTATGTCTTGCAATCAGCCGACGAAAGAATGTTAGTAACTCCGCCAATTGGGGTCGAATTAGATGTGCAAAAATACTTAGCGTATTTGCAGCAGGGTCTTACAAGTTTTAACAGGCCTTAATGAAACCTAGGTTAGGATTATCTAGGCTTAATGTGTTAATAGCTGAAACTTCAAGCGAACCGAGGTTCTAAATCGGTTCGCTTTTTTATTCCTCCATCAATAGAACCAAGTAAGACGTGTTTCTGTCTATATAGCTTAATCAGAGCCCGATGTGAATCTGGGTTAAACTCTTAACTTTGATAAACCATTTATTTATTTTTATCATGAGCTCAACCAAGCCTTACGGATTTACCACCACCATCTTGCACAACGACCGTCAAAAAGAGATAGAACACGGTTCGCCACACAAACCAATTCACACTTCCGTCACTTACGGCTACAAAAATGCCAGAGAGTTGGCGGATGTGTTTCAAGGCAAGCAAGCGGGTTATCGCTATGGTCGCCAAGGCAATCCCACCGTATCGGCTTTGGAAGAGAAAATCACCAAAATGGAAGACGGCAGCGCGAGCTTGTGTTTCGCGACCGGCATGGCGGCAATCGGTGCTGTGTTTCAGGGATTGTTGCGTCAGGGCGATCATATTATCTCTTCGCGTTTCTTGTTTGGTAACACCAATAGCGTTTGGCAAACTTGTGCCGAACAGGGCATTCAACTCTCTTTAGTCGATGCTACCAATGTCGCTGAAGTTGAAGCGGCGATTACACCTGCAACTCGTATGGTCTTTGTTGAAACGATCGCCAATCCACGCACGCAAATAGCGGATCTCAAGCGTATCGGTGAACTGTGTCAGCAACGCGGCATTTTATACGTAGTCGATAACACTATGACTTCGCCGTACTTGTTCCGCCCAAAAGCTGTGGGTGCAGGCTTGGTGGTGAATTCCTTGACTAAATCCATCGCAGGTCATGGCAATGTTTTAGGTGGCGCTTTGACCGATACCGGTTTGTTTGATTGGGCTAGTTATCCGCATATCGCGCCAAATTTCCGTAAATTAGCGTCGTCGCAACAAGGCATCGCTCACCTTCGTGCCAAGGCCTTGCGCGATTTTGGTGCATCAATTTCACCAGAGGCTGCGCATCAAGTTGCGGTCGGTGCAGAGACGCTGGCACTGCGCATGCAGCGTGAAAGTGATAATGCTCTTGAATTGGCGCGTTTGTTGGAAGCTGATCCACGCGTGGCGGTGGTACATTATCCCGGCTTAGAATCACATCCTCAACACCCATTGGCGACGGAGTTGTTCCGTGCTTATGGTGCTTTGTTAAGTTTTGAGTTGAAACCGGAAATCGATTGCTTCGACTATTTGAATCACTTGAAACTAGCGATTAACGCCACACATCTGGGAGATACGCGCACTTTGGTGATTCCTGTAGCGCATACCATTTTCTTCGAGATGGGACAGGAACGTCGTGCCGAAATGGGTATTGTTGATTCCTTGATTCGTGTCTCTGTGGGGATCGAAGATACCGAAGATTTGTTGCAAGATTTTGCCAACGCGCTGAATCAATATTAATTGCTGTCACGCTGCTTCAGTCATTCGTAGCGCATATGCTCCATAGTATGTGCCGCTTTTGATTGAGATGTTCAATTCGACTTTAGTCCTACCGCCATTCAGGAGCACCATGTTTTCATTTATTTTGCCTATAGCAGTTCGCATGACGCAACGCGATTGGCGTGCTGGTGAGCTTCGATTTTTGCTGATCGCCTTGATGGTCGCCGTAGCCTCTTTATCTTCGGTCGGTTTTTTTGTTGATCGTATGCGCAGTGGCTTGGAGCGTGACGCGCATCAAGTGTTGGGGGCGGATTTATTAGTCGTTTCTACACAAGGGATACGGCCAGAGTGGAAGCAGTTAGCCAAAGAGAATGGCTTGAAAACGGCTGAAACCGTGGTCTTTCCTAGTATGGCATTGGCGGGTGAAGGTGATGCCGCGATGACTAAATTAGTGACTTTGAAAGCAGTCACTGATGGCTATCCTTTGCGAGGCAAGTTGAAATTATTGCAGGGCGAAAAAGAAGTTGAAGTGGACAGTATTCCCGCGGCAGGCACAGCGTGGGTCGATCCTGCCTTGCTGGGAAGTTTGAAAATTGCGATTGGTAGCAAACTCAGTATGGGTGAACAACAGTTCATCGTGACCCAGAGCATCGCATCAGAGCCAGATCGTGGTGCGGGCTTTCTCGGTTTTTCACCGCGTGTCATGATTTCTGAACAGGATTTGGCTGCTACAAAATTGGTGCAAGAAGGTTCGCGCATTACTTATCGCTTATTGTTGGCGGGCGATAAGCAAGCGGTAGAAAATTTCAGAGTGACAATGGAAAAAAATCTCATCGAGCAAAAAATTAAGGGTGCTCGTATCGAAACGATCGCCAATGGCAATGAGCAGATGCGTACCACGCTGGATCGTGCCGAACAGTTTTTATCTATGGTCAGCATGTTGTCGGCCATGTTAGCTGCCGTGGCGGTAGCGATGGCCGCGCGTCGATTTATGTTACGCCATATTGATGCCTGCGCGATGTTGCGCTGCTTGGGTTTAACCCAAAATCAAGTGACAACGATGTATCTGTTGGAATTTTTGATGCTGGGCATACTGGGTAGTATTGCCGGTGTGGTGATCGGTTTTGCTAGTCATTTCTTATTATTGGAGTGGTTGGGTGGTTTGGTTTCTGTCGAGTTGCCTCCGGCTAGTTTACTACCGGCTT
>DLGN01000075.1:5138-6463 GCA_002482715.1 Oxalobacteraceae bacterium UBA7693
GTCGGAATTTTGCTCTTGGTGGGATTTGCGATGCCACCGATTTTGCAATTACGCGATGTGCCGCATAATCAAGTGATACGTCGCGAGCAAGACGCACCGAAAGCCATGACTTTGGCGACTTATGCATTAGGTTTGGGAATTTTTATTGCGCTGTTGTTGTGGCAAACCGGTGATGTCAAAGTGGGTTCTATGGTGGCGGTCGGATTTATTGTTGGCTTACTACTGTTTTCATTTATTGCTTGGTTAAGTATTTTTGTCTTGAGGCGCTTGCGTACTAGCTTTAATTTCGCAGCTTGGCGTTTTGCGATAACTGCCTTACAGCGTCGTCCTGGTGCGACCGTGGTGCAAGTTGTTTCCCTGTCTTTAGGTTTGATGGCTTTACTGCTTTTGACTGTGGTGCGCGGTGATTTAATCGCGGCGTGGAAACAATCGACGCCTGCCGATGCGCCGAATCATTTCGTCATTAATATTCAGCCCGATCAAAAAGCCGAAATCGCTAAGCGCGTAGAAAACTTCGCCAAACCCATGATTTATCCCATGATACGTGGGCGCCTGATACAAATTAATGATCAAGTATTGAAACCGAATTCCTATCAAGATGAACGTGCCAATTCTTTGGTGGAGCGCGAATTTAATCTATCGACGATGGCTGATTTGCCAGCTCTCAATAAAGTCGTGGCGGGTGAATGGTACAAAGATGTTAGCGCGACAGAGGCAGAAGCCTCGGTAGAAGAAGGTTTGGCGAAAACTTTACAATTGAAGTTAGGCGATCAAATGGTATTTGATATCGCAGGTCAAAAAGTTTCCGCCAAAGTTACCAGTTTGCGTAAATTGGATTGGGGTTCTATGCGTGTTAACTTCTTCGTGGTGATAAATCCTAAAGCGATGCAGGATATGCCACAGACCTTCATCACCGCTTTCCGAGTGCCTGATGAACAAAAGCAGTTCACCAATCAACTCACCTTAGACTTCCCAAATTTGACCGTAATGGATGTGGGGGCGATTCTGAAACAATTACAAGATATTTTGGATCAGGTGATCACGGCGGTTGAGTTCCTGTTCTTGTTCACTTTGGTGTCTGGCGTTTTGGTCTTGTACGCTGCGCTCGCTGGTTCGCAGGACATCCGCATGCGTGAAGCCGCTTTGCTCCGCGCCTCAGGTGCGACGCGTAAACAGCTTTCGCAAGCCCAGTGGGTAGAGTTTTTATTAGTCGGTAGTTTGGCTGGCGCACTCGCCGCATGTGGTGCCTTGGCGATAGGTTGGGCACTCGCCACCTTTGCCTTTAAATTTGCTTGGACTTTCTCGCCCGTCGTCATTGGTGCGGG
>DLGN01000075.1:6505-6872 GCA_002482715.1 Oxalobacteraceae bacterium UBA7693
GCTTTGATTGGCGGCTGGTTAGGTTTGCGCAATGTCTTGAGTCAACCGCCATTGATGTCTTTGCGGAATAGTTAAAGTGAGTTTTATGGAAGAGCAGGAAGAAAAATCGAATTTATACGAGTTGATAGGTGGTGCAGATAAGCTTAGAGAAATGGTTGATCGTTTCTATGATTTGATGCAATTAGAAACCGAGTTTGCGGGCATCAATCAAATGCATCCGCAACCGAATGATAGTTCGCGAGATAAATTATTTTGGTTCTTATCGGGATGGATGGGTGGCCCTAATCTCTACATCGAACAATTTGGTCATCCACGTTTGCGTGCCCGACATTTGCCGTACGCAATTGGCGTTGCTGAACGTGATCAA
>DLGN01000033.1:0-11567 GCA_002482715.1 Oxalobacteraceae bacterium UBA7693
GTGTCCAATAACGCAATAGCAAAGCATTCGACACCACACTGACGCTAGAGAATGCCATCGCTGCTCCTGCCAGCATCGGGTTCAAATAGCCAAGAGCCGCCAACGGTATGCCGACAATATTGTAAATAAACGCCCATCCAAGATTTTGACGAATCTTACGGTAAGTTCGTTGCGAGATGGAAATCGCGTCGGCAAGCAATAAGGGATCGCCGCGCATTAAGGTGATGCCTGCGGTATGCATTGCGACATCGGTTCCGGTAGACATGGCAATACCCACATCCGCTGCTGCCAACGCAGGTGCATCGTTAATGCCATCACCGACCATGCCAACCCGAAAGCCTGACTGCTGCAATTCACGCACAATATTCGCTTTATCCGCTGGTAGAACTTCCGCACGTACCTCTGTAATGCCGACAACTGCCGCCACAGCATTTGCGCTGCCATAATTGTCGCCACTGAGCATAATCGACTTCACCCCCAATGCATGCAAGCGCTTTACTGCCAATATTGCGCTGGCTTTTACCTGGTCACCAAAACTCAGCAAGCCAGCCAATTGCAAATCGCCATCCATCGATAAAGCCAAAAATGAAACCGTACGACCAACACCCTGCTGCTCCTGCGCCGCTTGCTCAAACGCACTCACATTAACACCCAATTCCTGCATCCAGCGCAGGTTTCCCAGATATACCGTGGTCTCATCTAATTGCGCCTGAACGCCACGACCTGGAGATGCCTTAGCATCCTTCGCAGCAAGGAGCTTTAGACCTTGCTTCTTCGCACTTTGCAATACCGCATGTGCCAGCGGATGATCGCTGTATTGCTGTACAGCCGATGCCCATTCCAGCATTTGTTTTTCGCTATATGCATGACTAATCAATGCGGCCACAGTTGGTTTACCCTCGGTCAAAGTGCCCGTTTTATCAAAGGCGATGGCCGTTAAACTATGTGCAATTTCCAACGCCTGCGCATCTTTAATTAAGATACCAAATTTGGCGGCAACGCCTGTACCTACCATAATCGCCGTCGGTGTTGCCAAACCCAAAGCACATGGACATGCAATGACTTGTACTGCTACCGCATTCAACAATGCAGCTTGCCAATCTCCGGTAATCCATCCCCATGCTAGCAAAGTCAATACAGATATACCCAGAACGATAGGTACAAATACCGCACTGATTTGATCAACTTGCGCTTGTATTGGTGCCTTTACCGCCTGCGCATCTTCGACGAGTTTGATTATTTGCGATAGCATGGTGGCACCGCCAATCCCGCGCGCAGTCACCAGTAACAATCCATCGGCATTCACAGAACCGCCAATCACCGTATCACCGACATGCTTGCTGACAGGCATGCTTTCACCAGTCAATAACGATTCGTCCAGACGGCTAATCCCTTCGAGAATTTCACCATCGACAGGCACCCGATCACCAGGGCGAACAATGACCAAATCACCGACCTTTAGTTCGGCGACAGGAACTTCAATATCAACCCCATCACGACGTAGCAAGGCTGTAGTGGCGCGTAAAGACTCCAGCGCTCGTAGCGCCTCGACAGTTTGATGTTTCGCTTTCGCTTCCATCCATTTACCAAGCAACACCAAGCTGATCACCACAGCCGATGATTCAAAATACAGATGCTGCATGCCATGCGCCACGTGTTCGCCTGCATCAAATAACAGATAGATCGATAATCCATAGGCAGAACTAGTACCAATCGCTACCAGCAAATCCATATTGCCGCTCCCTGCTAATACAGCCTTCCAACCAGCCTTGTAGAAGCGGGCACCAAGCCAGAACTGCACAGGGGTCGCCAATGCTAACTGCAACCAGCCAGGTATCAACAAATCAATTCCCACCATCGCCAATAACATCGGCGCCATCAACGGCAAACTCAACACCATCGCGATCACTACCAACCAGCCCTGACTCAAGCCTGCTCGGGGCGAGGTATGGATGCTGAGCTTGTCTTCAACCAGATGTGCGACATAGCCAGCCTTTTTTGCTGCCGCTAACAAGCTAATCAGTTCGACCTCTGCTATCGCTGTTACTTGCGCCTTTTCTGTCGCCAGATTGACACTGGCATCTAATACCCCTGACACCGCCTTGAACGCTTTCTCAACACGACCTACACATGAGGCGCAGCTCATATCCGCGACCGTCAATGTCCATGTTTTGGTCGCTACCTGATAACCTGCTTTTTCTACGCTAGCGATTACTGCTTGAATATTTGCACCGGGCTTCACGCTAACACTGGCTTTCTCAGTGGCCAAATTGACGCTTGCTTCCAACACAGCATCGGTCGCCAGCAAGGCTTTTTCAACTCGCCGCACACATGACGAACAGGTCATGCCCTCAATTTGCAAATTCAATTTACTATTCATAGAACTTTCCTCTGATCTGGCCATCATCTCAAATGTCTTAGTTGTTTCAGGCAAGGATTTCTTTGCCGCAGGCTTCACCGTAGAAATCAGGATATAGCTTCCCACCATGGGAAGGTCAAGAAAATCTTTAAAAATCATGACGGAGCAAGCGAACACGATTCAGAACATCTACAATCACATCATTCAAACAATCGGATCAGGAGAATTTTCATGCCACAGTTTCAAGTCAAAGATATGACATGTAAGCACTGCGAAGCGACCATCAGCAATGCAATTAAGGAACTGGATTCAAAGGCCAACATCGCCATCGACCTGGCCACACACTCAGTTAGCATTGAATCAGTACAGAATGAAGCTGTACTTGAAGCAGCAATACATGAAGCTGGTTTTACGCCAGTTCTCATCACTGCATAAAATTGGACGAGTGCAGAATTAGTATCAACTGGCTAGTATCAACAACACAGCATCAAACCGTACGCAAGACAAAAATAGTCATCTCACAGATTCTGCTAAAAGAAGTAATTCACAATCACTGGCACCAAGCTTGGTGCCAGCAACGCGGTCAGAACACCATTCAAGCCCATTCCTAATCCAGCAAAAGTACCGATTTCTTTACTAACCTGAAATGCACGCGCCGTTCCGATTCCATGCGCCGCTAAACCAAGTGCAAAACCACGGATTTCTGGCGAACTAATGCGCATCCAATTAAACAAATAGCGCGCTATTAAGGCACCGAATGCGCCAGTCAAAATAACGATTGCGGCGGCAATTGAGGGGACGCCACCGATCTTATCGGCAATGCTCATCGCAATTGGCGTCGTCGCTGATTTTGGGCCTATCGATAATGCTAACTCCTGCGAACCGCCCATCCAAATCACGATGAGCACAGCAGAGATGATCGCCGTCAATGATCCACACAACAAACCGACCGTCAAAGGTAGCAAACTACGGCGCAGCTTTGGTAGCTGTCTTGCTAAAGGAATTGCCAGCGCAACCGTCACAGGCCCAAGCATAAAATGGATCATCTGTGCAGAAAAAAAATAACGCTCATAGGAAATATCTGTCGCGCTTAGCACAAGAATAATCATAGCAACCGCCATGACGACTGGATTTGCCAGCGGCGAGAAATGAAACTGAGAGGAAATCCACATTGCAAGCAGATATGCGCATAGCGTCAAACTAATCGCTAATAGTGGCGAATGAGCAAGATAGTTCCACGTAGCCGCAAGTTCGAAGATCGATGTCATGTTATTTTTCTGATTTTTCTAATGGCGTTTGCGACGATGTACTAGCGTCCATAAGCTGATCGGATGACGCGGCATGGTGTGGCATCAACCAACGCATACTCAGGGCTGTCACTGCAAGTGTCAACAAAGTACTCACGACAAGAGCGAGCAACAAGGCAATCCAATGTTGTGAAACGCTATTAGCAGAAACCATAATCCCAACACCCGCTGGAATGAAAAATAAAGACATGTGCTTGAGCACATGATGACTGGATTCTTCAATCTTTGCCATCAAGCGTGGCGAAGCTAGTAAAGCGAAAAACAACAGCAACATTCCGACAACTGGACCTGGAATATTCAAACCCAGAACAAACACACTGGCTTCACCCAGACACTGAAAAACCAACAAGATCGCAAATGTGTAAAACATCAGTAACAGCCTCCTCAAGTTGCAACAAGCTAAGTCGCCATGACCGACGCTAAAAATGATTGTAGCGTGGTTTCAGCCTTTGAATCTAAAAGTACTCGACAAGCTATGTACACAAGATTGAAAAGTGAGAGGCAAAGCCATGTCGATTTCTGTGCCTGGGAGGTTTCTTCTAGAGGCATCTACACAACTGTCGCACAGTTGGTTTTGCACAGATCTCCTCTATCTGAGACCAAGCGCCTTCGCTAGTACAAAAACTTTCGCTCTCTGGTGTGCTCAAGCTGTCGTCAATTCGAAAGTGAACAAGTCTGCTTTCGAACAAACGATTCTAGTGATTGATTTGATTCACTTTGGCTGATATGAACTTAATAATTGGTCACTTGACATGTAAATCGCTAAAAACTACACGTTAAGAAACCATAGTATTCACAAAAGAAGCTTATTTTGGCTGGCATGATGTTTGCAAGTATGTGAATAACCGGTGTAGCAGAATCGCCTATTGATGATTTCTTTAACTGCCACCTGTTAAGTTCTTAGCGAAACATATATTAGCTAATTCTTAGGGGCAGGTCGCATGCAGTTCGTCGTAAGCATATTGCTCGCTCTTTAGCTATTCCTTGTTTCTCTATTCAATCCATTGGCTGCAAGACTAGGAGGAAACATACTATGCAACGACCCGATTTCAGTCGCAACAATAACCGAGGTGTATTGTCCACAATTTTTGTGGGCTTAGCGCTTAGCCTTGCATCAGCCACCGCTGCGCTAGCACAAAGTTCAGCACCCTCCACACCTAAAGCTCCTCCAGTGCCGAGCTTTCCCTGTGGTGGTCTAAATCCAATTGGGGTTGAGCTGAAACCCATCCCTAAACTCAGCAATGGTGAATTTACCAATCCTGGCGCAGATTGCGCAATGTGGCAAACCTTTATCTATCTGAACTGGCCCGCTAAATCAGGCCAACGCGGCATCCCCGATACATCGGCCTTATTTGGCGCAGCAGGGACAACTGTTTGGGAAAGTTTTCTCACTGAAGAGCAAGTGTTCCTTCCGAATGGCGCTCAGCCACAACCGTGGAATAATCAAGTCGTCAATGCAACGCTTCCCAAAGAAGTCGCAAGTGAAGTTGCTACAGGCAGCATGCGAATGTTGACACGCACCGCAAAGGTATCACCCACCGTTGCCAAACTTCAAGCGACCTTGAAAGCGCGCAAGAGTCCGAACATTCCACTCGATGAAATCACCCAGGCAGATGGAAATATTCTATACGACCAACAGAAAAATCCCGTGTATTACGATGTGGCGATGAACAAAACGCAGTATGACTACATCACGCAAAACAGCTTATATAACGCCACCACACAAGCTACCTTCGCTAAAACGACGAACATTATTTTGCCCTCTGGCTCAATTGAGGTTAAAGCAGCTTGGAAAGTGTTAACCGCAGCTGAAGCAAGCTCCGGACGCTTTCATCTTGCCAAAGGATACGTCCCTGGCTCTGCAGATGGTAAAGCGGTCACAATCGGCTTAGTCGGATTTCATATCTTTGCTAGCGGCGGCAAACAAAACGCTGGGCTGTGGTCGACTTTTTATCAAGTGGATAATGCACCGTTGATGGGTGCAACAGGTAAGCAAGCCTACAGTTTCAATAATCCCATGAGCAAAACACCGGTTAACACCAAAGGAACTAACCCTACTCAAGTGGTGCAGGTATTTCCCGATGATGTGAATGCCGCAAAAATCAACGCACAAGCTCAGAAAATCATCACACAAGGCTACGCCAAATCACCTTGGCAATACTACGCCATGGTCGATACGCAATGGTCTAAAACAGTTCTCAATCTGAGCACTCCAATCCCACTAACAGCACCACTCTCTGCAGGCAAGCCGGGCGACATCAGCACGAATACCTTGATCAATCCTGTACTAGAAACATTCATGCAAACAAAAGGAAATAGCTGCATGGGCTGCCATGCTTTTGCCACCACAGCACAGAAAGCTAGTAAAACTGCGACAGGTTTTAGCTTTATGTTCGGCAGTGCGCAAGCGCCGAAATAGTCGACAGGGAGGATTGATTTGATATAGAGGCATTTCCAGTTCATAGCACACCACATGTGCTATGAACTTCGCCCAATTTTTTGTCGGAACTGCTCATGTTGATTCTAGCGCTTTCATCCAAGCCAGCATGACGAGTGTAGATATTGAGAATGAATTCAAGCGCACATGAAAACTCAACTAGCCTAATGCGCGACCGAATTTTGAATCTGCTATTTGCAAGTGCATCACCTTGCTCTAGCGTGAATGCGCTTCCAAATCCAATTTCTTACTCCAATTTTCGACTGCTCGCGGCGACTGTGTGGAAGTTTCCACGTTTGATATTTGAATAAATCGTGCGAGTAAATTCACTTTAACGAGATGTGAAACCCAATATTGAAAGTAGAGAGACGACCTAGATCTAATAAACGATAGGACAACCCAAGGATCTGATCCATGGGTCAAGGATCATGGAGGCAGGAAGCAGCAACAATGATCACAATTTTGAGACGCTAAGGATTAGCTGAACAACGGCAATAGTCAACAGTGTCTAGTTATTGCGGTTTCGTATAGCGCAGAACAATCGCATTCATTTTCCCCTCGCGACGTAACTTATCTACACTACTTTGCAATTTCTCGATGAGTGTCGGATCAGAGCCAATATTCATACCGAAATACAATGACCCGCCGTCATAAAGCTTGATCAGCTTAATCAACTTGCCAGCAGGCATATCATATTGCTGTTGATTCATCGCCATCCCAATCTCGGTGTTAACCACAGCGTCAATCTGGCCTGACTTCAGCATGCGCATTTCATCGCTATTGGAATTGAAAATGCGAATTGCTGACTTCGATACTCCAGCTTCAAGCAACTCAGTAAATGAGGCCTCAGCGCGAATCGCACCGACCTTAAATTTTTCCAAATCTTTTAGAGTATGGATTTCATTGGCAAGCTCTGCCCGTACGTAAACCCAAGTAGTTCGAGGCAAAATAGGACCAATCCAAACAAATTGCCCCTCTCGTGCTGGTATGCGAGCAATGGTATAGATTAAGGTATTTTTTGTTTCTTGCACTGTTTTATAAGCGCGTGTCCAAGGTACGAGTTGAAATTCGCAATGCAGATTTGCATTGACGCATGCAGTACGTAAGATGTCTGTCGAAATACCGGTTACGTCCTTGCCATTAAGAAAATTATATGGAGGCCACTCTTCCGTGTAAGCTTTTAAATCAACCGCAGTCGCATTCATACTATTCATTAAGAATAGTATGGTGACACCACAAATAAGTTTCCAGATTTTGCGCGCAAGCAATCGCATGTTCAGTATGTCCAACCAGTAATCGAAGTGCATCGAAGGGGGTGATTTGAGGCATTATGGCACAAAGAATTATTGCTCTGTAGCATAACTTCCTAGATTTGCGTCAGCGTGGTATCTCTGCATCGCAAGCGATACTTCATCTGATCGGGCGCGGGAATTTATCGTGATACTTCACTACTTAGCGCGGTTCCGAAAAGATGCTTAGCTAGCAAGCAGAAGACAATCAACACAGAACGCCAAATTTGCCAATAAGATATGTTGAGAAAAATACGTTGAAAAAATACGCAGAGAAGACAGACCAACTTTCTCAACGCAATAAAAAAGGGCTCACATTTCTGTGAGCCCTTAGTGCTACTGGTGCCGGTTGCCGGAATCGAACTGGCTACCTGATGATTACAAGTCAACTGCTCTACCAAGTGAGCTAAACCGGCGGTAATCTTTTCAACACTGCTTGCAACACAATTTGTTTTGCAACGAATCTTGAAGAACAAAATTATAGACTACTTTATGACTTTTAGGGAAGGTTTTTCTGGTTTTTTTTGTGTTTCATTTGCGTCTTCCTGTTTCACCGCTTCAGCCACCAGGTTTTCTTCCTTATTGCTAACCGAAGCCAAACCTATCACTGGCTTGACTGGCTCGACAACTGGCGCATCAGAGTCCAGGGTATCTTCCACATCATCAAAAACCATGCCTTGACCATTTTCACTAGAGAATATCGCCTGGATATTACGCACAGGAATATAAAGGTCGCGCGAAACGCCACCAAACCTAGCTTTAAAACTGACTGCATCATTGTCCATTTTCAAACCACTTGTCGCAGAAAATGCAATGTTCAGAACAATCTCACCCTTACGCACAAATTCCATCGGGACTTGTACCGCACCATTTACTTTCACCGACACATACGGTGTAAAGCCGTTGTCAGTGCACCATTCGTAGATGGCACGTAATAAATATGGTTTTGTAGAAATTCCTGACATGAGCTTGCATTACTTTCTAAATAGATTCGAAAAGTTGCGACCAGATTTCAATGCAAAACCTGATCGCAGATATCATTAACGACGCATTACTTTTTCAGAAGGTGTCAATGCTTCAATATAAGCAGGGCGAGAGAAAATACGCTCTGCATATTTCAACAATGGCGCAGCTGTTTTTGACAAATCAATACCATAGTGATCGAGACGCCACAGCAATGGAGCTACTGCTACGTCAAGCATAGAAAACTCTTCACCGAGCATGTATTTATTTTTTACAAATAAAGGTGCTAATTGGGTCAGGCGATCACGAATTTCAGCTCGAGCTTTATCCAATACTTTAGAAGACGCATTGTTCTTTTCGTTCTCCAAAGTATGCACGTGTACGAACAATTCTTTTTCAAAATTGAACAACATTAAACGTGCACGAGCACGTTGCAATGGATCAGCAGGCATCAATTGCGGATGCGGAAAGCGCTCATCAATGTATTCGTTGATGATATTGGATTCATACAAAACCAATTCGCGCTCAACCAAGATTGGCACTTGACCGTATGGGTTCATCGTGGAGATATCTTCTGGCTTATTGAACAAATCAACGTCACGAATTTCGAAATCCATGCCTTTTTCAAACAGGACTAAACGGCAACGTTGTGAAAATGGGCAGGTTGTACCTGAGTAGAGAACCATCATTTTTATAGTTCCTTAAAAACGATTAGGGTGAGGTGCAAAAAGCAGACCTCACCCTGGGATGACACATCCACCAGTTATCTGATGGACGACTAATTTACGATTACTTCACTTCTTTCCAGTAGGAGGCATTCAAGCGCCATGCTAAGGTCGCCAGCAAGGCCATGAACATCACAACCCAAACGCCCAAACGCTTACGTTCATTCTGCGCTGGTTCGCCCATCCACTGAAGATAAGCAACAAGATCACCGATGGCATTGTCATATTCAACAGCGTTCATCGTGCCTGGCGTTAAAGTTTCGAAGCCGACGAATTTGTGTTCCATTTTAGATGGATCATGTGCATCTTTAACTTCTTCAAACTTTGCTCCACGCACACCTTGCAATTCCCACAAAGCATGTGGCATACCAACGTTAGGGAACAACATGTTGTTCCAACCAGTTGGACGACTTTCATCTTTGTAGTAAGTACGCAAATACGTGTAGAGCCAGTCAGCGCCAGTACCTGCACCAGAAGCTTTAGCGCGGGCAATCACCGACAAATCAGGTGGAACTGCACCAAACCATTCTTTCGCGTCTTTCGCGCTCAGACTAGTTTTCATCAGCTCACCGATTTTCTCACCGGTAAACAATAAATTGCTCTTGATCTGGTCTTCCGTCAAACCGATATCACGCAAGCGGTTATAACGCATAGACACTGCAGAGTGACAATTTAAACAGTAATTGACGAAGAGCTTTGCGCCATTCTGCAACGCAGCCAGATCAGTAGTACGTTCTGGCGCACGATCCAGTGGGAAACTTCCACCACTGGCTAAAGCCAATGCTGGAGCGAATGCCAATGTAAGGATCAGTTTTTTAAGTAATTTCATGCTAGTTTTTCCTCGCTTAATCTGATCAGTGCGCAGCAAACGTTACGCGCTTTGGCACAGTCTTGAACGTACCCATACCGCTCCACCAAGGCATCAACAAGAAGAAACCAAAGTAGATCAATGCACATACTTGAGATACGCGCTCACCCATCGGTGATGGTGCTTGCACACCGAGGTAACCCAAAACGACGAACGCGATACCGAATACGATATACACATATTTGTGCCAATCAGGACGATAACGAATCGATTTCACTGGGGACACGTCTAACCAAGGCAAGAAAGCCAAGATCACAACGGAACCACCGAACAAAACCACACCCCAGAATTTTGCATCCAAACCGAAAGGCATCATGCCGATGATCGCCAACAAGGCAACGACGGCGATTGCTGCTTTAGTCATAAAGCCCAAAGAAGACTTCAACCAGATCAGCGCAACATATGCCGCGACACCCGCTTGAATTACAAACAAGAACTCAGACGTCGTGGCACGCAAAATTGAGTAAAACGGCGTGAAGTACCAAGTTGGAGCGATGTGTGGTGGCGTTTTCAATGAATCGGCTGGAATAAAGTTGTTGTACTCCAAGAAGTAACCGCCCATTTCTGGCGCAAAAAACACGACAGCAGTAAAGATCGTCAAGAACACTGTCACGCCAAAGATGTCGTGGAAAGTGTAGTAAGGATGAGAAGGAACACCGTCAACTGGGTGACCGTCTGCATCTAAGTTTTCTTTGATTTCGATACCATCAGGGTTGTTAGAACCGACTTCATGCAAAGCGATCAAATGCGCTACTACTAAGCCTAACAAGACCAAAGGAATCGCGATCACATGGAAAGCAAAGAAGCGATTCAATGTCGCATCAGACACCACATAGTCACCACGAATCCACAAAGACAAATCTGGGCCGATGAAAGGAATTGCGCCGAACAAGTTCACAATAACTTGTGCGCCCCAGTAGGACATTTGACCCCAAGGTAAGAGGTAACCGAAGAAAGCTTCGGCCATCAGACACAAGAAAATCGCAAAACCAAACAACCAGATCAATTCACGTGGCTTACGATATGAGCCGTACAACAAAGCACGTGTCATGTGTAAGTACACAATGATAAAGAAGGCGGAAGCACCGGTCGAATGCATGTAACGCACTAACCAGCCCGACGGCACTTCACGCATGATGTATTCAACTGATTCAAATGCCAACTTTGCATCTGGTTTGTAATGCATCACCAGGAAAATACCGGTAACAATCTGGATGACCAATACCAACATCGCCAATGAGCCGAAGATGTACCAGAAGTTAAAGTTTTTTGGCGCGTAGTATTGACCCCATTGATCATTCCACAATTTCGTCAGTGGAAAACGGGAATCAACCCAATTCAATGCTTTCGCTGCGATAGGCGCATCGTCAGGAAGTTTTTTCTCAACAAATGCCATGATTAAGCCTCGCCTTTCTCATCTTTACCGATGATAATTTTGGTATCTGATAAAAACATATGCGGCGGCACGTCCAGATTTTGTGGCGCAGGTTTATTCTTATAAACGCGACCAGCCAAATCAAACGTAGAACCGTGACATGGACAAATAAAGCCGCCTTCCCAATCATCTGGCAAAGAAGGCTGTGCACCAGGCGTGAATTTGGAAATCGGTGAACAACCCA
>DLGN01000033.1:11579-13959 GCA_002482715.1 Oxalobacteraceae bacterium UBA7693
CCAAATGAGAACAAATACCGACAGTGACCAAAAATTCACTATGTTCTTTGCGAGAACGCGTTTGCTTGTCGCAATACGCTGGCATATCCATCGTGTATGGCTTCTCAGATTTTGGATCCGCCAATTTTGCTTCTGTCTTTTTCAGACTTTCCATCATTTCTGGCGTACGTCTTAAAATCCACACTGGCTTACCACGCCATTCTGTCGTGCTCATTTCACCTGGTTTTAAAGCGGAAATATCCACTTCAACCGGTGCACCCGCCGCTTTTGCGCGCTCGGATGGTTGAAAAGTACTCACTAGTGAAACCGCCGTGCCAACACCTACTGCACCACCTGCCACACAGGTAGCAACGAGTAAGCCGCGACGACTTGGATCGACCTGCTTTTCGATACTCATACAAACCCCAATCTATCAAAAATCAAAACTTGACGAAGCACAACCCCACTTCTTACAACCTTAAATTATAAAGGAGCTGGGAGGTGAATTAAAGAAAAAGATGCTTCACAGACCGATTTACACCGTTTTTCCATGGAAATGACCCACATGCTACGAAAATTTCATGCAAAAGTGCACGATCAGCTTCCACATGGACTAGGAATAACAACAATTTGGTAGTTGATTCACAAGAATTGACAATATTCTCTCAGCTGATATGGTTTTTGCGGATTATCATATTGCTGTTTTGCCATACTCTTAGCGCAAATACTTCAGATTTTTACTTACACTTACTTAAAACTACTTTGGGGAAATTTATGGGCATGATGCAAGAATTTAAAAGCTTCGCCGCACAAGGCAATGTCATTGACTTAGCTGTTGGTGTCATCATTGGTGCCGCATTTGGCAAGATCGTTGATTCTTTAGTTGGCGATATCGTGATGCCTGTCGTCGGTAAAATTTTTGGTGGATTAGATTTCGCCAATTACTATTTGCCATTAAATGGGCAAGCGGCTGATTTAACGCTAGCAGAAGCAAAAAAAGCTGGTGCCGTTCTTGCCTATGGTAATTTTTTAACTATCGCATTGAACTTTATCATTCTTGCCTTCATCATTTTCCAAATGGTGCGCTTAGTGAATCTGATGAAGAAAAAAGATGCAGCGGAAGCCGCAGCCGCTCCAGCAGCACCAGCACCGACACCAGAAGATGTGGTCTTGCTGCGTGAAATTCGTGATGCATTAAAGAAGTAAGCATATCGATCCACATCGCCGCACGAAAATGCCACCCAAAATGCCACCAACTAAGGTGGCATTTTTGATTTAAAACTCATTATCGTTATTTGATCAGCTCAAACCGGATTATCAATATCGACAAAGTGATGTTCTATCACAAATTCTTGTGCAATCAATTGACCCAAAGCCTGTACGCCATAACGCTCACTCGCATGATGTCCGCAAGCTAAATACGGCACGCCAGATTCTCTTGCCAGATGCACAGTGGGTTCTGATATTTCACCGCTGATAAATACACTAGCTCCTGCCTCAATTGCTGCACCCAACATGTTTTGTGCAGCACCAGAACACCAGGCAATGGTATTCACTGGCCGATCGGCTTGACCTATCATCAAGGCCTCACGCCCAAGTTGCGTTGAAATATGCGCTGCCAATTGCGCTACATTCAGAACTTGTCCCGCAGATAATTTACCCAGCCAACCCAACTCATCTTCACCAAATCGGCCGCAAACTTCAAATCCAAACAACTTGGCCAATTGGGCATTATTCCCCAGTGCCGGATGAGAATCTAAAGGTAAGTGATAAGCAAATAAGGAAATTCCATTCTCAATCAAGGTTTTCAAGCGTTGAAATTTCTGCCCCACCACCCGCATATCTTCGCCTCGCCAAAAGTAGCCGTGATGTACTAGGATAGCATCTGCCTCAAGCCGAACAGCTTCATCAAGTAAAGCCTGGCAAGCAGTAACACCACTAACAATACGCTTAATTTCATTGCGCCCTTCCACCTGAAGCCCATTTGGGCAATAATCACGGAAACGTGCGACTTGCAATTCATTGGCTAAGAATTGCGCAAGCGCATTCCTCTCGACTGATTTTCTTAACATACATTCCTCATGATGCGTCGTTTATGGCTATTATTCGCTCAAACCGTGACCGTCGGTTTAGCACTGTGGTTTATTGTAACCAGCTTAAAGCCGAATTGGGTACAACAAGGCTTGGTGATTAATAAGAATCTGAGCCTGACTTCGTCAGCTACGTTGAGGGAAGCGCCAAGCAGTAAAAACAATTCACCAGGTTCCTATAATCTGGCTGCTAAGCGAGCGATGTCGTCAGTGGTCAATATCAGTGCGACGCGCAGCTCTAACAATAAGAACCCGCTGTTAAGCGATCCCTTCTTTAAACGCTTCTTTGGCGAACAGGCGAAGCCCAGATC
>DLGN01000115.1:0-10040 GCA_002482715.1 Oxalobacteraceae bacterium UBA7693
CAACATTTAGGCAGCTACAAAAATGCCGTCGTGCGCATGGATAATTGGGCCGACTATGAAGGCCTAAATACGCAACTGGGCGTCCCCGCCGCGCCATTTGAATTGAATGAACGTTACCACCGCAAGGCCATACGCAGTATGGGTCGGGTCGCATTAATGGCAACCCGTGCCAGTGAACTAGCTCTGGAACAAGCTGGTTTACTCGAACATCCGCTACTCACCAGTGGCAATATGGGCGTGTCATTTGGCTCATCGGCCGGCACACCAAGCGCCATCGGCGATTTTGGACGCATGATGGAAGAGCGCACCACCAAAGGCATTAACGCCACCACCTATATCAAGATGATGGCGCACACAGCGCCCGTCAATGTTGGGGTATTTTTCGGTCTCACGGGGCGCGTCATTACGACTTCATCGGCCTGCACTTCTGGTAGTCAAGGCATAGGCTACGCGTATGAAGCGATACGTAGCGGTAAACAAATCGCGATGGTCGCTGGCGGCGCAGAAGAACTTTGCGCTACTGAAGCTGCGGTATTCGACACCTTGTTTGCCACCAGCGTCAAGAACACAGCACCAGACACCACGCCTAGTCCATTCGATGCCAAGCGCGATGGTTTGGTAATTGGTGAAGGCGCTGGTTGTCTGATATTGGAAGAGCTGGAACATGCACAAGAACGCGGCGCTACGATCTTCGCAGAGCTGGTTGGTTTCGGCACGAATAGCGATGGTTGTCATGTCACGCAACCCAATGCAGAAACCATGAAGATCGCGATGCAATTAGCTTTAGAGGACGCCAACTTGCAGCCCGATGATATAGGCTATGTGAATGCCCACGGTACCGGTACGCAACACGGTGATATCGCCGAATCGCATGCCACAGCACAAGTATTCGGCGCACGCATACCGATTAGCTCTTTAAAAAGTTATATGGGACATACCTTAGGTGCCTGCGGTGCTTTAGAAGCCTGGATCAGCATACAAATGATGCGTGAGAGCTGGTTTGCGCCGACTATCAATCTGACGCAATTAGACCCACAATGCGCAGCACTCGATTACATCAGCAATGAAGCGAGAGAAATTCATTGCGATTATGTGATGTCAAACAATTTTGCGTTTGGCGGCATTAATACCTCACTCATTTTTAAAAAATGGATGTGAGAAACTAAAAGCACTTTAATGCCAAATTTTTGATCTTAAATCTTCACTTGTAAATCACTATAAGGAAATAAAAAATGAAACCTTTCATATTCGCTGTCTGTAGCATAGCACTCGTCACCACACTCAATCTTGCAAGCAATGACGCACATGCAAGTGATAGAAAAGTGATGTTACCAATAGTAGGTGGCATGGCGGCGAACGATGCCACAGCGCGTCTGGGTGACTCAGTCAAATTCTATTTTGGTAAGCAAGCAACGCCAGCAATCGAGCAACGATTTGTGTCTGACAAAACCAGTAAAAAAACCAATGCCTTCGGCAAATCGGATGAAAAAGCCTGTAACTGGGTTTTCTTATCCGCCATGTTGCAACTACAAGCGCGTGCCAAAGAGTTAGGAGCCAATGCGGTCGTCAATATCGTCAGCAATTACAACAACGTAGAATTCTCCAGCGAAACAGAATTTGAATGCCATGCGGGCGCAATTATGGCCGGTGTTGCACTTAAAGGCGACTTCGTTAAAATCAAAAATTAATCGTATCGTTGAGCAAGGTGAAATCTCACTATGTACATTTACCTTGCTCATCTCAAAGACTTTCCAGACTCGCGCTTAGATAGTCTGAAATGCAATCTTTCTTACGACGAGATGGCGCGTTACCTTCGTTTTCAGAGAGCGGAACGCGCCAGACAATTTCTCATAGGTCGCTACCTACTGCGTCAATATCTGGCTTTGCATTTGGGCATGCCACCAGCAGAAGTGCCGTTAATCGAACAAGCAAACAATGCACCTCATTTAAATTTAATGAGTACTGAGAAGCCAGGATTTAGCATTTCACATAGCCGGGAATGGATCGCATGCGGTATCAGAACCGACGCAAAAATCGGTTTAGATATTGAAGTTATTGATAGACAACGTGATGTACTCGCGCTAGCCGCACATAGTTTCGATGCACAACAAAATGCGGCCTTACATGCTTTAAGCACAGCAGAACAGAGTGAGTATTTTTATCGTTGCTGGGCGGCTCAAGAGGCACAATTGAAATTGCATCTAGCTTGCCAGGATTTACGTCATCTACCTCATCCAGAACTTGCCATTGCTGTTTGTAGCGACAAAGCTTTTACTCAAACGCCAGAAATACTAGGGGTCACATAGTGGCCAATCTAACTTCAGAATCAGCTTCAAAGCCAGCTCCATAGCCAATTCCAAATCCCCGGCAACTCTGGCTTAACACTACTATCTTTAGTCGTTTTCAACAGGGCAGCGCGCAGCATCTCATCATGCTTGTCGTAAAAAGGAAGTGCTGTCGTCGGCATCTCTAACTCTTTAGCCACGTCTAGCAAAATCTCCAGGTACTCTTCCATGTGACCAGCGGTGTAACGATTAATATCATGAAAAGTCACGACGATAGGTGTTGCACCATCAAGGTTTGGCAATTCTCCCGCCTGCCAGCGCGGACGCAAGGCCAACAACATTTTTCGCATATTCTTGCGCTTGGTAAAACTAAAGTTAAAGACATAAATTACACCGTCATTGGCACTCAAATCTGTCAATAACATCTGTAGATTATTCTCCTGATAGATCGCTAAAGTCTTTTCGTCATAACTCCAAAATGGTGGCCGCACTAACTGTGGTGAACTGCCTCGCACGTCAGTCAAATCAGCCATACCTTGCTTTAATGAACACCGCAATTCTTGTTCAGATAGAAAGCGATGATTGGCATGTCCTGGTGTCGCGGTATGAAAGGCCAGCTCATGACCCGTGTCATGCATTCGTTTTAATAGCTTACGACCATGCTCAGAACCGCCAGCGCCTTTGGCCTGAGTTTGAGTAAAAAAAATGGCTTTGATGTCGTTCTGGAAAGGATTCGTCTTCAGAACATTCAATATTTTTTCGCTAGGATTGTCATACTCGGAGGCACTAGGGCCATCATCAAATGTCAGTAGAAATCGAATCGGAGTAGGGGAGGCGGCGTGTGAGTTAATCGAGATACTTTGTGGCTGCTCTGCATGCGAAGTATTCAAAAAGGGAGTACATATGAATAAAAATAATAGATAGCGAAAATAGATGTAGTTCATCTTAGCGGCAGAGACTCAAATGTTAGGATTTTACGGCATTGTCTATTGGTTAGTGCATGCACTCATTCTCGCATAAGAAAAATTCTTGCATTAATCCCCAATGTCCAATTAGATAGAACGCACAAAATAGTCATTGAACTCGTCTTTCTGTGGTGATGAAATCGGCTATTACTGGTGATTCTTCATCGAATTTACATTACCGTTTTGTACAATCAAAATACTTTAAACCTAAGGATTTTTCAGTGCATTTGAGTATAGATTGATTTACTTCTGGTCAGAAATCAAAAAACCATTATGAATTAAGTCTTAAGAAGATGTTTTAGATGATTTTGCTTGTGATCGATAAAATCGAAGATAATGGGCGAGATACTGACCAATCTGATTAAAAGAAAAGCTTAGCCCTATGTCGCCAATATCTACACGATTGCAAATTGCTCCACAGGGGCCAGAATTTTCACGCATTGTTTTGGGACTGTGGCGTTTGTCTGCCTGGCAAATGTCGCCCGCTGAACGCGTGCAATTTTTGCACGCAGCTTTAGATCTTGGGATTACGACGATAGACCAAGCCGATATTTATGGTGATTACACTAGTGAACTTTTGCTCGGTGAAGCATTTGTTTTGGCACCAGAATTGCGAAGCCGGTTTCAGATTGTGACGAAGTGTGGAATACAATTCCCATCGACGCAAAGGCCTCATCAGCAAGCGCATATTTACAATACAAGCGCTACGCATATTATTGCTTCGGCAGAGAATTCTTTGCGTAGTATGCAGATCGACAAAATTGATTTGTTGTTGATTCATCGGCCAGATCCTTTAATGAATGCCGATGAAATTGCTGAGGCATTTTCGCAATTGCAGCGAGCTGGCAAAGTCAGTTACTTCGGCGTTTCGAACTTTTCTCCTGCGCAGTTTGAAATGCTCGCGTCGCGTTTTCCTCTGGTGACGAATCAAGTTGAGTGTTCTTTATTGCATCAGGCACCTATCTACGATGGCAGTTTTGATCTTTGTCAGCGCCTTCGTGTTGTGCCAATGGTATGGTCTGCGCTAGCAGGTGGGCGCTTGTTTAGTGATCAAACACCGCAGTCGCAGCGATTGCAGACCTGCTTATCCGGCATAGCCGAGGAACTTGGTGTGAGTGTTTCTTGCGTTGCAATCGCTTGGATTTTGCATTTACCCTCGCAGCCTATGGTATTAACTGGCTCGAGTCGGGTCAAAGTGCTGGTTGAGACAGTGCAAGCACTCGATTGTCAATTGTCCCGCGACCAGTGGTTTGATTTGTGGCGTGCAGCAACAGGTGCAGAGCTACCATAAAGATTCCTGTCTGCTTTCGATCTGAATTATAAAAAAATACTTTTCAGCAAGAAAGAAACAGCGTATAAAAGAACACTTACTAGCCTAAAGTTTTGCAATCCTGATTATTCAATGTTGACGCGAATAGCATCGAATTACCATAAAACGATGACAATTGTTTGATGCAACTGGTATGACTTTTGGTCTGAATCTATGGGGCAATAATTGAAGATTGTTCGTCCATTCCTCCGCCGCTTTTTGCGCGCCCAACGTCTGCCCGCCAAGGATTTGCAATTCTGGCGCGATCAGATGCTCAATGCTATTTTGTCTGTTGCACTGGTATTAGGAACATTGACTGCAATCCCTAGTGTGTTAATGGCGATTCGTGATCGGCTTTATTCGATCGTCGTCATTGATGTGCTGGCGATTACCTGGTTGCTAATTTTGTGGCGTTGGCGGGCATTGAGTTTTACCGCGAAAAGCTGGAATTTTTTGCTGATTGTGTATGGTGTTGGGGTTTTCTTTTTATTTAAAGTTGGCCCAGTCAGTCAGATTTATCTGATGGCGGTTCCAGTCTTAGCGGCGCTATTATTGGGTTTGCGGTCAGCTGTTTTTGTGTTGGTGTTAAATGCAGTGACCCTGATTTCGGTAGGCTATGCATTTGATATTGATTTGCAATTTGATCGTTATCATGATCAACCGTTTTTGCGGTGGATTATTATTACCCTCAATTTCACCTTTATTAGCTCCGTCATTACTGTTTCGTGTGCGGTTTTGTTACGCCGTCTTGAAGAATCGTTGCGCAAGCAAATGCAGATTAGCGTGTCCCTACAAGAAGAGCAGAGCTCTTTGCGCATTGCCAACGAGGAGCTTCGTTTAATTTCAGCTGCGGTTGAAAATCTGAACGATATGGTGATGATCACGGACAATAATTTGCAGGACAATGGACCACATCTGGTATTTGTGAACAAGGCCTTTGAGCGAAGTACCGGATATAGTCGTGCCGAAGCGATCGGCAATAATTTAGAAATGTTGTACGGACCTAGTTCGGATATTCACGAAATTCATCGTATCCGATCTGCGATGAGTACGCGCCATGCGATCCGATCAGAAATCATTAGCTACACAAAATCCAAAGAAGAATTTTGGTTGGAAATTGACATACGTCCTATCAATAATCAGCAAGGTCAATGTACACATTACGTCGCAATTGAGCGCGATATTACCGATAGAAAAAAAGCAGAATTAGATATTTATCGACTGGCATTCTTTGATGTGTTGACGGGTCTGCCAAATCGTCGTCTGTTACGAGATCGCATGAGCGTACAGCTCGCCAATGCACAGCGTACGGGCAATTTTAGCGCTGTTTTGTTTATTGATTTAGATCATTTTAAAACCATTAATGACGCACGTGGTCATGCGACTGGCGATATGCTCTTGGTAGAAGTTGCTAATCGTTTGAGTCAGCTGCTGCGTGAAGTCGATACTGTCGCGCGTATCGGTGGAGATGAATTTGTGGTGTTGGTAGATAGTCTTGATCAGCACATGGAAATTGCTGGCAAACTTGCATTGACTGTCGCTGAAAAAATTCGCCATGCATTGTCGCAAGATTTTGTGATTAATGGACAGATCTACAATTCAAGTTGTAGCATCGGTGTGAGTCTGATGCCCAAATTAGGACAAAAAGCAGATGATCTCATGCGTGAGTCAGATACCGCTATGTATCGGGCTAAATCTGCAGGACGTAATCAGATTGCGTTCTTTGAAGGAGATATGCAAATCGAAGTTGAGCAACGTCTCACTTTAGAGCGTGATTTGGCGAAGGCTTTAGAACAACACGAATTGCAAATGGTAATGCAAGCGCAAGTTAACAATATTGGAGAGGCTGTTGGCGCGGAATTATTGATGCGATGGCATAGTAAAGAGCGAGGTATGGTGTCGCCGGCATTGTTTATTCCGCTGGCAGAAGAGTCAGGATTAATTGTCAAAATGGGTGACTGGGTTCTGTTGGAAGCGTGCGTAATTTTGAAACGTTTGCGTCGTGAGGGGCATCAGTTCCCACTATCAATCAATGTTAGTCCCAAACAGTTTAGGCAGAAAGACTTTGTCGATAAAGTCATCGCGGCACTTGAAACGCAAGGTGTGGGTGGTGAAAACTTAATTTTTGAAGTGACAGAGGGTTTGTTTATCGATAATTTACAGGAAACCATTTCTCGTATGACTAAGTTGGCGGGTTTAGGAATTCGTTTTTCAATTGACGATTTTGGAACAGGTTATTCCAGTTTGAATTATTTGAAACGCTTGCCGCTTTATGAATTAAAGATCGACAAGAGTTTTGTGCAGGATGTTCCTGGCGACGCCAATGGTACGGCGATTGTTGGTTCTATTTTATCGATGGCGAAGCAGTTCGGACTAAAGGTAGTTGCAGAGGGAGTTGAAACCGAAGAGCAAGCAAGTTATCTGATCACGAACAACTGTGACTCTATGCAGGGATTTTTATATTCCCGTCCGACGGCTCCGGATATTTGGATGGCAAACCATGCACAAGAAAAGAAGCAGCTACAAACATAATTGGCTAAGTGCTGTTTAGCTTGTTGCCTGCAGCGAGTTTGCATGAAGCAAAGTATAATTTCGCCTTATTCGATTGACGTACTTCAATTACTGGTAAATCATGAACGCAACGCAAGTCACGCAAAAAGAACAAACAGGCACATTTAAAATGGGCATAGTCGTTGCTGTGTTGTTATTGGTGATTTCACTATTTGCGTATCAATCATTTAGCAACAAGCAGGCAGCACCCAAGCTCGACTTCACAAATATCCAAGGTACTAAAATTAGCCAGCAAGCTTTGCAAGGCAAAGTATACATGGTGAATTTTTGGGCGACCTCTTGTGCCACCTGCATAAAAGAGATGCCACAAATGATTGCTAGCTATGAAAAATTTCGAGCACAAGGTCTAGAATTTTTTGCGGTGGCGATGAGTTATGATCCGCCTAATTATGTTTTAAATTTTGCTGAAACCAGACAATTGCCATTTCATGTCGTTCTCGATCATCAAGACAAGATTGCGAAGGCTTACGGTGATGTGAAATTAACGCCAACGACTTTCGTGATTGATAAGCAAGGGAATATCATCAAACGTTATGTTGGCGAACCTTCGTTTGATGAATTAAATCAATTACTTGCCAAAGAATTGGCGAAATCTTAAATTGTATTCACTGTTGATGTTCCAGTTCACCACACGCAATGTGTGGCAGCAATTGAGCAACAAAACACAAAAAAGTCTATTGAAAATCTGCTCTAAATTAAAAAATATTGTTCGTGAAAGCGACGGGTTTTGCTAATTATTTAGGCAGTTTTTCAGGTAGAATAGCGCTTCCTCGAAATTCCTCCCACACTCCCAAGGTTTTAACATCGTGCAAATTGGCTCCTATCAGCTGAAGAATAATATTTTTGTCGCGCCCATGGCAGGTGTGACGGATAGACCATTTCGCCAATTGTGCAAAGACTTGGGCGCAGGTTATGCGGTGTCAGAGATGGCCGCATCGAATCCTAAACTTTGGGAAACCGAAAAGTCCACGCGTCGCACCAATCACGAAGGTGAAATGGAACCGAAAGCGGTGCAGATTGCTGGAGCTGATCCTAAGATGTTGGCTGAATGTGCCAAATACAATGTCGATAAAGGTGCGCAAATCATCGACATTAATATGGGTTGCCCGGTAAAAAAAGTCTGTAATGCTTGGTGCGGTTCAGCTTTGCTGCAAGATGAAAAATTGGTTGGCGAGATTCTGGATGCAGTGGTGTCTGCCGTCGATGTGCCTGTCACTTTGAAATTTCGCACAGGCTGGGATAGAGCGAATAAGAATGCATTACAGATAGCGCGTATTGCGGAGTCCGCTGGCATCGCGATGTTAACCTTGCATGGCCGCACGCGTGCTGATGGCTACAAAGGCGCAGCTGAATACGACACGATTGCAGCAGTCAAAGCCTTGGTCAAAATTCCTGTGGTTGCCAACGGTGACATTACAACGCCAGAGAAAGCTAAGTACGTGTTGGAAGTGACAGGTGCGGATGCGATCATGGTTGGACGTGCTGCACAAGGTCGTCCATGGATTTTTCGTGAAATCGAGCATTATTTGAAAACAGGTACTTACTTGCCAGCGCCATTGGTGTCGGAAGTTAGCGCGCTGTTGGATCGTCATTTGCGCGAACATTATGCGTTTTATGGCGAGTTCATGGGCGTACGTACGGCGCGCAAACACATCGGTTGGTATGTCGAAGATTTGGTGGATGGTGAAGCTTTTCGTCAGCAAATGAATAAGTTAGAAAGTTGCGAGGAACAATTGGCGGCGGTCAAAATGTTTTTTGATAGTCGACCGACAGAACGGTTACAATACCGCCCCTCCGAGATAGATACGAGTGCTGAATTAACTCAGGAATTATCCCAAGCCTTAGCTGCTTGAGTTATTTTCCTAATGGTATTTAGTGTGATTTATCCGCACTATTTTGGTGGAAGTTTTATTTAGTTTAACCCTTGAATTCCCTTTGGTTTTTTAAAGAGGAATTCATTAATAAGAAGAAAATTCAGTATGAGCAAAGAAAGCATTCAAGAAGCCGTCCACAAAAATCTGGAAAAATATTTCCGCGATTTAGGTGAACAACCCGCTTCAAATATTTACGATATGGTGGTGTTAGCGGTTGAAAAACCGATGTTAGAAATGGTCATGACACGCACCGATAGCAATCAATCTCAGGCTGCAGATATGCTCGGTATTAATCGCAATACCTTGCGCAAAAAACTGCAGCAACACGGTCTTCTTTAATTTTTAATTATCTCTCTTTATTATGATCAAACAAGCTCTCCTGTCCGTCTCGGACAAAACTGGTGTTCTCGAATTTGCACGCGAACTCAATGCTATGGGTGTCAAACTTTTGTCCACAGGTGGCACTGCTAAGCTTTTGGCAGACAATGGTTTGCCAGTCACCGAAGTAGCCGATTACACAGGTTTCCCAGAGATGCTAGATGGTCGTGTGAAGACTTTGCATCCGAAAGTGCACGGCGGGATTTTGGCGCGCCGTGATTTTCCTGAACATCAGGCTGCTTTAGAAAAACACGGTATTCCAACGATTGATATGGTTGTCGTCAACCTCTACCCATTCCAAGCAACAGTCGCGAAGGCAGAATGCTCCTTGGAAGACGCAATTGAAAATATCGATATCGGTGGCCCAACCATGTTGCGTTCATCGGCTAAAAATCATAAAGACGTGGTCGTGATTTGTGATCCTATTGATTACGCAACCGTCTTAGCGGAAATGAAAGCGGGCAATAATGTCGTGTCGTATGACACAAAATTCATGCTGGCGAAAAAAGTATTTGCGCATACAGCACAATACGACGGCGCGATCACGAATTATTTGACGAGTTTGGGCGAAGACAAAGCACACACAACACGCAGTGCTTATCCACAAACTTTGAATATGCATTTCGAAAAAGTACAAGAAATGCGTTACGGTGAAAAC
>DLGN01000115.1:10149-19036 GCA_002482715.1 Oxalobacteraceae bacterium UBA7693
ATCGCTGACGCTGATGCGGCGTGGGAATGCGTAAAGTCTTTCGATACTGGCGCTTGCGTGATCGTTAAACATGCGAATCCATGCGGCGTAGCAATCGGTGCGACAGCATTGGAAGCCTACAGCAAAGCATTGCAAACAGATCCAACTTCAGCCTTCGGCGGCATCATTGCATTCAACGCCGTATGTGATGGCGCGGCAGCAGAAGCCGTCGCAAAACAATTCGTTGAAGTTTTGATCGCACCATCTTTCACTGCGGAAGCGAAGCAAATTTTCGCAGCAAAACAAAACGTACGCTTGTTAGAAATTCCTTTGGGTTCTGGTGTCAATCAGTACGATGTAAAACGTGTAGGTGGCGGCTTGTTAGTTCAGGCGCCAGATGCGAAAAACGTCTTGGCAGCCGATGTGCGTGTGGTGAGCAAATTGCAACCAACACCACAGCAAATGGCGGACATGATGTTCGCATGGCGCGTCGCTAAATACGTCAAATCCAACGCGATTGTCTTCTGCGGCAATGGCATGACTTTAGGCGTAGGCGCTGGTCAAATGAGCCGTATCGATTCCGCACGCATCGCTTCGATCAAAGCACAAAATGCTGGTTTGACTTTACAAGGTTCTGCCGTTGCTTCAGACGCTTTCTTCCCGTTCCGTGATGGTTTGGATGTGGTGGTCGATGCTGGCGCAACTTGTGTGATTCATCCAGGTGGTTCTATGCGTGATCAAGAAGTGATCGATGCTGCGGATGAGCGTGGTGTCGTGATGTTGTACACTGGTGTGCGTCACTTCCGTCATTAATTTGCACTTAGAACGTCGTTAGTCAAATGGCGTTCGTCAACATTCTAGCCAGTGATTTATTTTAACTCGTAGGTTGGTGCTGAGCGACTCGAAGCCCAACAATTGATGAACATGAATAGTTGTAGGGCGGGTGAAACCCGCGCCGCCAAAGTTGTGAGCACCTGAGCAGTGCGGGTTTCACCCGCTCTACGAAAATTCATTGAGATAATTAAATCTAGGCGCTTTTTTATGCGCTTAGATTTTTCTGAGAAAACGTCTAAATGAAAATCCTAGGCATCGATCCCGGCTTACGCACCACAGGTTTTGGTGTCATTCATAAGCAGGGCAGTAAGCTCACTTACATCGCCTCAGGTACAATCAAAACAGTCGAAGGCACTTTGCCTGAACGCCTCAAAACCATCCTCTCTGGCGTCACCGAAATCATCCAAACCTACCAACCTGATTGCGCTGCAATCGAGAAAGTTTTCGTCAACGTCAATCCGCAATCTACATTGTTACTCGGTCAAGCCCGTGGTGCTGCGATTTGCGCTTTGGTGAGTGCTGATTTAGATGTCGCAGAGTACACTGCGCTGCAAGTGAAGCAGGGTGTAGTCGGTCATGGTAAAGCGAAGAAAGAACAAGTGCAGGATATGGTGCAGCGTTTGTTGTGTTTATCTGGTACGCCAAGTTCTGACGCCGCCGATGCATTGGGCGTGGCGATTTGTCATGCGCATAGTGGTGATACTTTGAAGACTTTAGGTGCGATTGCGCCCGAGTTGGCTAAGAGGGGACTACGAGTTCGCGCTGGTAGGTTGATTGGCTAGTGCAGCTTTTCCAGCATGTTCAATATTTGTGGTTTAGTTGCGATGAAGTATTTAGCCATCTGGTGATGTTAGTTTGATGTGCCAGACAAGTACTGAGAATCATTGGACAAACATCCTGCCCACAAGCCCCCAAGAATAGTTTACTATTACTGCTTATTTATACAGTACGAAAGCCCAGTATGATAGGTCGTATCGCCGGAACCCTTATCGAAAAGAACCCACCGCAAATCATGATTGATTGCCAAGGCGTGGGCTACGAAATCGATGTCCCTATGAGTACTTTTTATAATTTGCCGGCGATCGGTGAAAAGGTGGCTTTGCTAACGCATTTGGCAATCCGTGAAGATGCGCATGTCTTGTTTGGTTTCGGAACAGCGGAAGAGCGCACTACCTTCAAACAGTTAATCAAAATTAGCGGCGTCGGTGCACGTACTGCATTGTCGATTTTGTCGGGAATGTCAGTGGCGGATTTGTCGCAGGCGATTACCTTGCAGGAAGCCGGGCGCTTAACGCGCGTTCCAGGTATAGGCAAAAAAACCGCTGAGCGTTTGTTGCTGGAACTCAAAGGCAAGCTGGGCGCGGATCTAGGATCTGCTGGTGTTGCGGCTGCTGCGGGTGATCATAGTTCGGATATTTTGAATGCCTTATTGGCGCTTGGTTATTCCGATAAAGAAGCACTGGCTGCTTTGAAATTAGTGCCTGCTGGATCTGGCGTCTCGGATGGGATCAAGGCCGCACTGAAAGCTTTATCGAAGAGCTAATGTCGATAAACCTAGATAGGTTTTTGAGCTGTCATTCCCGCGAAGGCGGGAATCTAGTGACGTAAAGGCCTTTCGATGTTCAAGCCTCAAGACACTGGGCTCCTGCCTTCGCAGGAGCGACGCGAGAAGTTGTGTAGTCTCGACGAAATGATAAGAAATATTGTGGTCGCTACTTTATGTAGTATAGAAAATTATGAGCATACAAACCGATAATCTCACCTCGCAACTCGTTGACACGCGCATCATCGCGGCGACGCCGACTTCGCCAAATGAAGAAGCGATTGAACGTGCCTTGCGCCCTAAGCAGCTCGATGAATATGTGGGGCAGGAAAAAATCCGCGATCAGCTTGAGATCTTTATCGGTGCGGCGCGTCAGCGTAAAGAAGCGCTCGATCACACGCTCTTGTTCGGTCCACCGGGTTTGGGTAAGACAACCTTGGCGCACATTATCGCGCGCGAAATGGGTGTGAATTTGCGTCAAACTTCTGGGCCGGTTTTAGAACGTGCGGGTGACTTGGCCGCTTTATTGACCAATCTCGAAGCCAATGATGTTCTATTTATCGATGAAATTCATCGTCTCTCCCCGGTGGTGGAAGAGATTTTGTACCCAGCTTTAGAAGACTACCAAATCGACATCATGATCGGTGAAGGCCCTGCAGCACGCTCGGTTAAGCTCGATTTGCAGCCATTTACTTTGGTTGGTGCGACCACCCGCGCGGGGATGTTGACCAATCCTTTGCGTGATCGTTTCGGTATCGTAGCGCGCTTGGAGTTTTACACTTCAGAAGAGTTGAGCCGCATCGTGACCCGTTCGGCGTCATTGCTGGAGGTACCGATTAAAGAAGATGGTGCTTTCGAAATAGCCAAACGTGCGCGTGGTACACCTCGGATTGCCAATCGCCTGTTGCGTCGCGTACGTGACTATGTACAAGTTAAAGGCGACGGTGAAATTACCAAACCGATGGCCGATGCAGCGTTGAAGATGCTTGATGTGGATACAGTTGGTTTTGACCTGATGGATAGAAAACTTTTGGAGGCGATCTTGTTCAAATTTGGCGGTGGTCCAGTCGGTTTAGATAATGTCGCCGCAGCGATTGGCGAAGAACGCGATACCATCGAGGACGTGTTGGAACCATATATGATTCAACAAGGCTATTTGCAACGCACACCACGCGGGCGTATTGCGACTGCTAGTGCCTATGAGCATTTTGGTTTGACCGCGCCGCGTACGAATCCGAATGGGGATTTGTGGGGCGTATAGTTTTTTTGAAATCAATCACTCTTAAGAATGTATTGAAAATAATACTGTGTATTTTTTTCGATACATTATTTAATTTCTTCAATCTTCATTCGAGAAGATGATTCTTTTTGAAACCTTAGTTTTTTCCTTGTATTTATTTCGATACAGTCTATTCTGTTAAAATTGTCGAGTGTGATGCTAAGTCCTTGATTTCGCAGCTTGTGCAGCGATTGAAAAACTTGGCATGGCAATTGCTAATTCACAGCAATTGATGATTTTTCGAGGTGACTATGCTGCAAGAAGCCGGGCGCGCTGGGGCGCTACTTACGATCGATTTGCGCGCATTGCGTGCGAATTACCGTTATTTGCAAGGGCGCTTGGGTAAAGCGGCCTGTGGTGCGGCGGTGAAAGCCGATGCTTATGGCTTGGGGGCGATTCCAGTTTCAAAAGCTTTGGTCGATGAAGGTTGCCGCCATTTGTTTGTCGCGCAACTGGAAGAGGCGATTAGCTTGCGTGCCCACATTCCAAGTGATGTGGCGATTTATGTCATGCACGGTTCCCCAGTTGGCTATGAAGCAGAGTTTATCGAATACGGTTGCACGCCCGTTCTAAACAGCCTTGATCAAATCACTGCCTGGCGCAAGCTAGCTCATGCACGTCAAGAAAACTTACCCGCTGTGATCCAGATCGATACGGGCATGGCTCGCATGGGGCTGTCACAGACGGAGTTGGTCACGTGGTTGAATGATTTCAGCATCACCGAAGGTATCGATGTTCGTTACGCGATGAGTCATTTGGCTTGTGCCGAAGATCAACTCGATCCTATGAATCAAATGCAATTGAAGGGCTTTCAACATTTGCTGGAACAATTGCGTCAACAATATCCGGGCTTAAAAGCTAGCTTCTCAAATTCTTCAGGCATCTTTTTGGGTACCGATTTTCATTTTGATTTGGCGCGTCCAGGTGCGGCTTTGTATGGTGTAGCCCCAGTGGCAGGACAGGCTAGTCCTATGCATTCAGTAGTGCAGTTGCAAGGGCGCATTATTCAAACACGCGAGATTCCTATGGGCGCGAGCGTTGGCTATAGCAAGACTTGGCGCGCTACCCAACCATCAAAGATCGCCACCGTTTCAGTCGGCTACGCCGATGGTTGGTTGCGTAGCTTGAGCAATTGCGGTGTAGCGCACATTGCAGGCATTGAAGTGCCGATGGTTGGTAATGTGTCCATGGATACGATTACCTTAAACGTCAGCCACGTCGATCCTCAGCTTTTATATCCGGGCGCCTTGGTGGATTTGATTTGTCCGAACAATACCGTTGATCAAGTCGCAAAACGCGCTGGCACGATAGGCTATGAAATTTTGACCAGCCTAGGGCCGCGCTACCAACGTCACTACATTGACGCTTGATCCCAGTACCGAATTCACGCAATTAATTAATACAGGAATATACACATGAAAATAGTCATCTTGGGAGCAGGTGTCATCGGTACTTCCACCGCTTATTACCTCGCCAAAGCCGGACACGAAGTGACCGTGATTGAGCGTCAAAGCGGCGCGGCATTGGAAACGAGTTTTGCTAATGCCGGCGAAGTCTCTCCAGGTTATTCAGCACCTTGGGCTGGCCCTGGCGTGCCGATGAAAGCGGTCAAATGGCTGATGATGGAACATAGTCCATTGGCGATTCGTCCAAGTACGGATCCAGCGATGTGGCGCTGGGTGTTTCAGATGTTAATGAACTGCACAAGCAAGCGTTACGAAATCAATAAAGGTCGTATGTTGCGCATGGCGCAGTATAGTCGCGACGTCATGCAGCAATTGCGTGAAGATACGGGCATTTCCTATGACGAACGCACTCAAGGGACTTTGCAGTTGTTCCGCAATCAGCAACAACTCGATGGATCGCAAGCTGATATCGACATTCTCAAACGCTATGGTGTACCGTATGAAACCCTGAGTGGCGATGAATGTTTGCGGGTTGAACCAGCATTGAAAAATGTGCGTGAAAAATTTGTTGGCGCCTTGCGTTTGCCAGGTGATGAAACGGGTGACTGCTTTAAATTCACGCAAAATCTGGCGAAATTGGCCGAGGGCTTAGGCGTCAAATTTGAATATGGCGTCAGCATAGAACGCATCATTGCCGAAGGTGATCAAATCAAGAGCGTGCAAACGTCCAAAGGCCAATTCACTGCGGATAAATTTGTGTTGGCATTGGGTAGCTATTCGCCGATTTTATTGCGCGAACTGGGTATCAAGATTCCTGTGTACCCAATTAAAGGTTATTCAATCACAGTACCGATTACTGACGCCTCAGGAGCACCTGAGTCGACGGTGATGGATGAAACTTACAAAGTCGCGATCACGCGCTTGGGCGATCGTATCCGCGTTGGTGGTACTGCTGAAATTACCGGTTACGATTTACGTTTGCGTGAATCACGTCGTAAGACTTTGGTGCATTCGGTAACAGATTTATTCCCGCAAGGTGGTGATGTCAGCAAAGCAGAATTCTGGACTGGTCTGCGTCCTATGACACCAGACGGTACGCCGATTGTCGGTCCAACGCCTTATCGTAATTTATTCTTAAATACGGGTCATGGAACTTTGGGATGGACGATGTCATGCGGTTCAGGCCAATTCCTCGCGGATCTCATTTCAGGCAAGAAGCCAGCGATTTCGACTGAAGGTTTGTACATGGATCGTTATGGCAGGATGAATCGTCCGATTGCGATTTAAGATGAAATTCAAATTCCCTCATGGTCTCGGAATTGAGGGATTTAGTTTGGTATTGAAACCTGTAACAAGAAAGTCTAAGCATGCGCGTCAACATTCCCTTTGAAGATCGAGTCGGTATCGCTCACGAGATTCTCGCGGTATTGGCGCGTCAGGGCTTGAACGTGCAGGCGGTTGAAGTCGATCCGCCCAATATTTACATCGACATCCCCGAATTAAAACAAAGTATGCTCGCTAGCCTGCAAGCCGATTGTGATCAGGTTGCAGGTGTCGGGACGATAGAAGTCGTCGATATTTTGCCGGGCATGCGTCGCAGCCTTAATCTCGACACGATTATGGCGGTGATGGAAGATCCGGTGCTGGCGATTGATGCGCTTGGGCGTATCGTGATCGCGAATGCCGCTGCCGCTGAAGTAGCGCGTTGCAGTGAAAAAGAACTCTGTCAAAAATCTCTCTATCAAGTGCTGCAAGACAGTACGATTCAGCATGAATTGATTGCCAATGAATTTTGTGCGCCGACACGCGAAGTACTGTTGAATGGCGAGCCTTTCATGATGGATGTGACGCCAGTCTTTGAGCCACTGTCAGCGGGCACAGCCAGTGATGGTAAAGCGGTTGGTGCTTTATTGACACTGACTGCACCTAAACGCATTGGCGAGCGTTTACATGCGATTTCACGCGCTGAGATTGGCGGCTTTGAAGCCATCATTGGAGACTCAGAACAAGTTCGTGTATTGAAAAAACGTGCTGCGCGAGTCGCTGTGGTGGATGCGCCATTGTTGATCACCGGTGAAACAGGCACTGGTAAAGAGTTGCTGGCGCAAGCCTGTCATGGTGTTAGCGCACGTAGTAACGCACCGTTTCTTGAACTAAATTGTGCCGCCTTGCCTGAGAGTCTGGCTGAGAGTGAGTTGTTCGGTTACATGGCTGGCGCATTTACTGGCGCGAATCGTGGCGGTAAGCCAGGCTTATTTGAAATGGCCGATGGTGGCACGGTATTTCTGGATGAAGTCGGCGAGATGTCGCTGTACTTGCAAGCCAAGTTATTGCGCTTCTTGAACGATGGAAAGTTCCGTCGTATCGGCGGTGACAAAGAAATTCAAGTCGATGTCCGCATCATTAGCGCGACGCACAGGAATCTACGCAAGATGGTGCAAGAAGGAAGTTTTCGCGAAGATCTGTTCTATCGCTTGAACGTCTTGCACTTGGAAATGCCACCGTTGCGTGAACGTTCCGACGATATTTTGCTATTAGCCCGTCACTTTATTGAGCGTGCATGTACGCAAGCGCAGAAGCCCGTTTCACGCCTCAATCAGGCGGCAACGACGGCGATGCTCAACAACCGTTGGCCGGGCAATGTACGGCAGCTACAGAATGTGGTGTTTCGTGCGATTACGATGGCTGATCAGCGTGTGCTGGACGCAGCGGATTTGGATTGGGCGGAAGATTCTATGCAGGCGGAAGCGGTGGTCTTTGAAGAGGCAGAGACTTGGGAAGCATCGGTCAATCAATTTGAATCGGCTTTGCTTAACAAGTTATATCAGGAATATCCATCCAGTCGAAAGTTGGCTGCGCGGCTAGACACATCCCATTCCATGATTGCTGCAAAGTTGCGCAAGCATGGAATTCCTAAGAAATAATTGTGATCAGATTTAGTTTAGATTACCTAAGTCGGGATTCTCAGGATCTTCTGGCAGATTGACTGCGGGAATTGTATATTTTTCTTCAGCCCAAGCACCTAAATCAATTTGCTTGCAACGCTCTGAACAAAACGGACGAAACGCGTTTTCAGGTGACCAAACGACTTTCGCCGCGCAGGTGGGGCAGGATACGACAGTTGCCATAATTCAGGTTTTAAATTGATTTGTTTAAAAGTTGCAGAGAGTCAGATCGAAAGGCACATCGCCTTCGTAAGGCTTCGGTTTCATATCGCCATCTTGCGACATAATCCGTATCCACAGCATGTATTTGTTCGCTGAAATCTCAGGAATAGCACCCATACCTTGGGCTATCGAGACACGCAATAGTTGATAGACTTTACCTTGTAACATTTGCTGATAGCTGCCAGCTTGTGCGATCACCTTGGTGGTGCCACCCGATTCACGCAGTAGTCTTAAAACGACATTGATCGCGTCAAACAAGGGGGCAATCGGTGCAAACCAAGCCGAAATATCGGCAAAGCGTTTTTCAGCAGGGAGTTTTTTCCAGGCGTGATAGCTAGGTAGATCAAATTCGCAAGCGCCACCGGGAATAATGGTGCGACCACGGATACTCATCAACCATTCATTGTCTCGAATATGTTGACCAGTTTTGCCCGTTGATCCCATCAAATTGCTACTGGCGCGCTCAACGTCATTGATGACTTGATCGAGCATATCGGCTTGCACGTTCGGATTCGATTTGAAGCCGATCAGCGTATTTTTCTGTCTATCCAATTCCTGCAATAAATCGGATTTTAAGTCAGCGCGGCCTGCCACTTCGAGCATCTCAAAAATGGTAGCAATCGCGACGTGATGTTGCAGTGGATCTGACTGGTGCAAGAAAAACGAAAACTTTTCGTAC
>DLGN01000256.1 GCA_002482715.1 Oxalobacteraceae bacterium UBA7693
CACGAGTGGTACACAAAGCCTTCCTGGGCTTTGGTTAAGCGTGATTGGCTTTGTTTTGGCGATCCTTGGCTTCTTTTTTATCCCACAAATCGGCATCGTTTCAGCCATGTGTTCTGCCTTGGTTTTGGTGATGGGTTTTGGCGGCGTCGGCGCATGGATACAATTAGATCGTGTACGCGGTCAACATCCTGATGAAGCCATTGATGGAGTACGTAATGTCTTGCGTTTATTGGTACTGTTCGCTTTGATTACACCATTCTGGTCTTTGTTTGATCAAAAGGCTTCGACATGGGTACTGCAAGGAGAACAAATGACTAAGCCAGAATGGTTTCCTGCTTCGGTTATGCAGTCATTAAATCCTTTGCTTGTGATGATCTTGATTCCATTTAATAACTTTGTTCTATATCCCTTGCTTCGTTGGGCAGGCGTCAAAGTCACTTCTTTGCGCCGCATGGGGGCTGGTATCGCATTTACAGGCCTCGCATGGATTGTTGTGGGCGGCCTGCAATTAGCGATTGATGGCGGTGATCCAGTGACCATCGTATGGCAAATTATTCCCTATGCTTTAATGACATTCGGCGAGGTTCTTGTATCTGCAACCGGACTAGAATTTGCTTATAGTCAAGCGCCATTATCGATGAAAGGCGTGATTACCAGTTTCTGGTATCTGTCCGTGACGGTGGGTAACCTGTGGGTTTTGTTGGCGAATTCAAGTGTGAAAGGTGCTGCAGTGACGACTTATATTGAATCGCTGGGGCTGAGTGTGACGGCTTTCCAAATGTTCTTCTTCGCCGGTTTCTGTCTGTTTGCTGCGTTCTTGTTTGCGATGTATGCACGCAATTATCGTATGTTAGACAACTATCGTAAGGCATAAAGATAGCTTCAAAAAAAACCGCAAGCTCCGCGTTTTGACGCTAAGAGTTTGCGGTTTTTTTACGTTTGATGATCTATTTTAAAGTTTCAGTCAAGACGCGCCCTTCAGATCCAGATGGCAATCGAATGCGTAGCAAATGCGATAAAGTGGGGGCAATGTCCATGACTTCTGCATATTGGCTATACGCGCCCGCTTTGATCCACGGTTTGCCCATGATCATTAAAGGTACATTGGTGTCATAGGTATATGGCGTACCGTGCGAAGTGCCTGAATTTGTAGAGCCAAAGTACCAGTAAGGTTTTACCACCACCATTACATCACCAGATAATTGCTTATGCCACGCTCGTTGCATTAGGCGGCTGATACGGTCATTCGGCACTTGTCCATTTTCGAATTGCGTACGCGTAAACGTCGATGCAATGCCTTGGTAATTGAGTAAGAAACGTGCTGCAGTATTCTCTAATTCTGTGCGCGAAATACCTTTTGCTTCCGCTTTGCTGTAATCAAAAAAGTAGTAGGGCGCTGACCATTTACGGATGAGTTTTTCAATCCCAAATTTCTCTACTAGATGTTGATTTAATGCTGCCGACATTTTGCTCGCGTCAAGACGATTCGCATCACGTTTCATGCTCTGTGAAAATTCGGGTACGTTGGCGAAACCATGATCAGCGGTCAAGACCACCAGCGTATTGTCTAGCCCAATTCTTTTATCGACATCACTCAAAAATTTTGCCAATAAACGATCAAGGCGTTGCAAGTGATCGTGCGACATTTTGCTCTCGGGTCCCCAAGTGTGATTGACATAATCATGACTCGATAAACTCACTCCCAATACATCGGTCGCGCCTGTTGGATTACTTCCTAACTTTTCGCCTTCGATTGCAGCACGGGCGAAATCTAAAGTCAGTTCATCCACGTAAGGACCGGTGAATAATTTTTCATAATATTCAGCATCGGGCTTTCCGGATGCGCTGTCATAGGTGTAAGGAAAGCGTTTGCTACTGCTGGAATTTGCAGGTGCGACTATATCATCGTGTGCATCATCATGATAAGCATGCTCTGCTAATGATGTGGCCCATTGTTTTCCGTAGAAACGATCTTGCGGCTTAGTCGCATGGAAGGCGGTATGCCAAGCCGGATGTTGATTCATGTAGTATGTGCTGCTGGCAAAGGCTCCGGTTTTCTTCATCAACATATAGGCCGTACCAGTTTTACCGGCTAATAAAATCGCGCCGCGATCTTTACCAGATACGGTCACTACCTTGGAACGATTGCCCGTGGCGTAACGCAATTCATCACCGACAGTGCTGACTTTGAGATTGGCTGGCGAGGTTCCATCGCTGGCTTTGGTGTCGGTGCCGATATACGTGTGTTGCGTATCTTCGGTACAGTAAACCGAAGCAGATGTTTTAGGATCGAACCAGCTATTACCAATAATTCCATGCTGATACGGATACGCGCCTGTCAACACCGCGCTATGACCGACGGCGGTAACCGTAATGCCATGCGCCTGATGCGCATTGCCAAACCATGCACCTTGTTCCATCAAACGCTTAAAACCACCTTCGCCAAATTGGTGGCGATAGCGTTGTACCTGTTCGTTTGGCAGACCGTCAACTACTAATACCAAAATTAACTTAGGTGCTTTCGCGATTTGTGGTGCTTGGTTCGGTGAAGCCGCCAGCGCATAGTGGCAACTGCTGGTCAGTGCGAATGCAGTTAATCCAGTTAATAGCGTACGACGCAATTGGGAAGAGGGGGCTTGGTGTTTTAAATTCAGCATAGTGAAAAAGAATGTCGAAGGAAACAAAAGAGCGTTAAGGATAACGCATGTTGTTGATTCCTTCGAGTAACTTTGCTTGAATTTGCGTGGATTTTATATTGTGCGTATAAGTCGCTGTCCCCACATCGGTGGCTTGATGGCGATTTATACACTTTGTGTTTTTAGTCGGTAGATTTCTCTACTTACCATTTCATCTCGCCGGTATTTACCTTGGCGCCTATGTCTAGTGACATGCCACCATCAGCCAATTGTGGGTAGGACTGCTTCATTGTTTGGATCAGTGCAGTGCTGTCTTTGCTAGTGGCGAGATTTTTCTCAAAAGTTTGCAAGTAATTTTTCGTAAAACTGATCGTACTGACATCAACGGACGTGCCTGCACTCATGTGACCTGGAACAACCAGCTCAGGCTTCAAGGCTGCCATCTCATCTAATTGCGCTATCCATGCCGCACGCTCGGCGCTGCTTTGCGTATCTGCCGTCCACACGTGCATATTGCCGAATACAGCGATATTGCCGACGATGGCTTTAATCGATGGTATCCATGCATAAGGACGGTGCGCCAACATACCGGTAGTGCCGCGAATTTCTATAGATTGACCTTCGAAGCTTATGGTGTTGCCACTTAATGCTAGTGGTGTGACTGGTGTACGTGGTGCATTCAAGCCCATTTTAGGCCCCCAGAATGCCACTTTGCCAGCCATCTTCGCGCTCAGCTTTTCAAGTACCGCAGGTGTACTCACGACTTTGGCTTGCGGGAAGAATTCTTTCAAAGTCTCTACACCAAAGTAGTAATCAGGATCGGCCTGACTGACATAGATGATGCTCAATTGTTTGCCGCTATCGAGTACATTGGCGGCGATGCGCAAGGCGTCTGCGCGGGTGAAGCCTGCATCAATCACCATCGCTTCTTTTTCGCCATAGATGAGGGTGGAGTTGACGTTGAAGCTGCCACTGCCTGCGTTATAAATTTTCACGGTCAGTGGGGCAGGTTGGACGGCTTGTGCTGTGCCAAGAGTGACGGCAAGTGTGGCGGCGATTGTGCTGCTAATTAAGCTAGTGCGAATCATGATGAGCTCCTTTGGTCTGATAAAAAGTACGCAAAATTGCGTTGGATTGAACTATAGTTGCTAATATCAGCCAGATAAACCGCATAAAATGCGCATTACTATTTCTTAAATCGAGCAAATTGTGGATAGATTAACTGCGATGCAAGTTTTTGTTGAAGTCGCCACCAGTGGCAGCTTTAGTGCGACTGCCGATAAATTAGACATGTCACGCGCCATGGTGACGCGTTATGTGGGCGAGATGGAACGTTGGCTGGCGGCACGGCTACTACAGCGCACCACGCGTAGTGTGACCCTGACCGATGCAGGTGAAAATTGCTTGCGTCGTTGTCAGCAAATGTTAGCGCTGATGGAAAACGTAGAAGAGGAAACCAGTGATAACGAAGGTGAATTGCGCGGGCAAGTTCGTATCACCTGCAGCGTGTCGCTTTGTTATGCGCAACTGGCAGCGGCAATCGTGGATTTCTTACGCTTGCATCCACAACTGAAGATTGATTTGAACGCCAGCGAAGGTGCGTTGAATCTGGTCGAAGCGCGAATTGATCTGGCGATACGGATTAGCGCCGCGCCCGATCCCACTCTAATCGGCCGTATTCTGGCACCGTGCAGTTCAGTTCTAGTTGCGTCTCCCGCTTATTTGGCGAACCACGGCATTCCGCAACTGCCAGCGGATTTAACAGCGCACCGTTGTGTCAGCTATGCTAATTTTGGTAAGAGCATTTGGAAGCTGAGTCGCGGTGAAGAGAGCGCACAAGTCAGCATAGGCGGCTACTTCAGTGCAAATGAAGCAACCACATTATTACAAGGCTGTCTGGCAGGTGGCGGTATCGCTTTGCAACCGACTTATTTAGCCAATCCGTATTTACGCGATGGTCGTTTGCAACAAGTCTTGCCCGAATGGGATTTGCCAGAAATGTCGATTTACGCGCTTTATCCGTCGCGCAAACATTTATCCCCTGCCGTAAGAGCCTTGCTTGATTTTCTGGTGGAGTGGTTTGCTGTCGTGCCTTGGCAGGATAGCGAATCAAAAATTTAGTACATAAAAAAAGAGAAGTCTGAAAAACGGCGGTAATCAATTTTTGCAATTAATTTTAGGACTTAGAACTTATGCAAAATTGCGTTGGTTAAAGCTTCATTGCGTAGGGTGCGCCGTGCGCACCAAACATATTGGCTGCTTCGGTGCGCACGGCGCACCCTACTTACGCCATTTATTCTTGAGGTCAATACGCTTTTCCCCTTTATCGAGCACAAATCGAGCACAACAAAGGAACACAACAACGCCAGCGTCTGTTTTGCGTCAGTCCTAAATCTTTGTAATGTGAAGTCCATCTAAAATACAGCTTGTATTCCAAATAAAGTAAATTATAATTAATCTAATCACGCATAAGGTAAATTATAGTTTATGTCTAGTCCAAAACCCTCTGTCATAGCATTCCCTCCAGAGTGTAGCGTAGCACTTGTTGAATTAGGGGCGCGTATACGTTATCAACGCCAAGCCGCCAACTGGACCATTTCAGATATGGCATCGCGATTATTTTGTTCAAAGCCGACCTACATGGCGTTGGAGGCTGGCAAACCAACGGTTTCCATTGGCATTTTAATCAAAGCTTTATGGGTATTAGGTCTTGCCGATGGCATACAAGATTTATGCCCATTGACTATAGGGGAACCAGCAAATCGCAGGATACGAAGCCGCAAAACAAATTCATTGAACATTAAGGGAGATGAACTTGACTTCTGAACACCAGTTGTACGTCGGAATGGTTCTTCCAGGTGAAACTGCACCAGTAGCAGCAGCACTCATGAAATTTGCAAGAGTGAATGCAAACGAAGAGGGCGTGTTTGCCTATGGTAAACAATATCAAAAAAATCCAAATGCAGTGGCATTACATCCTGATATTTTTCCGTTGAACGATGCGGTGGTATCGCTTCCGAGCAATCCTATACGTGACAGTGGTGCATTACCGATAGTGATTCAAGATGCCTTGCCTGACGCATGGGGTCGCATGGTTCTGGCAAGTCACAATAAAAACCAAGGCTTAACGGACATCGAGTTGCTGTTGCAGTCCAATGATGATCGGGTAGGGGCGATGGTGTTTTCTGGCACACCACAAATGCCGCCCAATAATTTACCGCAAAGCCATGACATAAAAACTCTCTCCGAGGCGATCGAGAAACTGCAATATGGGATCGAATTAACTGACGAGCTAAGACGACTACTTTTGCTCGGTGGTAGTTTGGGGGGAGCACGCCCAAAGGCATCTTTTGTTCATGATCATGCATTATGGTTGGCGAAATTTCCTATGAGAGGGGATATCGCTGACATGCAAATTATGGAATGCGCGACACTGGCCTTGGCTAAGGAATGTGGCATACGTGTACCGCAAACGCTACTGGTTCCGGCGGGGGGGAGCGGCTATGCCATGCTAACTAAGCGTTTTGATCGTCATGGCCCACTGACGGCATTAAGCCGGATTCACTATCTGAGCTTGTCTGGGTTTGCCAACGTCGCATATCGGTCAAATAATTGTAGTTACGTGCAATTCGCCATCTTATTAAACCGTTTGGGAAGTAATGCAGTTGCCGATATGAAGGAGCTGTTTATCAGGATGGTATTCAACATGGTCATTGATAATAGCGATGACCATATTAAGAACCACGGTGTTTTGTATTCGGGGAATGGACGCTATCATTTATCGCCCGCGTTCGACATGGTGCCGCAACTGCAAAATCTTGGTTATACCTCATTAAGTATCGACGGCATTACGCAAAATGCCCACCTGGATTATGCGCGTGCGTGTGCATCCAAGTTTGGCGTCACGCATGATGAAGCGAACCGTCTGATCCATCACATTCTCGATACGGTTCATCGACATTGGTACGCCTTTTTTAAAGCCTGCCATGCGGATAAATTATTGCTAGAACAAGTGCGAGATTGCTTCCAACGTCAAATGCGTAATATCGGTGCGCCAAAAGAGTTTTACTAATGGGTAAAGATGCTCACCTTTTGCATTAGAACGATTAGCTTCATTAGAATGAATCAGAGTAAGACGTTTCGCACATAAAAAAGAGAAGTCTAAAAGCAGACTTCTCTTTTCTATTTTACTGATGTCCTTAGCGACGAAAATCTATTCTTAGCAAATTAATTGAATTGCTTAAAATCAGGCTTACGCTTTTGGAAAAATGCCATCATCGCTTCACGAGCTTCGGGCTGCGACAACATCGCGCCGAAGTGGGCGTTCTCTTCGTTCATTTTTTCGCGTATCGCTTGTGGCTGATTGGCCTTCATCAAGCTTTTAGTTAAGCGTATCGATTTCGCAGGTAACGCGGCGATCTTCGCTGCTTGTTTCTCTGCATACGGCAATAATTCTTCAAGTGGCAATACTTTGTTCACTAAGCCCATTTCATGCGCTTGTTGCGCGCTGAAAGCTTCGCCTAATAAAAGCATTTCTGCCGCGCGTTGATAGCCAGCTATTTGTGGCAGTACCATGCTGGAGGCGAATTCTGGACACAAGCCTAATTGAGTGAACGGCATAGAGAACTTGGCGTTATCCGCTGCGTACACCAATTCACAATGCATCAACAAGGTGGTGCCGATACCGACCGCTCCACCAGAGACGGCAGCGATCACTGGTTTTTGTGCATCGTTCAAGGCATGCATGAATTGATAGACTGGAGGCATCTCAGTAGACGCTAAGCTGCCAGCATGTTTCATAAAATCTTCGAGATCATTACCTGCCGTAAAAATTTCTGGTTTGCCAGTGATTAAAATCACACTGACGTTTTTATCGTCGTTCGATGCATTGATCGCATTTGCCATCGCTTCATACATGCCAAAAGTGATTGCGTTCTTCTTCTCTGGACGGTTGAAGTTGATGGTTAAAATACCGTCGTTGATCTGGGTCAGAATTTCCATGATGTCTCTTGAATTAGTTAGTTTGTGCGGATGGACGATGTTTGTTTTGTTGGATCAGCCATTGTAAAGCCTGTTGCCACAAGCTGTGTCGAAACTCCGCTCTAAAAAAGCCGAAGTGTCCGACCCGTTTTACTTGTATATCTTGTGGCTGTATGTAGCGGCGCTCCACGGGCGCATGGCTGAAATAATCATGTAGAGCATCGATATTCCTACGCCCCATCATTTCGTCATCAGTGAAGCTCATGCTAAGTATAGGCGCGGTAAATTGTTGATGGTAGGTTTGCATTGCTGCACCATTTTCATCGACGAAATAACGTTGATCTTTGCACCAGCGCGACCATTGATAAATGACACCTTTAGGAAGATTGCCAACTTTACGTAGTTTCTTGCCAGGGAAATAACCACAAACCTCGGTGTACAGGGGTACCAAAAAGTACCACAACAGCCACACCACGCGCTTCGTTGGCGGCGCGTTGTAACGCCAGTAACCAGTGCCAGAACCAACGGTCAACATACCATCGATCAAATGATTATCAGGCAGCAAGCCTGCAAGTTGCCCGCCGAGTGAATGTCCGATTACTAACAGCGGAACATCGGCATGCCAAGCGCGGGCAGCTAAGAGTGCTGAGTTGTAATCAAGCTCGGCCCAATCACTAATGTCAGCATCAAAGCCACGCAATGAGTCCACAAATTGGGGTGGCAATGATTCGCCCATGCCGCGATAGTCGAAGCTCAATACCGCAAAGCCATGCTCACACAAGAACTCAGCAAACGGCGCATAAAATTGCTGCTTTACACCCATCGCCGCCGGCATCAATACTACGGCACGTATTGCGCCAACTGGCGAATACTTACGTCCCACGAGTCGAGTTCCATCTTTCGCAATGACTTCAGTTGTCTCAATCAAACTCATGGCAACTCCGTAAAAAAACCGCACAGGGTGATATGTGCGGTTTAGTTTTTATAGGTTTTTTCAGAACGAAAAATTGCCCTCAGAAATTCAATTATAGGGATGCTGCGCTAGGCGCAAGACGCAGCAATATGTCGATATTGCGAGTACTTGCAACAACGCGCAGCGCCCTAGAATTGAATTTATGTGGGCAATGACTACATGCGTTCAAAAATACCTGCAGCGCCCATACCCGTTCCCACACACATCGTCACCATACCGTACTTCAACTTATTCCGTTGCAAAGCATGGATCGTTGTCGCAGAACGGATTGCGCCAGTAGCACCGAGTGGGTGGCCTAATGCAATCGCGCCGCCCATAGGATTCACTTTAGCTGGATCAAGACCAAGATCTTGTACCACGGCCAAAGACTGTGCTGCAAACGCTTCATTCAATTCGAACCAGTCGATTTGGTCTTGTGTAATACCAGCTGCTTTACATGCTGCTGGAATCGCTTCTTTAGGACCAATACCCATGATTTCTGGTGGCACACCGCGTACTGCGAAAGAGGCGAAACGCGCCAATGGTGTCAGATTGAATTGCTTCAAGATTTTTTCGCTGACCAAGATTAGTGCGCCTGCACCGTCAGAAGTTTGTGAGCTGTTACCTGCTGTCACAGAACCTTTAGCTGCAAATACGGCTTTCAGTTTAGCCAAACCTTCCAAGGATGTATCTGGACGTGCACCTTCATCACGATTCACTGTACGGGTTTTTAATTCGATTTCACCGGTGACCAAATTCGGTACACGGTCGATAATTTCGAATGGTGTGGTCTCAGCGTCGAAGTAGCCAGCCGCTTGTGCAGCCAAAGCGCGTTGATGCGATTGCAGTGCGAAAGCATCTTGCGCTTCACGGCTAACTTTCCATTGTGCTGCGACTTTTTCTGCAGTCAAACCCATACCGTAAGCGATACCGGCGTTTTCATCTTTCAGAATCGCCATGTTCATCGATGGGTTGCTTCCCATCATCGGTACCATGGACATGGATTCCACACCAGCAGCAATCATCACATCAGCTTGGCCAACGCGAATACGATCTGCTGCCATGGCGACTGCCGTGATACCGGAAGCGCAGTAACGATTGATCGTCACACCGCCCATAGTATTTGGCATGCCAGCTAAAAGAACGCCCATACGAGCAATATTTAAGCCTTGTGCGCCTTCTGGGAAAGAGCAACCAACGATCGCGTCTTCGATCAATTTTGGATCAAGATTTGGCACCTGTGCCAAAGCGGATTTCAATACACCGACCAGCAAGTCATCTGGACGTGTATTGCGGAACATGCCGCGGCCCGATTTACCGATAGGGGAACGAGTTGCCGCGACGATGTAAGCGTCTTGTAATTGAGTAGTCATTGTCGTGTCCTCTATTAGTTACGTACTGGTTTGCCGGTTTGCATCATGCCCATGATGCGCTCTTGCGTTTTCGGATGGTTCAATAACTCCATAAACGCTTTACGCTCCATATCGAGCAACCATTGTTCGCTGACCATGCTGCCGTTGTCGATGTCGCCACCGGAAACAACTTCAGCAATCATCTTGCCGAGTTTGAAGTCATGCGCTGAGATGAAACCACCGTCACGCATATTGATCAATTGCGCGCCGATTGTCGCCAGACCATGGCGACCAGTGACTGGTACCAGCTTGCGCATAGGAGGACGATAGCCAGCGTCAAACATGGCGCGCGCCTCCACTTTAGCAACATGCAACAACTCATACGCATTGAAGACGATCACGTCGTTTTGATCGAGGTAACCCATCTTCTGCGCTTCTAAGGCTGACTTAGATACATTCGCCGTTGCTGCATTCGTGAAGTAGTTCTTCAAGAATTGCAATAGGTCGGTACCTTTGGCATCTTTGGCTGCACGTACTGCGGCTTCTTTCAAACCGCCGCCGCCTGGCACCAGACCAACACCAACTTCGACCAAGCCGATGTACGATTCCAACGCTGCTACACGCTTAGCTGCGTGCATCATGAGTTCGCAACCACCGCCGAGTGCCAGACCTGCAACGGCGGCAACGACTGGAACATTCGCGTATTTCAACGCTTGATGGGCGTTTTGTAATTGTGAGATTGCTGGTTCGATCGCTTTCACACCACCAGACATAAACAATGGCAGCATCGCTTGCAAATCTGCACCGGCAGAGAAAGCACCGCCTTCAGCTGCATCAGAGTGCCAGATCACCAAACCTTTGAAATTTTTCTCAGCTTCTGCCAAGGCTTTTTCCATACCAGCGACGACGCCTGGGCCGATGACATGCATCTTCGTTTTAAAGGACAGGATCAAGACATCATCATTCTGATGCCAGATGCGTACAGATTCATCTTCAAAGAATGTCACGCCAGCGGTGGCGCCAGTTGCGGCGCCTTCACCCATTACTGGAGCACGGAATGCTTGACGATCGTAAACCGCCAAACCTGAACGTGGTGCGAAGGTGTTGCGGCTGATAGACCAAGAACCTGCGGAGCTATGTACGCCAGGGTTGTCAGCCACTGGGCCTTCGAATACCCAAGCTGGCAACGGTGTTGCGCACAATGCTTTGCCAGCATCGATATCTTCTTTAACCCAAGTCGCGACTTGCTGCCAACCAGATGCTTGCCATGTTTCGAATGGACCGACATTCCAGCCAAAGCCCCAACGCATCGCGAAGTCGATATCGCGTGCATTGTCTGCAATTGTTGCGCCATGAATCGCGATGTAATGGAAAGCGTCACGGAAAATAGACCACAAGAACTGTGCTTGTTTGTTCGTCGATTCGCGCAAGGATTTCATTTTCTTGACCGGATCTTTTTCCTTCAAGATGCGCGCTACCAAGTCGTCGGCTTTTCCGCCGCCAGTGACATACTCACCACTAGCGAAATCTAAACGCTGAATATCTTTACCGACTTTCTTGTAGAAGCCTGCACCTGATTTGGAACCGAGTGTGCCAGCTGCCACTAATTTCGCCAATACGTCTGGTGTTTTATAAACAGCGAAGAACGGATCATCTTGCAAGTTGTCTTGCATAGTTTTGATGACGTGCGCCATGGTGTCGAGACCCACCACGTCAGCCGTACGGAAAGTGCCTGAAGACGCGCGACCGAGTTTCTTACCAGTCAAATCATCGACCACATCAACGCTCAGGCCGAATTGTTCGGCTTGATAGATGGTTGCCAACATACCGAAAATACCCACGCGATTTGGGATGAAGTTCGGTGTGTCTTTTGCGTGCACTACGCCTTTACCCAAAGTCGTCGTCAAGAAACCTTCGAGTTGATCGAGGATGTCTGAACGCGTTGCTGCAGTTGGGATCAGTTCCACCAAATGCATATAGCGTGGTGGGTTGAAGAAATGTACGCCACAGAAACGTGATTTCAATTCGTCATCGAAACCTTCGGACAAAGCCGTGATCGACAAACCAGAAGTGTTAGAAGCGAAGATCGCATTTGGTGCGATGTGCGGCGCAACTTTTTTGTACAGATCGTGTTTCCAATCCATACGCTCAGCAATCGCTTCAATGATCAGATCGCAACCAGCTAAGACATCGAGGTTGTCTTCATAGTTGGCGACTTCGATCAAGGCCGCATCGTCTTTGTCACCGAGTGGTGCTGGGTTGAGTTTTTTCAGGTTCTCAATGGCTTTGAGAACGATGCCATTTTTCGGGCCTTCTTTAGCTGGCAGGTCGAATAAAACGACAGGGACTTTGGCATTGATACAGTGCGCAGCAATTTGCGCTCCCATCACACCTGCGCCGAGCACGGCGACTTTTTTGACGATGAAATTAGGCATTGACGTACCTTTTAATGAAATTGAAATACGAAATCAAACTTGGTTGGGGTGGGGCGTTTGTTTCGCCCGACAAAAATTCTTACTTCTAAATTCCCTCCCCCGAGTTTTCACTTTTGGGGAGGGTTAGGGTGGGGATGGGTCTCTGTGTTTGTATCAATAACACTGTCTATCGAAAGAAACCCATCCCCATCCCTGCCTTCCCCTTGAAGGGGAAGGAGTAAATCAGAACAAATCAGCTTCCAACGACAACAAATTCGCAGAACCAGAACGTGCCTGACGAATGCACATGGCAGTTTCTGGATACAAACGCGCAAAGTAGAAACGGATAGTCGCTAATTTCGCTTTGTAGAACGTGTCGCCAGAATCTTGCTTAGCCAATGCGATCTTCGCCATTTGTGCGAAGAAGTAGCTGTACACCAAATGGCCTGCAACACGCAGATACGGTACTGCAGCAGCGCCGACTTCGTCAGGATTTTGGAAGGCCTTCATACCAATTTCCATCGTCAGTTTAGTGACTTTATCGCCGAGTTCTGCCAGTGGTGTGATGAATTCTGACATCGCTTCATCAGTACCATTTTCTTCAACGAAAGCTTGTACTTTTGCGCCGAACTTACGCAATTTCGCGCCGTTGTCTTGCAAAATTTTACGACCTAATAAATCCAAGGATTGGACTGTATTCGTACCTTCGTAGATCATGTTGATACGAGCATCGCGTACATATTGCTCCATACCCCATTCAGCGATATATCCATGACCGCCGAATACCTGTAAACATTCAGACGTCGCTGACCATGCGTTGTCGGTGATGAAGGCTTTGATGATCGGTGTCAGTAAAGCGACTTCGTCTGCGCATTCTTTACGTACTTCTTCGTCTGGGTGATTCAACTCTTTGTCGAGTTGCAAAGCGACGTAAGAACAGAACGCACGACCACCTTCGGCCCATGCTTTTGCCGTCAACAACATACGACGTACATCAGCATGAACGATGATAGGATCAGCTGGTTTGTCCGGAGCTTTTACGCCAGACAAACTACGCATTTGAATACGGTCTTTAGCGTAGACCAGCGCATTTTGATACGCGACTTCAGTCAAGCCTAAACCTTGCATACCCACGCCCAAACGTGCAGCGTTCATGAACACGAACATCGCGTTCAAACCTTTGTGTGGTTGACCAATCAAAGTACCGATCGCACCATCGAGATTCATCTGGCAAGTGGAATTGCCGTGAATACCCATTTTTTCTTCGATCGCGCCGCAGAAAATAGGATTGCGTGCACCGAGGCTGCCATCTGCATTCGGCATGAACTTAGGCACCAGGAACAAAGAAATACCTTTAGAACCTTCAGGTGCATCTGGCAAGCGAGCTAATACCAAGTGAATGATATTTTCTGCACAGTCATGTTCACCAGCTGAAATAAAGATCTTCGCGCCTGTGATTTTGTAAGTGCCGTCGCTTTGCGGCTCTGCTTTAGAACGCAACATACCGAGATCGGTGCCGCAGTGTGGCTCGGTTAGGCACATGGTGCCTGTCCATTCGCCGGAAGTCAGTTTTGGCAAATACAGGGCTTTTTGTTCTGGTGTGCCATGTTCATGCAAACATTCGTAGGCACCGTGTGACAAACCTGGGTACATCGTCCACGCCTGATTACCGGAGTTCATCATCTCGTACATGGAGTTGTTCATCACCAGTGGCAAACCTTGGCCGCCGTATTCCGGGTCGCAAGAGAGTGCAGGCCAGCCTGCTTCTACGTATTGTTGATAGGCTTCTTTAAAACCTTTTGGCGTGGTTACGGAGTGCGTAGTTTTGTCATGGTGGCAGCCTTCGCGATCACCGGAGTGATTGATAGGGAAAATCACTTCTGAGCAAAACTTGCCGCCTTCTTCCATCACTTGATTGATGATGTCGGCATCAATTTCAGCGTACTTAGGCAATTCTTTGAGTGCCGCTTCTACTCCCAACAATTCATGTAGAACGAATTGCATATCGCGTAACGGAGCGATGTATTGACCCATGATTTTCTCCTCTGGACAAATTAAATTCTAAAAATTAAAAATCTCAAACTTGCATTTAAATCGCTATGATTCTTGGGCGATTCAGGCTTACTTCAATTCACCGATTTAGCCGGTGCATAAGATTGAATCATTCTTTCAAAACCTGTTTCGGCGCGATTGACGCTGCCAGATTTCTTTAAAAAACGTGCATCGTGATGTAAGGCGAGTATCAAGCCATACATTTCATAAACTATCTGTTCTGGATCTATATCGGCTTGCAAATGTTTAAACTCTTGCGCTTGCATGGTGGCTCGTAGTAGTGCACCTTGCCATGCGTTGACCATTCCTACTAATTCATCACGGATGGAACCTTGACGATCATCGTATTCGGTAGCGCCGCTGATATAAATGCAGCCAGAAGCAATTTCTCGTGTCACTCGTTTGACCCATAATGAAAACATGGAGCGCAATCGTGGTAATCCACGCGATTCTTTCATACTAGGATAAAAAACTTCTTGTTCAAACAGATGGTGATACAACTGCAGTACGGCGATCTGTAAGTCTTCTCTTGAGCCAAAATGTGCGAAGACACCGGATTTACTCATATTCATTTGCTCTGCAAGCAAACCTATGGTCAGGCCTTCTAAACCATGACGGCTGGCAGACTCTAATGCAGTCTCTAATATCGCAGCGCGAGTGAGTTCTCCCTTACGCATAAACTTCGAAGTGATATTCATGAATGCAAATGTTTTTCCGGTTGATACGTTTAAAGTAAGCCTTCAGATACTGAACTTAATCGCTATGGAAACAGCCGTTAAGAAAATAATCGAACGACCGTACTATTCAACATGCGACTTTAAAAGTCAATCAGAAAAAAGTCATTAGAATGGAATACCTACAACAGTGTGCGAGATCGCAACGCTCCTTATTTTTATTGTCAATATGAGAACGCCATCATTTCACAAAGGTGACAATGATGGCGTCTGCATGCTGCTATTGCTACCGAATTTTAGTCCCGCGACTGACTAGAATTCTTCCCAAGAATCAGCAGTCGCTGTTGCACTCGATTTCGCTGGCGCTGATTTTATTCGTGCCACTGCGGGTGCGGCTTTTTTCACTGTAGCGGAGGCTTTTCTCGCCGTGCTTGTTTTGGGACTTTGATAAGTCGTTTGATGGTCTAGTTTGAACACGCTCACCACTTGTACTAAGTTGGCGGCTTGTTCCTGTAGCGTTGCTGCTGCTGCCGCAGCTTCTTCCACTAACGCAGAATTTTGTTGGGTCACGCTGTCCATTTGTATAATGGCTTGATTGATTTGTTCAATGCCGCTGGTTTGCTCTTGCCCGGCAGCGGTGATTTCGCTGATGATATCACTGACACGTTTCACGCTTGCTACCACCTCTTGCATAGTGCTACCTGCACTATCAACCAGACGCGTCCCTTGGCTAACTTTTTCTACCGAGTCGTTAATCAATTCCTTAATTTCTTTCGCCGCGCTAGCAGAGCGTTGTGCCAGACTGCGCACCTCGGATGCAACCACCGCGAAACCGCGGCCTTGCTCCCCTGCGCGAGCCGCTTCTACCGCAGCATTCAATGCCAAAATATTGGTTTGGAAGGCGATACCATCAATCACACTGATAATATCGACAATTTTCTTCGAGGATTCATTGATCGAAGTCATGGTGGACACAACTTCCGACACAACATTGCCGCCTTTTTCTGCAATTGAAGTAGCGGTTTGCGATAACACATTGGCTTGTCTTGCGTTTTCGCTATTGTGTTTGACCGTGGCGGTGATTTCTTCCATTGACGACGCGGTTTCTTCTAATGAACTTGCTTGTTCCTCAGTGCGACTAGATAAGTCCAAATTACCACTGGCGATCTCTGTCGCTGCATCGTTGATTTGATCAGTGCCCGCACGTACTTCAGAGACGACGTTGA
>DLGN01000170.1 GCA_002482715.1 Oxalobacteraceae bacterium UBA7693
GGTTTGATCCATAAACTGAGACAATTGTGAAGAGCCGAAGAATTCACGGATCGCTGCAGAAATAGGCTTAGAGTTGATCAAATCGTGTGGCATCAAGTTGTCGGCTTCAGCCTGACCCAAGCGCTCTTTGACAGCACGTTCAACACGTACTAAACCTGCACGGAATTGGTTTTCAGCCAATTCACCAACACAACGTACACGACGATTACCTAAGTGATCGATATCATCGACTTCACCGCGACCATTGCGCAACTCAACCAAGATCTTAATCACGGCCAAGACGTCATCGTCAGACAAAGTCATCGCACCAGTCAATTCATCGCGACCAATGCGGCGGTTGAATTTCATACGGCCGACTGCGGACAAATCGTAACGATCTTCGTTGTAGAACAAGCCGTTAAACAAAGCCTCAACAGAATCTTCTGTTGGCGGTTCGCCAGGACGCATCATGCGGTAGATCGCTACACGCGCTGCCATTTGGTCAGCTGTGTCATCTGCACGCAAAGTTTGAGAAATGTACGCACCTTGATCGAGATCATTCGTGTACAAAGTCTGAATATCAGTGATCTTTGCATCGCGCAATTTTGCCAACAATTCTTCTGTCAACTCGTCATTTGCGTTTGCAACGACTTCGCCTGTATCCGCATCAACGATATTCTTCGCTAACACACGGCCAAGCAAATAGTCTTCTGGCACCGAAATCATCTTGATACCAGCAGATTCGATTTCACGCACATGCTTAGAATTGATACGTTTATCTTTCGCAACGATCAATTTGCCAGCTTTGTCAGAGATATCAAAACGCGCAACTTCGCCGCGCAAACGTTCTGCAACGAATTCCATTTCCGCGCCATCGCTATGTAAGCCGAAATTATCAAAGACGAAGAAATTTGCGAGAATCTGCTCGTTACTCATGCCAATGGCACGCAACAAAATAGTGACAGGCATCTTACGACGGCGGTCAATACGGAAGAACAGAATATCTTTAGGATCGAATTCGAAGTCGAGCCAAGAACCACGGTAAGGAATAATCCGCGCTGAGAACAGCAATTTACCGGAAGAATGCGTCTTGCCGCGATCATGTTCAAAGAACACACCAGGCGAACGGTGCAACTGAGATACGATAACGCGCTCAGTACCGTTAATCACGAAAGAACCCGTGTTGGTCATGAGCGGCAATTCGCCCATGTACACTTCTTGCTCTTTCATTTCTTTAACGACAGGCTTGGTTGGCGATTCTTTATCCAGAATCACCAAACGCACTTTGGCACGTAAAGGGGAAGCAAATGTCAAACCGCGCAGTTGACACTCCTTGACGTCAAAGGCTGGATCGCCTAAAACGTAGGATAGAAATTCTAAACGAGCGAACCCATTGTGCGACACGATCGGAAATATCGAAGTAAAGGCCGATTGAAGGCCTTCATTTTTACGCGCAGACGCAACTTTGTCTTGCTGTAAAAAACTATGATATGACTCGAGCTGGGTCGCCAGCAGGAACGGAACGTGGTGGACGTTAGCGCGTTTCGCAAAAGATTTGCGAATGCGCTTCTTCTCAGTAAATGAGTAGTGCATGGACACTCCGTGAGTGGCAAGGAAGGATGGAGAATTCAGATTTCAAAACTTTTTTCCAGGTAAATGACACTACAAGAAAAACCATCAAGAAACCTCAAGTCTCAGCCCTCACCTTATGGGATTCGGCTTAGGAAATTTCAACGAACTTACAAATATCTCTGCCGTGAGAACGACAGAGAAGCCAAAGAGGAACCTTCTCTTGCAAGAAGATTCCTTACTTTGACTTAGGCAAACTCGAAAGTCCGCCAGTATAGCATAGAATTACTTAACGTCAACTTTCGCGCCAGCTTCTTCCAATTTCTTCTTAGCAGCGTCAGCATCTGCTTTAGAAACAGCTTCTTTAACTGCTTTTGGTGCGCCATCAACTAAGTCTTTAGCTTCTTTCAAGCCCAAGCCAGTGATTTCACGAACTGCTTTAATCACGCCAACTTTGTTCGCGCCAACTTCAGCCAGAATTACGTTGAATTCTGTTTGTTCTTCAACTGCAGCAGCAGCAGCACCAGCAGCTGGACCAGCTGACATTGCAGCAGCGGAAACGCCAAATTTTTCTTCGAATGCCTTAACCAAGTCGTTCAAGTCCATTACGGACATCGCGCCTACGGCTTCCAGGATATCGTCTTTGCTAATTGCCATTTGAAACTCCAATATTTAAATTACTATGATTCGGTATTTGACGAAAAATCTTATTCAGCTGCTGCTTCGGCAACTTCTGCTGCCGGTGCTGCTGGTGAACCAGATTCTTGTTTTGCTGCGAGTGCTGCCAAAGCACGTGCGAATGCTGATACAGGAGCCTGCATCATACCCAACACTTGCGCCAACAATACTTCACGAGCAGGAATGCTTGCCAACGCAACAACACCAGCTTTATCCAAGGATTTACCAGCGTAGTTACCAGCCTTGACGACTAACTTGTCATTGCTTTTTGCAAAGTCATTAACGACTTTAGCAGCAGCAACAGCATCTTCCGAGATCGCATAGATCAACGGACCTGTCATTTCGTCAGCGAGGCTTGCAAATGCAGTTCCCTCAACAGCGCGACGTGCGAGTGTGTTTTTCAACACGCGCATATATACGCCTTGAGCACGTGCTTGCGCACGCAATTGCGTCAAATGACCGACCTGTATGCCACGGTATTCGGCTACGACGATAGTCTGTGCTTTTGCTACTTTTGCAGAGACTTCAGCGACAACAGCCTTTTTGTCATTCAGATTGAGACTCACGGTCAACCTCCATTAATGATATTCAGTCTGCACACCACAATGATGCACTTCTCTCATATCGTTTCGAACACGGCGTCCGAAGTTAGGAGTTTCACTGGATTACCAGTAGTCACTACAAAACTTGCTCGGGTACACCATCTGCGTTGGGCATCAAGAATCACTTCTCAACAATTAACTTTCTAAACGAATTTAAAAAGCCCAACGGTCTTTGACACTCTGCCCGCCACCACCTACCGAAATAAGCAGTAGCAAACAGCCCAAAGATGCGCCATTCATCTAAATAAAAGATGAATGGACTTGATTCTTAATTAAGCAGACAAATTAATGTGGTCTACGCGCACACCTGCACCCATAGTGGATGAGATGGAAATTTTACGCAGGTAAACACCTTTGCTTGTTGCTGGTTTAGCTTTGTTCAATGCTTCGATCAAGGCCAACAAGTTCGATTTCAAATCGCCATCAGCGAAAGATTTACGACCGATTGTTGTGTGGATGATACCTGCCTTGTCAGTACGGTATTGCACTTGACCTGCTTTAGCATTTTTAACTGCTGTTGCAACGTCAGGAGTCACAGTACCAACCTTTGGATTTGGCATCAAACCACGTGGACCCAAAACTTGACCCAAAGTACCAACGATACGCATTGTGTCTGGTGAAGCGATCACGATATCAAATGGCATGTCGCCAGCTTTGATACGTTCAGCCAAATCTTCCATACCAACGATATCAGCACCAGCTGCTTTAGCTTCTTCAGCTTTAGCGCCTTGTGCGAATACCGCTACGCGTACTGTCTTACCTGTACCAGCCGGCAATACAACTGCGCCACGAACAACTTGGTCAGATTTCTTAGGATCAACACCGAGTTGAACAGAAACGTCGATAGATTCGTTGAATTTTGCAGTTGCGCACTCTTTGATCAACGCGATAGCGTTATCAAATGGGTAAACCTTCAAACGATCTACTTTTGTTTTCAGCAATTTTGCTTTTTTAGATAACTTAGCCATTACAGACCCTCCACCGTGATGCCCATGGAACGAGCAGAACCTGCGATTGTACGCACGGCTGCTTCCATATCAGCTGCAGTCAAATCTTTTTGCTTAACTGTTGCGATTTCCTCGGCTTGCGCGCGAGTGATTTTGCCAACTTTGTCTGTATGCGGCTTAGCAGAACCTTTAGTAATACCAGCTGCTTTTTTGATCATGTAAGTTGCTGGAGGCGTCTTCATCACGAATGTGAAAGACTTATCAGCAAATGCTGTGATCACAACTGGAATTGGCATACCTGGCTCCATACCTTGAGTCTGCGCGTTAAACGCTTTGCAGAATTCCATGATATTCAAACCACGTTGACCCAATGCTGGACCGATTGGTGGGGATGGATTTGCTTTACCAGCTGGCACTTGCAGCTTGATAAAACCAATGATTTTCTTTGCCATGATGGCTCCTTCTATGGTTGAGTGGTAGCGCCTTTTAATTAAAATTTCAATTAAGAGGCTCCTCGCTTTTTTTCACTGAGCTTTACATTGCTGCGCGGTGCCAGCCCCGCTTACTACTTATTACTTTTTTATCGGCACACGAACAAAAGTGGAACCGCTAAATATATTCTTTAGACTTTTTCAACTTGAGCAAACTCCAAATCAACTGGAGTTGCACGACCAAAGATAGTGACATTCACTCTAACTTTCGACTTGCCGTAATTGACTTCTTCGACATTGCCATTAAAATCTGTAAATGGACCTTCTTTAATTCTGACTACCTCACCAACCTCATATAAAACTTTCGGTCTTGGCTTTTCAACACCATCTTGAACTTGCTGCAAAACTTTCTCAATTTCATGACGAGGAATTGGCGCTGGCTTATTTGATTTACCACCGATAAAGCCAGTAACTTTGCTCGTATTTTTTACCAAGTGCCAAGTGTCATCAGTCATTTCCATTTCTACAAACACATAGCTTGGAAATAAACGACGCTCTGTCACACTTTTCTTACCATTTTTTACTTCAATTACTTCTTCGGTCGGAACGAGAATTTGTCCAAACATATCTTGCATCTCGGCGCGTTCAATACGCTCCAACAATGCTCGCTGAACACTCTTCTCCATGCCAGAATAGGCATGCACGGCATACCATTTTTTTGCACTCTTAGGGACAGAAACACCAGAGTCTTGCTCTGGCGCGCCGTCTATATTCTTCTCTGAGGTTTGTTCGCTCATTATTTAAGCCCAAGAATTACGTTCATAATCAAATATTCAAGAACTTTATCAGTAGTAAAAAGGAAAATCGCCATAACTAAAACGAATCCAAATACCACTGCAGTCATCTGTCCAGCCTCTTTACGCGTAGGCCATACAACTTTTTTCGCCTCGCGAGTCGATTCCTTAGCAAACAACACCAACTCACGGCCAGTCTCGGAAATAAAGACCAACACCAAAGCCAATGCGAGACCACCAAATAAAGCACCTAAACGCACATACTTCGCCTGACCAGCGAGAACATAAAATGCAACGACACCAGCAACGGCAGCAATCACCGCCAAAATGATTTTATATTTATCATTAGAAGTGCTGACAGTTTGAACGGTTTGGTTAGACATGCTGATTTTTACTTTCGATGCCTTTTGGCCTTGATGGTGGCAGGGGCGGTAAGGATCGAACTTACGACCTTCGGTTTTGGAGACCGACGCTCTGCCAGTTGAGCTACACCCCTACGGCTTTTACAAATAAGTGGATAGCAATTTTTAAATTACTATCCAGCTCATTTTTACTACTTAAAACAATTAACCAGCGATAATCT
>DLGN01000399.1:0-3465 GCA_002482715.1 Oxalobacteraceae bacterium UBA7693
GGTGGCGTGCGTGATGAAGCGGAAATTCGAGGGCATCGTCGTACTTACATCGGTTCTATGCCAGGTAAGATTTTACAAAGCTTATCGAAAGCAGGTGTGCGTAATCCATTATTCCTGTTAGATGAAGTCGATAAGATGGGAGCCGATTTCCGTGGTGATCCATCATCCGCTCTGTTGGAGGTTTTAGATCCGGAACAAAATCATACTTTCTCTGATCACTACATCGAAGTTGATTTTGATTTGTCTGACGTCATGTTTGTGGCAACTTCGAATTCATATAATATTCCTGCACCTTTATTGGATCGCATGGAAGTGATTCGTTTATCTGGCTATACAGAGGATGAAAAAGCTAGTATTGCATTGCGTTATTTATTGCCAAAACAGGTGAAAAATAACGGATTGAAAGAAGAAGAGATTTCGGTTTCTGAATCTGCGATCCGCGACATCATTCGTTATTACACGCGTGAAGCTGGTGTGCGCTCTTTGGAACGTGAAATATCCAAGATTTGTCGTAAGGTTGTGAAGATGTTGTTGTTGAAGAAAAGTGAAAAGAAAGCCACTATTTCTTCGAAAAATCTGGATAAGTTTTTGGGCGTCCGTCGTTATGATTTTGGTGTCGCAACTAAAGAAAATCAAGTTGGACAAGTTGTTGGCTTGGCATGGACAGAAGTTGGTGGTGATTTGTTGACCATCGAGGCTGTTTCAATGCCAGGTAAGGGTGCAACTATCCGCACTGGTACACTTGGTGATGTGATGAAAGAATCGATTGAGGCCGCTCGCACGGTGGTTCGTAGTCGTGCAGCACGTTTAGGTATTAAAGCAGATGTGTTTGAAAAAACTGATGTGCACATTCATGTACCTGAAGGTGCTACACCGAAAGACGGCCCATCTGCGGGTATCGCGATGACGACGGCGATGGTTTCTATTTTTACGGGAATCCCAGTGCGTGCTGATGTTGCGATGACAGGGGAAATTACTCTACGTGGCGAAGTGCTCCCAATCGGTGGTTTGAAAGAGAAACTGTTAGCAGCGCATCGCGGTGGAATTAAGACCGTTTTAATCCCTGAAGAAAATGCAAAGGATTTAACTGAAATTCCAGATAACGTGAAAAATAAGTTAGAGATCATTCCGGTACGTTGGATTGATAAAGTGTTAGAGATCGCTTTGGAGCGTCAGCCAGTAGCATTGACTGAAGAGGAGATGGCAGTTCCTGCGGTAGCGAAAGCCGAAGCCGCAGATACCTCTACGATCAAGCATTAAGCGCATTGAGCATGGAGTTTTCGTCGAGCTAAGCTACATTGTGAAGACGAAAGGCCGATGCCGATAATAAAAAACCAGATTCCGTAAGGAGTCTGGTTTTTTTATACTCGTAAGCGAGAATGAAAGTGAGTAATGAAGTTATTCATGCGATTAGTTGTGTATGTGACCTTAATACTGTTTTTATAGGTTTAAGGACTCCCATAAATTATCCCAGTCTTCTGCTTTGAATGTGCCTTCGCGTTTTAAGCTTAAACTTCCATCCGCTGCAATCAAATAATGTGTAGGGTCTGTGGTCATGATCCCAAATCCTTCAATTGACTCTGCATTTCCGCGCCAGATTAAGGGAAATTGTTGGTTTTTGGGAATGCTTGCGGAAACTATCTGGGTGTACAGATCGAAATCCGCCTTGGATTTGTCAAGATTCACACCAATCAAAACAAAATTCTTATTGCTGTTATCTCGATAGAATTCTCGCATTAATTTTAGATCACGCGCGCATACGCTGCATCCAGCAGAATAAAAACTTATTAATATGGTCTTTCCTGCAAAGTTGCGTAAGTCAATTTTTTTGCCGCTATAGCTTGTGCCAATTAAAGTGAGTTTGGATGTGGCCTTGATTTGTTGGGCAAAAGTGCTCGTATTGAAAGCGAGCACGACGAAAAGCGTGCATAGCTGAAAAAGTAATTTAGGCATAGATATCTTTGCTAAGTTGGAATTTATTATTAGTCGTAAGTAAGGCCAAAAACTTACGGAGAAATAAAAAAAAGCCCTCATTTTGAGGGCTTCCTTAAAAAATAGAGGATTCTTTACTTCCGAATGCGATTATTTCTCAGTGGGTGTGGGTCAATATCAATGATCCGACTACTACTGATGCTAAATGATGGTGCCGGAACGTAGCCACTTGCACCACAAACGCCCGATTTACTATAGCTTGCAGCATTGGCTAAGAGACGCTCGTTTAAAGATCCTAATTCATTTTCTAAGTCATCACTTGCAGGGCATGTTGCTGCAAATCCATTCACATACCCACCTGTTCCTGCATCATTTATGCCGCTAAACTCGATCGCGAAGTAAGCGGTGCCACAATTGTCTTTCTGGCTGAATCCATAAGGTTTGCCACAAGTGGTGCCACCTATGGTTATCACTTGAACAAACGGCGCTAAGCCATTGATGATGGATTCACTAGCAGAGCATGTGCGTGCGCTTGTTAGTACGAAAACACGGCTTAGATTTAATTGCGGTAAATCTTGGCCTGAGCGTGATTTATTGGTGAAGAAAAATTTGCTTTCTGCGGTCCAATCAGGATGCTTATCGTTATATTGAAGTTGTTCAAATACTCGACCTTGTGCTTTAGTGCCTGCAATCATGGATGCCACTTCATTGGCGATGTAAATGTAGCCACCACCGTTGTATCTTAAGTCCAAAACGAGGTCGTCAATTCCTTGCTGTTTAAATTCGCGCAAGCTTTCAACCAATGGGTCGGATGCTGTTGCAATATGGTCGGTAAAAACAAGGTAACCGAGGCGACGATTATCTTGTGTTGTGATGATCTTGTTTTGTAAAACTGGCTTTGTTGTAACCTTTGTGGCCTTCATCTCAACTATACGCGTGGTGCTCGCACCATTGTCTTTGATTTCGAATTTAGTGATGGTTTGTGAACTTGTCGGATAAAGCGCGGCAACTTGATTGTCATAACTAACTTGCTCAATAGGGATGCCATTAAGTCCAACGATCTGAGCGCCACGTTTAATTTGTTGTAGGTCGGCTGGAGAATTCGGTTGAACAAATGAAACGCGAAGTTTATTGCTTTGATTGACTAGCTTATAGCCAAAGCTGACATCTTCACCCGCCTCAAAATAGCCATCGATTTCATCTTTGTCCGCAGTAAAACTAAAGCGGTCATTTGGCTTTACAAGCAGTGCATCGAAATAAGATTGAGGCGTGCTGTAATTGGCTACGGGTACCTCGATAATTTGTTTATACCAATAATAGACGTCATGCAGGTGAGCACGAACCCAAGTTTTCTCGACACTTGGAGTGCAAATATTTGCGTAGGTAGTTGGTAAGCCAATTTCTGTCGTCGAGCCTGTTGAGCTTCCATTGCCGGAGTTGCCAGTGCTGCCATTAGAATTATTGTTTCCAGTTACAGAGCACGCACCAGTTCCATTATTACACAGGCTAAGATTGTCACTTCCGCCTCCATTC
>DLGN01000399.1:3485-8896 GCA_002482715.1 Oxalobacteraceae bacterium UBA7693
ACCTCCACAAGCACTTAAACTCGCAATGAATAAGGTAGCAAATAGCTTAGTGAATTGGATTGTTTTTTGTTTTGACATCGCTTGACCTTTGTATTCGTCGTCGGAATTCTTGAGAGTATTTTACTCTTCGTTTTTATGAGTATTCGGTGAGAAGTATAATCGAACTTGTTTGTCGTAGATTGCAAACGTATCTAAAAAACAAAAATAATAAGCTAATGGGAAAAGGCGTATGAATTCGGGATGCATTTCTAGTACATGTATTGATATCGTTTCATTTTTTGATTGTGGTTCATTTTGACTCTATTGGAAATATATGAGTAAGCAACGTTGTGGATGGGCTAACCCAGCTAACCCTTTATATTTGCACTACCATGACCATGAATGGGGAATTCCCTGTCATGACGAATTGTGCTTGTTTGAAATGCTTAACTTAGAAGGGGCTCAGGCGGGTTTAAGTTGGGAGACTGTGCTAAATAAGCGTGAAAATTATCGTTTAGCTTTTGATTTTTGGGATGCTAGAAAAATTGCGAATTATGATGACGCAAAAGTGGAAAGCCTGATGCAAAATGCGGGAATTATTCGAAATCGATTGAAGATACTGGCTGCGATTTCAAATGCGAAAGCGTATTTGCAACTACTTGAGAATTGTGGTGGACTGGATGCTTATCTTTGGGCGTATGTAGACGGTAAACCCATTGTTAATAGTGGTGAGCGGATTATTACAACGGCGTTGTCAGATCAGATTTCTAAAGATTTAAAGAAGCGCGGATTTAAGTTTGTCGGTTCGACGATAATTTATGCATATATGCAGGCAATTGGTATGGTGAATGATCATGCGCATGACTGTGCATGGCGCGAAAAATTTGCCGAGTAAATATGAAAAGAAAAAACCTAGTGAGCACATCTGTGAATGAACATCCAGATGTTTTTGTGTCCGAATTTAGAGGCGTGCGCTCCTTGCATTTGGCAAGCGACATCAATGCTGATGTGAGTTGCGCGCCAATTCAAGGATCGATGCGACTAGCCGTTCCTGATCAAATTGAGTTGGAATACGTGCAGCAAATGAATCTGTGGATGTTGTTTAATATGCTGCCAAAACATATTGTGCAACTGGGTTTAGGCGCCGCCTCACTGACTAAATTTTGTTATAGAAATTTTCCTGATTCTTTGGTCACTGCGGTAGATTTGAATCCAAAGGTGATTAAGATGTGTCGCGAACAATTTAAACTTCCTGAAAACGATGAGCGCTTGCAGGTGTTTGAAATGGATGCTTTAGATTATGTTCGAAATCCTGTGCGTCATGGAAAAATGGATGTGCTTCAAGTTGATTTGTATGATGCAGAGGCAGAAGGGCCGGTATTAGATAGCCCTGAATTTTACGAAGCTTGCGCAGCTTGTTTGACTTCGGAAGGTATGATGACGGTGAATTTATTCGCCAACGATGTGCAGCGTAGAAAAAATATCGAAGCAATGCAGCGCTTTTTTGATGTGGTGGTTTGGCTTCCAGAAGTGCATGACGCCAATGTTGTCGCGATTGCGTTTAAGACTGCGCCCGAAATTGACTTTGAGATTTTGTATCAACGTGCTGCAATTTTGCGAGTTAACTACAAATTGCAGGCGCCAATTTGGGTTAATGGACTTAAGGCTTGGATGCTGCGTGAAGATGATTGAAATGTCGCTATGTGTCTGTGCCGAACTCGTCATCTCGCAAAACCTCGGCTTGCAAAGTGATGTGGTCGATACCATGTTTTTCCAGCAGCATCTTCTTAATGCTCTCTAAAATTCGCGGCCAGGCGCTTAGATCATCAATCTCTAGGTGTCCGATGAGCGCTGGTTGACCAGGCGACATATCCCAAACATGTAAGTCATGGACCGAAGCAACACCTGGCGTTGCTTCTAGGTCGTTACCGATTTGTATGTAATTGATCTGATGTGGTACACCTTTCATGAGGAAATGGAAGGATTCTTTGAGTACACTGATCGTCGATTTTAAAATAAGTAGAGATACGAAAATTGATAATATAGGATCGATTGGCATCCAGCCTGTGTAATAAATAATGGCACCAGAAATGATGGCGGCTAGCGATCCTAATAAATCACCCATGACATGAATTAATGCCGCACGTGTATTCATGCTTTCTTTGTCGTGCGATAAAACCCAGGCGACAATGATATTGATTGCCAAACCAATTGCAGCAACGATCATGACGATGCCGCCTTGTACTTTCTCAGGCGATGCAAGTCTTTGTAAGGCCTCAAAGCTGATCCAGGCGACTACGCCTAGCATGACTAGGCCATTAACAAAAGCCGCTAGTGCTTCTGAGCGACCGAAACCGAAGGTGTGTCTTGCTGTTGGTGGTCGCTTAGCGATTAATTGTGCAAGAAGTGCGAGTCCAAGTGCGGCTGAATCGGTCACCATATGACCTGCATCAGATATTAAAGCCAAAGAATTGGATAAAAAACCGAATACAACTTCGACACCAGCAAAAAATAAGGTTAAGCCTAATGCCCATGCCAATATTGATTGACTGCGATCAGCAAAGTAATGTTGATGTTCTGCATCACCATGTCTATGTGCATGCAAATGCGCGCTTTTGTCTTGCGTATCTTGCTTCTTATGAATGTGCGAATCGTGAGGCATGTGCAAATGGTGTCGTGTGATAGATGTCGCATTGTAAGGGATTTATGTGTGCAAGGCAGGTAAAGGTGGAGCTGAGATGATGGATTCTAAGTCCCGTTTGGAGATCAATGCATCGAGCCTCGAGTTTGGTTTTGTGCAAAAGCACTAAAAAGCACTTTACGATTGCGGCGATGTTTGCTATAGTCTCGGCTCTTCGGGCGGTTAGTTCAGCTGGTTAGAATACTTGGTCGACATCCAAGGGGTCGCAGATTCGAATTCTGCACCGCCCACCAGAATTTAGTAAAAATGTAGTACTTTGTAAGAGCGAGAAAGGCATCATGGTTATGACACCGCGAACTACGATCACATTCCATTGTGAGCGACGCTAGTCGAGGTGTTTTTTCGTCTTCAGGTACGATAAAAGAAACGCGGCTAGTCCGCGTTTTTTTTCGTCTAAAGATTTGTTCCAATTTTAAACTAGTAACTTTTTGGCTTAGGCCCGTATGGAGATGAATATGATTTCAATTCGATTGCCCGATGGTTCGCAACGACAATTCGAGTCCGCTGTCACAGTGGCGCAAGTTGCTGCCAGTATCGGTACGGGTTTAGCGAAGGCTGCACTGGCTGGTAAGGTCGATNNAGTCGATACCTCACATCTGATTGAAGCTGATGCGGATTTGGCGATCGTTACAGATAAAGACGCCGATGGTTTGGAAGTGATTCGTCACTCGACAGCGCATTTGTTGGCATATGCCGTTAAAGAATTATTCCCAGATGCACAAGTGACTATTGGTCCTGTGATCGAAAATGGTTTTTACTATGATTTCTCATACAAGCGCCCGTTTACACCGGATGACCTGGCGGCGATTGAAAAGAAAATGACTGAATTGGCGAAGAAAGATGAGCCAGTCACGCGCAAAGTCTTGCCGCGTGACGAGGCTGTTGCTTACTTTAAGTCCATCGGTGAAGCTTACAAGGCTGAAATCATTGAATCGATCCCTGCGGATCAGGATGTGTCGCTTTACACTGAAGGTAACTTTACTGATTTGTGTCGTGGGCCGCACGTACCGTCGACTGGCAAGCTAAAAGTATTTAAGTTGATGAAGTTGGCGGGCGCTTATTGGCGTGGCGACTCTAAAAACGAAATGCTGCAACGTGTGTACGGCACAGCATTTGCGAAGAAAGAAGATCAAGAGCAATACCTGCATATGCTGGAAGAAGCAGAAAAACGCGATCATCGTAAATTAGGCAAAACTTTAGATTTGTTCCACTTCCAGGATGAAGCTCCTGGTCTGATTTTCTGGCATCCAAAGGGATGGACGATTTGGCAGCAAGTTGAGCAATACATGCGTAAGGTTTACCAAGATTGCGGCTATCAAGAAGTGAAGGCGCCGCAGATTTTGGATCGCACTTTGTGGGAGAAAACTGGACACTGGGAGAACTATCGCGAGAACATGTTCAGTACAGAATCTGAAAATCGCAACTACGCTCTAAAACCGATGAATTGCCCTGGTCATGTGCAGATCTTTAATTCGAATATGCGCAGCTATCGTGAATTGCCTTTGCGTTATGGTGAATTCGGTCAATGCCATCGTAATGAACCGTCTGGCGCCTTGCACGGTATCATGCGTGTGCGCGGCTTCACACAAGATGACGGGCATATCTTCTGTACCGAAGATCAAATTCAAGATGAAGTGATGGCTTTTCATCCGCAGGCGATGAAGGTGTACGACGACTTCGGTTTTGAAAATATTCAAATCAAATTGGCATTGCGCCCTGAAAATCGTATCGGCTCTGAAGAAATTTGGGATAAGGCTGAAGATACCTTGCGCGCGGCTTTGCGTAACTGCGGAATGACTTGGGAGGAGTTGCCGGGTGAAGGCGCTTTCTATGGCCCGAAAATTGAATACCATTTGAAAGATAGTCTGGGTCGCCCATGGCAAGTCGGTACTATGCAGGTCGATTTTTCTATGCCTGGTCGCTTGAGTGCGGAATATGTATCGGATGATAATTCGCGCAAAGTGCCAGTGATGTTGCATCGTGCGATTGTTGGTTCGATGGAAAGATTTATTGGTATTTTGATCGAAAATCATGCTGGCGCTTTGCCAACTTGGTTAGCTCCAGTGCAAGTTGCGGTCTTGAATATTTCTGAATCTCAGGCCGAATATGCCAAATCTGTCGCAGAAAACCTGAAAAAACAAGGCTTTAGAGTGCATACAGATTTGCGTAATGAGAAGATTACCTATAAAATACGCGAACATTCCATGCAAAAATTGCCTTATATCATCGTAATCGGTGATAAAGAACGGGATGCAAATACAGTGGCTGTGCGTACGCGCGGTAATCTGGACTTGGGTGTAATGACTCAGGAAGCCTTCTTGGATCGCCTCAAAAACGACTTGGAAACCAAGGCTTAACCAGCTTTTGCCCGCAAAAAAAACACAGCCTGTTTATTTAAATTTTTGAAGGAAACTAAGATAGCTACCGATAAGTCACATCGCATCAACGGCGAGATTACAGCGATAGAAGTGCGTCTGTCCGGCGTTGAGAACGAGCCTTTAGGCATTGTTAAATTAAGTGAAGCATTTCGCTTAGCCGAAGAGGCCGAAGTAGATTTGGTGGAAATCGCGCCGACGGCGCAGCCACCTGTTTGCCGATTGATGGATTACGGCAAATTTAAGTACCAAGAGCAGAAGAAGGCGCACGAAGCCAAACTGAAGCAAAAGGTTATTTTGGTCAAGGAAGTAAAATTCCGTCCAGGTACAGATGATGGTGATTACAACATTAAGTT
>DLGN01000364.1 GCA_002482715.1 Oxalobacteraceae bacterium UBA7693
TGTAAGCGACGGATGATCCAGTTGATTTCTTGCGCATCGCCAGAGTGATAAAAGCGCGGTGCTTGATTTGGCTCGCCTGAGCAGCCGCGAAAGTGGGGCACTGCACCCGACCAGCCTAGTCCTTTGAGTTTGTGCATCAAAGCACGTGCGTAGTGGCTATTGCTGGAACCTTCTAAGCCATGGAATAAGACCAGAAAAGGTTTGCCGGCTTCACCATCCAAAAAATCGACGTCGACAAAATCTTGGTCTGGTGTGATCCAGCGTTCGCGCCTGAGTGCGACTTCAGGTTTTTGCATTAAGGTCGCTGGATAAATTGTTTGGGCATGGCCGCCAGTCAGCCACCAAGGGGAAGAATAATGCATTAGTGTAAAACGTCGCCTTTGGATAGATCGACAGGTGCGGGCCCGGCAGCAACAGAAGCGTGATGTGTCGCAATGCGCCAGCCGCGCGGAGTTTTGACATACACATTGGTCGCAATGATGTGCACGTCTTGGGCAATCTGATCTTTCGGGTGGAATTCCTCGATCAAGCTATGCACGGCTGTCAGCAAATTATGCATCGTGTGCAATTGACGCGTATGAATATGCACACTACCGTTTTCAAAGATCGCTTCCCATGAGGCGCGGATATCCGCATGGCCGATTAAACGAGGCGAATTTGGATGCACGCAGACAATTTCTTCATCTTCTGCCCAGAGCGCCATCATGCCGTCGAGATCGCCGCGTGCTATTGCATCGTAGAAGGCGATTTCGACTTCATCGGCACTACCATTGAGCTGCTTCTTGGCGGGCATGGATACTTTCTGTGGGGCGCTTGATGTTAGGTTCGCCGCAAATTAATGTGCTTTTAATACAGTTCCTGGTGCTAACTTATAAACCGTGCCGCAGTAGGAACATGTTGCGGAATCGCCATGCGATAAATCCAAGTAAACGCGTGGATGCGAAGACCATAGAGGCATTGCAGGATTCGGGCAGTGTGCTGGTAAGTCGCTAGCTTGCAATTCGACAGCAGGTGTTGATGGCTTATTAGACATGTTTTGCTCCTCAATGAGTGAATTTACTTTAGCGCATGATTTTAAAGGATTTCATCCGGTTTGCGTTGAGCGATTGGCTGCTGCAGTTTGATTTGCTTTGAGTTTGGGCAAGCATTTGTCCATCGCGTTACAATATCGACCTTGCAGCGTTTGCCTGCAATTATTCGCTCCCCACTGTTTTTCTTCAGCCGCATTTGCGTTTCTTATTATGTTAAAAGATTGGAATTCACCTATTTACCGTGAAGGTTTTAGGGCTTGTGCACCATCCTTGTTTGGTATGGGTGCTTGGGGCATGGTAGTTGGTGTTGCGATGATCAAGGCTGGTTTGAGTTTGCCGCAAGCGCTCGGTATGACTTTGCTGGTGTTTGCTGGTTCTGCGCAATTAGCAGCATTGCCACTGATCGTTGCGAATGCGCCGATTTGGGTGATATTCGCTACCGCATTAATTGTCAACTTGCGCTTTTTGATTATGTCGGCATTGATCGCGCCACGCTTTGCGCATCTTCCTTGGTTGCGTCGTACTTTATTAGGATTTTTGACTGGTGATTTAACCGTTGCTTTGTTCATGCAAAGGTTTCCAACTATGTGGCAAACACCAGCAGAAGAGCGCGATCAAGTGCTGTATTTGCATGGCTTAGTGGTGCCCAATTGGATAGTTTGGCAGGTCGGTTCCATTTTAGGAATCTTGGCAGGTAGCCAAGTGCCGACGCATTGGGGCCTGGGCTTTGCAGGTACTTTGGCGATTCTTTGCATTTTGTTGCCATTAATGCGTAATCGCCCTGGCTTTATAGGTGTGGTCGTTGCCGGTGCAGTTGCGGTTGCTGCCCATGATTTGCCGTATAAACTAGGTTTGTTGCTTGCGGTGCTGATTGGTATGGCAGTTTCGATGTGGATAGAAGAGCATATGGATGTCGCTGTTACGCCTGAGTCTAGTGCTGCCGAGCTAAAGCAACAGGAGAAACACGATGAGTGATTTAGAAATTTGGATTGTGATTGTGTTATTAACGGTCGCAACAGTCATCGACCGTAGTGCGTTTTGGGTGGTTGGGCATCACATTAATTTACCTAAGCGTGTGCAAGAAGCATTGCGATATGCGCCAAGTTGCGCATTAGCAGCGATTGTTGTGCCGGATTTTTTTATTAACGATAATCAAATTGTTACCAGTTGGCATAATCCCAAGCTAATAGCGGGAATCGCGGCCTCACTATTTTATCTCTGGAAAAAAGATATGCTCCTAACTATTATTTTTGGCATGAGTGTATTTACTCTGATCCGCCTCTATTTTTGATCCGAGAGACAAATCTATATCTTGCATAAAATACTAGAGTGACGAGAAAAATCGTGATTCGGGCCGCTGATTTGGTAAAATACGCGATTAATTTACGAAATCCCTAAATTCCTAATTTGCCAACACCGAAGTTTGTTGTGTGAAGTGTAAGCGGTATAGGGGATTCGGAATTTCACATCTCGATTTAATTCCTTCTCATCTTAACTGGTCCTGCTATGCAATTTAATCGTCTGAGCGATCTCATCGCTGCTAATAAACTCCAAGGTCAACGTGTCTTTATTCGTGCAGATTTGAACGTTCCGCAAGATGATGCCGGCAATATCACCGAAGACACACGTATCCGCGCCTCGGTGCCAGCGATTCAACAAGCTTTAAAAGCGGGTGCTGCTGTGATGGTCACATCACACTTGGGCCGTCCGACTGAAGGTGAATTTAAGCTGGAAGATTCTTTGGCACCAGTTGCTAAACGCTTGTCTGAATTGTTAGGCGTGACAGTTGAACTCAAACAAAACTGGGTTGATGGCGTCGAAGTTGCTGCAGGTCAGGTCGTCTTGTTGGAAAACTGCCGTGTCAACAAAGGCGAGAAAAAGAACGATGACGCGCTCGCGCAAAAAATGGCAAAGCTGTGCGACATTTACGTGAATGATGCCTTCGGTACTGCGCATCCCGCTGAGGCAACAACTCATGGCATCGCGAAATATGCACCTATCGTTTGTGCTGGTCCTTTGCTCTCTGCTGAACTGGATGCTTTAGGCAAAGCACTTGGCCATCCTGCACGTCCTTTGGCGGCGATTGTGGCTGGCTCAAAAGTTTCCAGTAAATTGACCATCTTGAAATCCCTCGCAGAAAAAGTCGATCAATTGATCGTCGGCGGCGGTATCGCGAATACTTTCATGTTGGCAGCGGGTTTGAAGATCGGTAAATCTTTGGCTGAAGCGGATCTGGTAAGTGAAGCAAAAGCGATCATGGACATGATGGCTGCGCGCGGCGCGATCGTGCCTATCCCGACGGATGTCGTTTGTGCTAAAGAGTTTTCTCCAACAGCTGTCGCGACAGTTAAAGCAGTTGCCGATGTACAAGACGACGACATGATTTTGGATATCGGCCCAGAAACAGCACAGGTTTTAGCAGCGCAAATTCGTCAAGCTGGCACCATCGTTTGGAACGGACCAGTTGGTGTGTTTGAGTTCGATCAATTCGGCAATGGTACTAAAGTTTTGGCTGAAGCCATCGCTGATTCCAAGGGTTTCTCAATTGCTGGCGGTGGCGATACTTTAGCGGCAATTGCCAAGTACAACATCACAGAAAAAATTGGTTATATCTCGACTGGTGGCGGCGCTTTCCTCGAATTCTTGGAAGGCAAAACTTTGCCAGCGGTAGAAATTTTGTTGCAAAGAGCTGCGCAGTAATCTGCGCCTCAGCGGTAAGAAAGATTTTTAGTTTAAGCCCGACCTTGTAAAAATTATCCATCAGGAGATTCAATGTTACGCGGAACCAAAATTGTAGCGACAGTAGGCCCGGCATCCAATGATCTGGATACCTTAGTGAGTATGTTAAAGGCTGGTGTGAATGTAGTTCGTTTGAACTTCTCACACGGCAAAGCACAAGACCACATTGATCGCGCTGCAATGGTACGTAAAGCAGCGGAAGTCTGCGGCATCGAAATCGCGATTATGGCGGACATGCAAGGTCCTAAAATCCGTATTGGCAAGTTTGAAAACAGCAAGATTCAAATCGAAAATGGCGATAAGTTTATTCTCGATGCGGATTGCACCTTGGGTAATCAAGAGCGCGTTGGTTTAGATTACAAAGCCTTGCCGCGCGATGTGAAACCAAAGGACGTCTTGTTATTGAATGACGGTCTAATAGTGTTGATCGTTGATAAAGTCATTGGAAATGAAATTCATACCACAGTGAAAATTGGCGGTGAGTTATCGAATAACAAGGGTATCAATCGTCAAGGCGGTGGCTTAACCGCACCAGCGTTGACAGCGAAAGATATGGAAGACATCAAAACAGCGATGTCTTTCCAAGCGGATTATCTGGCGATCTCTTTTCCGAAAAATTCTACGGATATGGAAATGGCGCGCCAACTCGCGAATATCGCGGGTGAGCCGTATAACCATAAACCGATGATGATCGCGAAGATCGAACGTGCGGAAGCGATCCCCGTTTTGCAAGAAATTCTCGATGCTTCTGATGGCATCATGGTCGCGCGTGGTGACTTAGCAGTTGAAGTCGGCAATGCCGCGGTTCCTGCTTTGCAAAAACGCATGATCAAAATGGCGCGTGCATCGAATAAATTGGCAATTACGGCGACTCAAATGATGGAGTCCATGATTGTAAACGCTGTGCCAACCCGTGCTGAAGTTTCGGACGTCGCGAATGCGGTTTTGGATGGTACCGATGCGGTCATGTTGTCGGCAGAAACAGCGTCCGGCAAATATCCGATTGAAACGGTAGAAACCATGGCAGCGATTTGCTTGGAAGCTGAGAAGTTCCAAGAGTGCAAATTGGATGCCGACTTTTTGAATTTGCAATTCACGCGTATCGATCAATCCATTGCCTACGGTGCTTTGTTCACAGCGCACCATTTGCGCGTGCAAGCAATCGCGGCGTTGACTGAATCTGGTTCGACCGCATTGTGGATGAGCCGTCAAAGTATTGACGTGCCTTTGTTTGCCTTGACGCCAAGTGTGGCAACGATGCGTAAGGCGGCTTTGTACCGCAATGTGCAAACTTTTAAGCTGCCGTACAACCCTGATCGTGACTCGGTTTTGAAAGAAGCAGAAAATGTTTTGCTCGATAAAGGCGCGGTTAAAAAAGGTGATTTAATCGTGGCGACATGGGGTGAGCAAATGGGTAAAGTGGGTGGCACGAACGCAATGCGAATAGTAAAGATCGGCGAATAAACTGAATTGTAGGGCGCATTGCGGCGTTGCAAATGCTCGCAATACTAGTGTATTGCTGTGCTTTGCGCCTTGCACTGCATCCCTAAAATTCAGTTTCTTAGTGATGCCGAATCAGAAGAGTAACGAACAAAATTCAATTTTTATCGGCACTTAATAGTGTGCCGCTGGAAAATTAAGCAAAGTCTCAAAGCCACAAGCTTAAAGAAGTGCTGAGTAAGCGTAGCGAGCGGTCACAGTTTGGATTGAGAAGCGCAGCTGTACTTGAGTACAGCGAGCATCGCCAATTCAAAATGTGGTCGCGCAGTAGCTTAATCAGCATTTCGACTGAAGATTTTTTTATTTGGAGTAAAAACTATGTCTCTCGTATCTATGCGTCAATTGTTGGACCATGCAGCTGAAAACAGCTATGGCATTCCAGCGTTTAATGTCAATAATTTGGAACAAGTTACAGCGATCATGGAAGCAGCCAATGAAGTCGGCGCGCCCGTGATTATGCAAGCTTCTGCTGGTGCGCGTAAGTACGCTGGTGAAGCTTTCTTGCGTCATTTGATTTCTGCAGCGGTAGAAGCATATCCGCATATTCCTGTGGTGATGCATCAAGATCACGGCCAATCTCCTGCAGTTTGTATGGCAGCGATTAAGTCTGGTTTCACATCCGTGATGATGGACGGTTCCTTGATGGAAGACGGTAAGTCTGTCGCTAGTTATGAATACAACGTTGCAGTGTCCAAAGAAGTGGTGAAGTTCTCCCACTCTATCGGTGTAACGGTTGAGGCGGAATTGGGCGTATTGGGTTCTTTGGAAACCATGATGGGCGACAAAGAAGACGGTCACGGTGCAGACGGCAAGATGACACGTGAACAGTTGTTGACTGACGTTGCGCAAGCAGCTGACTTCGTTAAGCAAACACAGTGCGACGCTTTGGCGATTGCGATTGGTACTTCCCACGGCGCGTATAAATTCTCTCGTAAGCCTACCGGTGATATCTTGGCGATTGATCGCATCAAAGAAATCCATACACGTATTCCGAACACGCATTTGGTGATGCACGGTTCGTCTTCTGTACCACAAGAATTGCTCGAAGAAATTCGTCAATTCGGTGGCGACATGAAAGAAACTTATGGCGTGCCAGTTGAAGAGATCGTCATTGGTATTCAAAACGGCGTCCGTAAAATCAATATCGATACGGACATTCGTTTGGCGATGACCGCAGCTATTCGTCGTTACATGTTTGAAAATCCAAGCAAGTTTGATCCACGTGATTATTTGAAACCAGCACGCGAAGCAGCGAAATTGGTTTGTAAAGCACGTTTCTTGGCATTTGGTTGCGAAGGTCAAGCGGCAAAGATCAAGCCTTTGACTTTGGAAAAAGTTGCAGAGCAATACAAGTCTGGTGCTTTGGCGCAGCTTGTGAAATAAGTGTTTTTTAGATCGAAGTAAACCGGGCGCGTGGTGCGCCTCGCAGGGAGATTCAAAGCTTGTTTATTGATACGGCTAACGTATTGATGAAGAACTGATGAATCTCCCTTCAGCATTTTTTTTGAGACCACATTATGACTACGCAAATAAACTCCACTTTACATTCGCTACCACTGTTAGGTCGTGGCAAAGTCCGTGATAACTATGCCGTTGGCGAAGATAAACTGTTGATCGTGACAAGTGACCGCTTGTCCGCATTTGACGTGATCATGAATGAAGCCATTCCTGATAAAGGTCGTGTGCTCAATCAAATGGCTAACTTCTGGTTTGAAAAACTCGGTCATGTGGTGCCAAATCATTTGACCGGCATTGATCCAGTATCTGTCGTAGCGGCTGACGAAGCTGAACAAGTGCGTGGTCGCGCAGTGGTCGCCAAGCGTTTGAAACCTATTATGGTTGAAGCGGTAGTTCGTGGCTACATTATCGGTTCAGGTTGGAAAGATTATCAAGGCACAGGCGCAATCTGCGGCATCCAATTGCCAGCGGGTTTGCCTCAAGCCGCTAAATTAGACGCACCGATTTTCACACCAGCGGCAAAAGCTGAAATGGGTGAGCATGATGAGAACATCAGCTTTGCTGACATGGAAAATCGTATAGGTGCAGAACTCGCTGCCAAGATGCGCGACATCAGTATTCAACTCTACACCGAAGCAGCAAACTACGCAGCGACACGCGGCATCATCATTGCCGATACGAAGTTTGAATTCGGTCTCGATGACAATGGCGTATTGCACTTGAGGGATGAAGTCTTGACAGCAGACTCATCACGTTTTTGGCCAGCAGACTCTTATGCGACAGGCATTTCGCCACCATCGTTTGATAAGCAATTCGTACGTGATTATTTAGAAACGATTACGACTTGGAATAAAACCGCACCAGCACCGACCTTGCCGGATGAAGTCGTACAAAAAACGGCAGCGAAATACCGTGAAGCGTTGGAACGTTTAACTGGTGAAAGTTTGAAGGCGTAATATGAGCGACGCAACATTAAATGCAGCGCCGATCATCGGTGTCGTGATGGGTTCCTCATCCGATTGGGATGTGATGCAACATGCAGTGAATATGCTGAAAGAATTCGGCATCCCTTTCGAAGCGAAGGTCGTGTCTGCACATCGTATGCCAGATGAAATGTTCACCTATGCTGAAACAGCGCGCAGTCGCGGCATACGCGGCATCATCGCTGGTGCTGGCGGTGCTGCGCATTTGCCAGGCATGATTGCCGCGAAAACCATTGTTCCGGTATTTGGTGTGCCCGTGCCATCTAAGTATTTGCGTGGCGAAGATTCATTGCTGTCTATCGTGCAAATGCCGAAAGGCGTACCGGTCAACACCTTTGCAATTGGTGAAGCGGGTGCGGGTAATGCGGCTTTAGCCGCGATTGCGATGTTGGCGACGACCGATGATGCGATGGCAGCGAAGTTGGAAGCTTTCCGCGTGAAGCAAACACAAGTTGCGCGGGATATGCATTTGCCTTTGTAGTACTGCGGCAAGCGCTTTTGATGTTTTTTCAGAGTTCGTATTTTTCAGGACTTTGGCAAATAAAGTAGGGTGCGCCATGCGCACCGTTTTATTTTAGTTTTTGATTGACGATGGTGCGCACGGCGCACCCTACCAGATACTTTTTTGTGTCAGTCTTATTCGTTTTAAATCGCATTTAATTTGTAGCGCACTAGTATGGAAAATCCAACGATGTCCTCTTCATCAATCAATAACTCTCCGCAATTTCCGAATACTAAGTCCAGCATGTTAGGCATGGTCGGCGGTGGACAATTAGGACGTATGTTTGTGCACGAAGCGCAGGCTTTGGGATTTAAAGTAATGGTGCTGGAACCAGAAGCTGGTAGTCCAGCGGCACACGCAGCTGATGCTCATATTCAAGCAGCTTATGATGATGCGGCTGGCTTGCAGCAACTCGCCGATGCTTGTTCTTCGTTCACGACCGAGTTTGAAAACGTCCCCGCAGCAAGTTTGGCTAAGCTGGCGGAAACCGGCTTTGTCGCGCCGAGTGCAGCTTGTGTGTCAATCGCGCAAGATCGCATCGAAGAGAAAACATTTTTCACACGTTGCGCACCACAAACGGGGATCTTGCCCGCACCGCATGCGGTCTTGCGTACCTCGGATGATTTGGAAAAAGTCGGTGCCGATTTATTCCCGGGGATTTTGAAAACAGCGCGCATGGGCTATGACGGCAAAGGTCAAGTTCGTGTGAAGTCGATGGAAGAATTACGCACGGCATTTGCCAATCTCAAGGGTGTCGTTTGTGTGTTAGAAAAAATGCTCCCACTCGCCTATGAGATTTCTGTATTGGTAGCACGTGGCGCGGATGGCCAGGCAGTCGTTTATCCGATTGCAGAAAACGTACATCGTGATGGCATCTTGTTTACGACCACGGTACCTAGTCCGCATGTTTCTGCCGAAGCTGCATTAAAAACCCAAAACGCCGCATTGAAATTGATCGCGGATATCAATTATGTTGGCGTACTCTGCATAGAATTTTTTGTCTTGCAAGACGGTTCCGTCGTCGTCAATGAAATGGCACCACGTCCACATAATAGTGGGCATTACACAATTGATGCTTGCGTGACCAGTCAATTCGCTCAGCAAGTCAGAGCGATGGCACGTTTGCCTTTAGGCGATGTGCGTCAGCATTCACCTTGCGTCATGTTGAATATTCTTGGTGATATTTGGTTTGACGATGTTGAACAAAATACTGAACGTCAACCCGCTTGGGATAAAGTCTTAGCCTTACCATCAGCGCATTTGCATTTATACGGCAAGGCAGAAGCACGTCGTGCCCGTAAAATGGGACACATCACTTTTATTGCACCAAGTTTGGAACAAGCACAAGACGAGATGCGTCAGGCTTGTGAAATCCTTGGCATCGCTGTTTGATCAAGACCGAGGTTGAGATTGAATTCTTCTGAACAAATCCTTGCCGCTGCACGCGCCTTAGAGCAAGGTGCACTGGTTGGCTTTCCGACGGAAACGGTATACGGCCTTGGTGCGGATGCTGAAAACGTCGATGCAGTCGCGAATATTTATAAAGCCAAAGGCCGCCCCTCGAATCATCCAGTGATTGTGCATGTTGCTCCCGAAGCGGATATTTCGTATTGGGTCAAAGAGATTCCAGCGCCAGCACAAGTACTGATCGACGCATTTTGGCCCGGACCTTTGACCTTGATTTTGAAACGTGCCGAGCATATTCCCGATGCGGTTTCTGGCGGTCAGGATTCCATCGGCATCCGTTGTCCATCGCATCCCGTCGCTCAAGCTCTATTGCGCGCCTTTAAGGATGGCAAGGGCGGTGTCGCTGCGCCATCGGCAAATAAATTCGGTCATGTCAGTCCCACCAAAGCAGAACACGTCTTGGAAGAATTTCCCGAAGAAGTGGCGAATGGCATGATCGCAGCGGTACTCGATGGGGGACAAAGCGATGTCGGCATAGAATCGACTATCGTTGATATGAGTCGTTTGGCCACGCATGGCCCAGTGTTATTACGCCCCGGCCATATCACCGCGACGCAATTGGAACAAGTGTTGGGCATGTCTGTGAATGCGCCGGATCAAGCCGCACCGCGCGCATCTGGCACTTTGGAGGCGCACTACGCACCAAGCACGCCAGTTGCTTTGGTCGCAGTTGATGCTTTGGACAATACGATTGCACAATTACTTGCGGCCGGAAAACGAGTCGCCATCATGGCTTACGAAGCACATCGTGAAANNGGAAACCAGCGGCTTGCAAGCCTGGCGTCAATTGAATAATGACCCTGTTTCGTATGCGCACGACTTGTACGCTGATCTACGTGAACTTGATCATGTGGATGCCGATATTATTTTGGTTGAGGCCTTGCCACTTTCCAGCGAATGGCAAGGTGTGAGTGATCGATTGCGCCGAGCTGCGTTTGATTCACAAGGAGTTTTACAAGCGATGCTTGTTGGTTGAAGTTTGCGCTAGATGCGCAATAAGATGCATAAATTGCTGCGCTTACTTGAATTAAAATTTAATCTCGAAGTTCACACTTGTAAATAATACGCCACGGCTGTTGCTGCGCACAGTGGTTTTTCCTTGTTGATTGAAGATGCTGCTTTGAGTTCGAACTGGTTCTAGAAGTAGGTTCGATGCCGACATTCGTAGCGTGCTTTCCTTGTTAATTGCCCAATGCACGTAAGCAGTAGTAGCGCGTCGTACTTGCACTAAATTGATTCGATCTTGCGCGACACGTAGTGGCCCGCCCGATACGATGCCATAGTTGCCACCCATTTTCCACGCATCATTGATCTTATAATCCAAACTGAGATTGGCATTAAATTTTGCTTGCTCAGCAAAACGATTGTTGGGACCCGAGACATTGTGAGCTGTCGACCAATTCCGTGACATATTGGCCTTTACATTCATGTCGGGTGCATTTTTTAATATGACGGAAATTGGAAAGTTGGTATCGAAAACCAAACCTTGTGCTAATGCGTTACCGTCATTGATGGTCTGTTCCAGCCATAAACCATTGTTTTGGAACAGTCGATTTCGTAATAGATGGTTGACTTTTTTTACGTAGTAGCTGATCGAATAATTGAAGTTGTCTTCGCCGAAATGTTCGAATGCACCATCGAGTCCCCAAGCAATTTCTGGCCTTAAATTGGGATTGCCGACGGTGTTTGGAGATGTTAGGTCGTTGTTGAAATGTGGTAGCGTTGTCGTGATCATTTGACTTGCCTCAGGGTTCTTGAAAGTTCGCGCTAGAGCTAGTCGAAATTGATTTCCTTTATTGTTTGGATTTTTCCAACGCGTTTGCACAATGGGACTGAAGACGGAGGCTGTATTTTTTATTTGATGGCGTTGCTCACTATCGAGATCTGATCGAAAGCCTTCCCAACGTAGACCGAGATAGTGTGACCAAATTTCAGACGCATTCCATTCTTCTTGTGCGAAGAGTGCCACATTTTGAGTTCGAATCTTTGTTTGAGACGTCGATAACATTTCTTGGGATTCGAGCGAAATGGAGTCGCGCGATTCTAGACTCCAGCCGGACTTAAAGGTTCGAGTAGAACTGACATCATGGTTAAAATTGCCGTTCCAAAGCAGGTTCTTGTGATTCTCCACAACTCCAAAAGTCCTTTGCAAGCTTTGGTGCTGAGGATTTGAAATAATCGTTCGACTTTTGGAATTGATTGATGCTCGATAGACGCTAAAATTGTTAGTGAGCTTGGTTTTTTCCCCAAGCTGTTTTATCCAAGATGCTTCCAGATATTGAACGCTGGGTTTCTAGGTGCTTTGTTCATCTTCGTGTTGCATTGAGTTTGTAGGACCATCGTAAGACTGACGCTTTCCTTGGGTTCCCGAATTCGATGTGAATTCCGTGATCCTTGCCTTTAATGCGAGGCTGTCTTCATCAGTCAATTTCCAATTGAAACTAGGATTGAGGCCGTAGATCAAGTTATCGCTTGCAGTTTGACGGTGAAGTGTTTGAAATGAGGGGAAGCCCTCTTTATAGTCTTCTTTTTCAAAATCTATCAAACTCAATCTAGCAAATCGCATTTTTGATGTGAACGCGTAGATGTCATAAGACATATCATCGAATTTATCAGCGACGCTGAGATTGATTCGCTGGGAAAATCCAGATTCATCTTGGTGCGTGAGCGCAAGTTGTAGTTTTCGGTTGGCAGCCCTGACATGTCGCTTGAGTACAATATTGATTGTGCCGCCTATTCCCTGTGTGCTGAATTCGGCAATTGCCGAGCGAATAATTTCGATCCGCTCAATTTGACTGAGTTGGAGATCTTCTAAGCGAAAATTTCGAGGTGGTGACTGACCATCAAGCAGATATTGCGTGTAACCGCGTAGACCGTTGAGATTACCGTTCGTGATGCCTGGCTGGCGATTCAGCATATCTGTCACATTAGTATCCCCGTGCTTTTCGATTTCTTCTTTGGTGATAACTAATTTTGTGACGGTGTCATCGCGGCGCGGGTCATATTTCTTGCTATCACCTTTGATTTCGATTTGCTGTGCTTCAGTTTTGATATTGTTAGTCGTTGAGCCAGGATTCTCTTGGGCAAATGCACTGTACACAAGCAAGTAGTTGAAAGTACTAAGAGCAAATAAGTATATGGTTTTATATGGAGATCTTAAAAATGCATTTCCTAAGTTCATAGGTCGATCTTAATTTCATTGAAATGCAAGAGTATATATTGTTATTGCAATTTTAAGCTGAATTGCGCTCATGCTTCATCCGCACAGATTTGTTTGAGATAGGTTACGAATTTTAGAAATAGCCGCGTAAGCAGTTAGCGTATTTTTGATCGAGCAGGAAATACTTTAGTTTGCTAAGCCCATGATTTATACGCTGATCCGCGTGAGCTCGATCATGTTAATGCCGATACTAACTTAGTAGAAGCATTTCCGAATGAGCGTGCATGGCAAGGCGTGGCAGATCGTTTGCGTCGTGCTGCGTTTGATTCCAAAGGAATTCTAGAGCGGCTATTAGCTTTTTAAACGGCCCCTACGGATCAATCAATTTACTTATAGACCAATTTCATCACAAGAATAAAAGCGGAAAGAGAAAGCGAAATCACATTCGCCACAATAATCGGCCAAGCACCCAGCATCAAACCATAAGTTAGCCAGCCAACAGTTCCCGTCACCATAATGCAGTACATGCCCAGTGAAACGCCTTCGGCACGTTTGCGCCGCCAGGTTAACCATGCTTGTGGGATGAAGGCGCTCGTGGTCAGGAAGGCGGCTATATAGCCGATGATATCTAATTGCGTCATAGCGTCAGTTACAGCGTTTTACTGGTCAAGAATTGACCATGATGAAATACTAAAGGTGCCTGATTTTTGGATGCACATTGCTCAACTTCGCCGACAAAAATTACATGGTCGCCTTCTGGATAACGACTGCGGTTAAAGCATTCGAACCAAGCTGATGCACCTTTTAAGATAGGCAAACCAGTACGTGATAATGTGTACTCCACACCAGCGAACCTATCTTCGCTACGACTGGCGAATTGTTCCGCCAGATGGCGTTGATCTGCGGCTAACACGTTAATCACATAATGTGAATTATTTGCAAAAATAGGCATACTTTGCGCTCGGTCGCCAAGGCTCCAAATGACCAGTGGCGGATCAAGTGAAACAGAATTAAATGAACTCGCCGTTAAACCTAAAAATTTGTCTTGGTCGAGACGGGTCGTAATCACGGTGATGCCGGTCGCAAATTGCGATAGAGCATGGCGGAAATGACGGCTATCAAAATCAGGTGGGAGTGCGGTGCTGGTTGGCGTGAGCATTGGTTTTCCAAAAACATTTTTCGCCATTATCCCAGATTTTTCTAGAATGCATCATGTTGCAAAACGGTACATATCGGTGCAGAGCTTAAACCGCGATGAAAACAACGGTCTGTGTTAAACTGTCGCCCTTATTGCTCTATGATGTCTTTTGTAACTAATTGATTTTTAAGAATATTATAGAAAACATTCAAAGGAGTGTCGGCATGTTAAATGGTAAATCATTAGGTTTGTTTTTGATTGGTGGCGTGCTCGCTTTTTTTAGCTTGATCTTGAATGCTGATGCGATGCAGATGGAGCGCAATTTTCCGGTCGATGTAAAGCGCGGCAAATTAAGTACTACGCCATTGGCAGAATTAGTCATCGATGGGAAATTACGCTTACATTCACCTGCGTTGCGGATCTATAGCGAAGATAATTTGACGTTGACGATAGCAAGCGTTGATGTACGTAATATCATGATTAATTACGTAGAAAATGAATTCGGAGAAATCCAAAGAATTTGGGTGCTGACCGCAGAAGAGGCGCGTCAGCCTTTACCCAAGAAAAATTAGACTGACTGCAATGCAGCTTGATGCCCAGCTCGAATTTGAGATCGTGTCATTAAAAAATTGTGTTTGATTGTGTTTATTAAAATAGTAGGAAGACCTTAGTTCCATGCAGAAGAAAGTATTCATCAAAACCTTTGGTTGCCAAATGAACGAGTATGACTCGGACAAAATGCAAGACGTGTTGGCGGCAACTGACGGCATGATTAAAACCGATAATCCGGAAGACGCCGATGTGATTTTGCTCAACACCTGTAGCGTGCGTGAGAAGGCGTCGGAGAAAGTGTTTTCTGATCTCGGACGCCTGCGTGAATTGAAAAAATCCAAGCCAGATTTATTGATAGGCGTGGGCGGTTGCGTTGCCTCGCAAGAAGGTGAAGCGATTATCCGCCGTGCTCCTTATGTCGATGTGGTGTTTGGACCGCAAACTTTGCACCGCTTGCCGCAATTGATTAAAGACCGCCGTGATTCTGGTCGTTCGCAAGTCGATATCAGTTTTCCTGAAATTGAAAAATTCGATCACTTGCCACCAGCGAAAGTAGAAGGCTCAACAGCCTTTGTCTCGATCATGGAAGGCTGCTCTAAGTATTGCAGTTATTGTGTAGTTCCTTACACACGTGGCGAAGAAGTCTCGCGTCCATTTAATGATGTCTTGGTTGAAGTCGCAGGCTTGGCAGAACAAGGCATTAAAGAAATCAGTTTGCTGGGACAAAACGTCAATGCCTATCGCGGCGTGATGGACGACGGTGAAATCGCCGACTTCGCTTTGTTATTAGAATACATCGCAGAATTCCCACAAATCGAACGCATACGCTTTGTAACGAGTCACCCTAAAGAATTCAACCAACGCTTGATCGATGCCTACGCCAAGATTCCGAAATTAGTTGATCACGTTTATCTGCCGGCGCAGCATGGATCTGATCGCGTGTTGGCAGCGATGAAGCGTGGTTACACCTCATTGGAATACAAATCGGTCGTGCGTAAATTGCGTGCGGTGCGTCCGAATATGCATATCTCTTCCGATTTTATCGTCGGCTTCCCGGGTGAAACCGATGAAGATTTTGACGCGTTGATGAAACTAATTAAAGACGTGGAATTTGACAATAGCTTCAGCTTTATTTTCAGCGCACGTCCGGGTACACCGGCGGCGAGTTTGGAAGACACGACTCCTGCGCCGTTAAAGCTGAAGCGTCTGCAATTTTTGCAGTCAGTGATTGATGCGAACACCAAAAAATATAGTAATGCCATGATAGGTACTATTCAGCGTATCTTGGTTGAAGGCCCATCGGTCAAAGATCCAAATGAATTGCAAGGTCGTACTGAAAATAATCGTGTGGTGAATTTCCCCGGCGGTAAAGAGTTGATTGGTACGCTGGTGAATACGCGCGTAACGGAATCTTATAATTATTCTTTGCGCGGTGAATTGGTCGATTAAGGCTTCAAGTACAAATTTTTAGGGCGGGTGCAATCCCATAGGCGCTAACCAAAATCAAGATATAGTTGGAAACTGCCGACAGGTTGGTTTTTCTCCTTCCCCTTCAAGGGGAAGGTCGGGATTGGGATGGGTTTTAGTCGAGTGATTGGCGACATTTCTTACTCAAATCAAACCCATCCCCACCCTAACCCGCCCCTTGAAGGGGCGGGAACCTAGTGTCCATGCGGTCTAGATTAATTTTGAATTTGGTTAGCGCCTATGGGATTGCACCTGTTCTACAATGCAAAGAATTTCTCTTCACTCTCTACGTTGAGAGGTTTTGACTTTAACCTAAATTAATTTTAGAAAATAAGACATTTTGAAAACGAAAACGCCGGTCCCAGTTTTGTATTTTGTTCCTCAGCCTTTAGATAATTTACGGCTCGCGCATTTGTGCGGCCCTTTAGATGAAAATCTGCGGCAAATTTCTGCGGCTTTGGATTTAAGTATATTCCGCCGTGGTGAGAAATTTATTGTGAGTGGGCACAATGCAGAAAAGGGCTTGGAGTTACTCGAAAAGTTTTATGCGCAAGCGAAGAAAATCATCACTATCGATGAAGTGCAGTTGGCCTTGGTGGAGCAGCGTGCCGCAAGTAGTTTGAGAAAAACTGCAGAGACAGCCTTCGCGCCGGATGACGAATCTGAATCAGAATTAGAGGAAGCTAAGCCAGTAAAGCGTCGTAGCACCAAAGCGACTACAAAGGCAGTCACGCCATCAAAAAATCCACTCAAAGAAATTGCACCTGTCGAAGTGGAAGAGGCAATAGAAAGTCCCATTCTTAAAACACGTCGCAGCGATTTACGTGGCCGTACGCCGCACCAAAATACTTATATCAAATCGATACTGGAGCACGACATCAGCTTTGGTATAGGACCAGCAGGTACTGGTAAAACCTACCTAGCAGTTGCCTGCGCGGTTGATGCTTTGGAACGTGATGCAGTTAAACGCATAGTGTTGACGCGTCCAGCAGTTGAGGCGGGCGAGCGCTTGGGTTTTTTACCTGGTGATTTAGCGCAAAAGGTTGATCCTTACTTACGTCCTTTGTACGATGCTTTGTACGACTTGCTAGGCTTTGATCGTACGCAGAAAATGTTTGAAAAACAGGTGATCGAGATCGCACCTTTGGCTTACATGCGTGGCCGTACTTTGAATCACTCCTTCATTATTTTGGATGAAGCGCAAAACACCACGCCAGAACAGATGAAGATGTTTCTAACGCGTATAGGCTTTGGTAGTAAAGCGGTGATTACTGGCGACGTCACTCAGATTGATTTGCAGCGCCATCAAAAGAGCGGTTTGGTTGATGCTTGTCAGGTTCTACGCAATGTCCGCGGTATCGCCTTCAATCAATTTACTAGCGTTGACGTAGTTCGTCATCCCTTAGTCGGTCGTATCGTGGATGCTTATGAAGAAGCGACTCAACATCAAGATCAGCAAGATGCTGAAATTGTGAGTCTGAAGCATGCTACCGCAATGAATAAGCCTCGACGTCGATAATGTAATTAATTCAGATCATTATGAGCACTAGTCCAAAACATAAATTAACGCTATCCGTGCAGTACGCTGACGAGCGTTTGAAAGACGTATTAACGCGTCCTTTACTACGCAAAACCATACAAGCTGCCTTGTTCTTTCCCGCAGAATTAACCCTGCGCATCGTGAATGCGGAAGAGGGACAAGAACTCAATCGTGATTATCGTGGCAAAGATTATGCAACCAATGTATTGACCTTTGCCTACACCGAAGACAGTGATGCCGAAGTGACGCAAGCGGACATTATTTTGTGTACTGATGTACTCGAAAAAGAGGCTAAAGAGCAAAAGAAATCGGTACTCGAACACGCCCAACATTTAGTTGTGCATGGCGTTTTACACGCACAAGGCTACGATCACGAAACTGATGAAGAAGCGGAAGAAATGGAAGCTTTGGAAATTGAGATTTTGGCTGGTTTAGGATTGGCGAATCCTTACGCTGAATCTTGATTTCTACGTTTGAACTTAGCGAGACCTCTGCAAAAAACTGTGCAGAGGTCTTCTTTTTTTTGTGTGGTAGTTTGTTTGAAATTTTAATCGCTTAATCTTGGCGTTGCCGTAACAGCGCAACACCTAGAAATCCAAACCAGACAATTTGACTGATGCCAAATGCTTCCGTCAGTCCGGCAGCGGGGTAACATGTCGCGATGCCTGCGACGCCGACGGTAATTCCAATATAGTGAAGTGTCTTCGGCAGCATTTTCGCTTTGATCCCTGCGCAGCTAATCAGCAATACCCATAAGGCACCAACGATTTCATTGCCACCACCCAAAGCACCAGTGATCGTCGTTACGCTAAGCCACAGCGCGCGTGTTTGTTCTGGCTCAGTGAGATTTAATTTGAGCACAGCATTCAAACCGATATTTGCTAGCATACCATTAGCAATGACCAAGCCAATCCATAAGACACCGAAGATTGAAGCCAATTGGGTTAGCGTGTTCGCAGCAATTTTTAATCGTTCATGTAATGCTAGAACTAACACTGCTAGCAGTACGCCAAAGATGACATAAGCAAGTAAATTACTGAAGAAAAGTAGGCTTTGATGCTCCGCTAAAAAAGTGAGTTTTTGTGCTGCGTTCAGACCACCGGGCATTGCCAGCACTGTGCCGTAAAGTGCAAATGTGGTGACATAAATTAAGGCTTCACATAGCGCTGCGATGCCAGCTGTTTTCTGTAAATTCATCGTCAGTTTCCTTTATCTAATCCGTCGAAATGTTTAGCTAGGAATTGAGAAAATTACTCGGTATTTTCTTTGTCCTTAGTCGCCTCTTGAGCTGCGGATAATTTTCCATCAAAGGCCAAAATGTCAGCTGGCTGACACTGTAAAACGTGGCAAATTTTTTCCAAGGTATCAAAGCGTATTGCCTTCGCACGTCCTGATTTGAGCACCGACAAATTTTGTGGTGTGATATCGACTAACTCTGCCAAGGTGTTGAGGCGCATCTTGCGCTGCGCTAACACCACATCTAAGTTCACAATGATAGGCATGCAGTTTCCTTAAATGGTGAGTTCGGCTTCTTCATTGAGATCGGTGCCGATTTCTAAGGCCCAAAGGATCAGGCTAAAAAAGGCTAAGCTGAAAAGAAACGATAGGGAGTTCGCCATTAAGTAGCCGAGTCGATTCAAGTTTTCTGCATCGACATTTGACCAAGCTAAGATGATGCAAAATGCCTGTGTTCCTAACATCAGGAAGTTGACATAGATATTCATCTTAAAAGCTTTCCGCGCGTTAGAGACAGCAAGCTTGTTGAATATTTCACCGGCATGAAAACAGTCGATTAACTTTTGAAAATGAAGAAGAATATAGATCAGCATAGAAAGTATGCTGGCGCCAAGAATGAAGCACACGAGCCGTGTGAACAGCGTCATTTTTGTTTGGAACGCCCAATCAACAATATCTGAATTGTTGGCGATTTCAACTACCAAGGCATTTAAGCCAATGTCGCCTGACGGAAAAAATAGAAATAAAAGTAGCCCGATTGTGCCGCCAAGCCCAGATAGGATAAGCAGCGGCATAGAAATCCAAATCAAATACCCACTAACTTTGCGAAATGCGGCAATCCGCTTGTTGCGTTCTACATTCATCTATCGCTCCTCAAATGGTTTCATGATGGGCGTATTATATGAAGTAAAAATATGAAAAGCAATGTTTATTTATCGTTTATCGATAATTTATTAATGTAAGTGATGTGTTAATAGGATTTTAAATAAATGAGATCTTTGCATAAACCTTGCGAGCGGCCGAAGTCCGGATCGATAAGTGCACCTGTACAAGAGCGCAGATACATTCCGCTAGCCAAACTTCGATCAATCGCGCTGTTATCAACACCTTAAAGCTATGTTTGAAGATTTGTTTTTATAGCGTTAAGAAAAAATGGTAGTAACTTCATTTCTCAGATTTCTTTGGCGGTAGTTCATGAAACTCTAAACCGATGTCGCCAAACAAGCGATGCACATAATCGGGCGATGGACTTTGCTCGGCGAACCGTGCAACTAGCTCGGGCAAGGTGGCTTGCATATCGTGCTGATGCTGTTCGATGAAATTCCTTAACACCGCATGATATTTTTCATCGCCAAGATGTTTCTTCAGCGCTTGCAAGACGATCGGTCCTTTGCCGTAGGCGATGTATTCTTGTTGCTCCAGATTGAGCAGCGAAGTTTGGTCTTGATGAGCAAACGCACGACCACTTTGATAGCGGCGTAAGTTGAATGCCATTAGACTGGTTTGCATGCTTGTGCCATACATTTGGCCTAATATGCTCGCTTCAATCTCTTTGGCAATCGACTCGGTTAGCACTTTTTCACCGAGGGTGATTTTCGGCGTTAGCTTTTCGCCAAACCATTGATGCGCGACTTCATGGATCGTGTTGCGCGCGACATTATTGATCGCGGCACCATCCTGATAATCTTGCAAGAACAGGGTTTCATTGAGTGCGACAATTCCGGCAGAAGCACGACCACCAAAGGGATGGAAGTTCGGCACTTCGATGATCCTGAGAGAAGTGTAGGGATAATCACCAAATTGCTTTTGCATTGTTTCCAGTGTGAATTTGGCCGCTTTCGCGATTTCAGTCACATTGCGTTGGTGCTCTGGATGGTAGTAAAGAGTGACAGGAATGCCGTCAGCAAGAAATTGACGGGTTTGAAATTCCGCACTGAAATAGCCGACAACAGGGTAAATCTTTTGCGGCATTTCATACTGAAAGTAGGAACGGCCGCCTTGTTGCCATTGTCGAACTAATTCCCCTGATGTCAGTGCCGTTTGCGGACTGGTGGTTGAGATGGTTGCTGAAAAAGCGCGCTTTTGAGTAGTAAGACTAGGCATCACTGAAGTCTTTTCCGCTAATCCAAATTCTTTACGGCTAAAACTATCGTCGATCTCTAGCATCGCGGCATAGCCCAATAATGGCTCAAACTCGCCTTGATGAAAGTACACGCCGTTTTCGACGATGCCACGATTGATGGCAAAAGTTTGTGAGCGCATTTGCAAGCGGTAATCTAAGCTTAAGCTTGCACTTGGCTGCATTGGCTGACTAAGTTCGATGCGATAGGTGTGCCAGAGTCCTGCTGATCTTTGCTCTGCGGTGCGTCCGGTTTCAATACTGATTTTTTGTAGCGGCTGTTTTGTGGTGACCAAGATATTGGTAATCGGCTGCATAGAGTGATTGGTGATCTGGTTATGTGATTGAATATTGACCAAACCTTGCTCCGGGTAGATATCCAACGTAACCGAAGTCTGGCTAAATTCAGGATGTGGCAAGGTCGCAAACGCGCGATAGTTTTTTTCGTAGTCAGCTCTGGCTGCTAACTGCGCATCTGCTGACTTTAGCCGTGCCTGTGGCGGTAAGGTTGATTGCAACCAGGTAGCAATCAAAGCAAATGCGCCCAAGAAAATGATGCCTGCTTTGAATACCAGCATCGCCTTATGCACTAGCCTTTCTTGGTGTAACCACCATCGCTGGGTGAATAGCGCGATGGCTAGCGCCAATGTTCCCCAGTAGATCGCCAACAAATTAAATTGTTCAAGGTGACCTGCAAAGCCAGCCAGAGCCGAATAGTCACGGCTTAAGTCGGGGAACTGATTCAGTTTCCATAAAACGGAGCCGTTCCCCGCAGTCTGCAGCAACTGACTCAAGCTGATCAACACGCCAGCACTGATCGCCATCGCCAGATACTTGTTGGCGGAGGTTTTTTGTGCGACCAGCGTTTGGATAAAAAATATCAGTACAGCATGGTAAAAAGTAGGCAGCAGAAAGTAATAGCTGCTCACGCCATATAAGGTCCATTCAATACTTGAATCAGCGATGGTCGCCTGATACATCATGCAGGAGCCAAGCATCAATACCAGCATGACCAGCGGAATGGTCATACTGCTGATCAATTTGGCGAGGTAGTTGGTCGTTGAATACAGTGGCGTCGAGAGGATGATTTCTGCGGCCTTCAGTTCGCGTTCTTGCCAGATGCTTTCCGCAATAATGAACACGAGTAGTGCTTGGGCAAACAGTCCAAATGCCTCACCAGCCTGTCTGATCAGGCCCGCGCTAGTGATGTATTTTCCTGAAAATTCATGGCTACTAAATATGCCTGCCGCCATCAAGATGCTAATCAGCACCATGCACGACCACAGCAACAACAAAATGCGGATGGGCCAGTTCGCCAATAATTGATTGGTATAAAAAATGACT
>DLGN01000023.1:0-5527 GCA_002482715.1 Oxalobacteraceae bacterium UBA7693
CGGTTTTCGTCGTTAACGGGTAAATGTGGATAGTTTAAAACCGCTAGCCATTCGTCTCGACAATCTTCTCGTGTTATCGCGTTCAATTCCTTATTTTGTAGACCTTCCAGAATTTGTTGCCAACGCGGATCTTTGAATACAAATAAATCCAGACAGACGTTGGTATCCAAAACAATTTTTAATGACATATTTGTTGCCCAATTTTTGAGATGAGTTTGAAGCTTCGAGTGCAAATCGACACTGATCGAGCTGATCTTGCTTAGTGTGCTTAGTGAATGTGCGTTAGTTTTCTATTGAAGCACATCATCAATTGTTGTTCCATTTTACTGTTCTTATTTTATGCTGATTTTGTTATCCCCTGCGAAAAGCCTTGATTTTGATACGCCCAGTTTGGTGAAGGAGGTGAGTGAGATTCAGTTCCCACATGAGGTCGAATACCTTGCATCCGTTGCAGCCAAGCTTTCTAGCTCAGATTTACAACAGTTAATGAGCATATCGCCAGCACTTGCTAACTTGAATGTCGCACGATTTTCTGATTTGCTTAATGACGACCCTAAAAAGCACAAAAGGCAAGCAGTTTTTGTTTTTGATGGCGACGTCTATTCTGGTTTGCAAGCTAGGCAATTGGCGAAAAAAGAGATTTCCTACTTGCAAAAAAAATTGAGAATTTTGTCCGGATTATATGGAATGTTAAGACCTTTGGATTTGATTCAAGCTTACCGTTTAGAAATGGGAATTGGATTAAAGAACATCGCTGGGAGCAACCTATATGCCTATTGGGCAGATAAGTTAACTGCGCATCTTCAGCATGAAATATGCCAAACTAAGGCAAAGTGCATTGTGAATTTGGCGTCTGAAGAATATGCAAAGGTCATTAAATTTAAATCACTTGAGCTTCCTGTTATTCAACCGATATTTCAAGATTATTCTGCTGGAAAATACAAGGTGGTTTCGTTTTATGCCAAAAAGGCACGTGGCAGTATGGTGAGATATTGTGCACTGAATCAAATTAAGAAACCTGCGGAATTAAAAAGCTTTATGGAAGAGGGTTATTGTTTTTCAGAGCAAGAATCAACAGAAACCAATTTTGTATTTCGTCGGAAAATGAGCGCGTAAAATAAAAGCCTCAAGGTTCTCTTGAGGCTTTCAAATTGTTGAAAGGTTTGAGATTGATCTCAGACTAGCTCCAAAATTTCCACCAGTTTTTCTTACTACCATAAGTATCAAGTAGATTGCTTTTCGGAAAATTACTGGTGAAGACACGTTTAGCGTCATCTCGCAATTCAACCATACCCATCGCGTCGTAAGCTTTAATTAACACAACCAGTGCTTCCTCTACTGCAGGTGCATCAGGATATTCTTTGATTGCAGATTGGGCACGATTGGCTGCTGCGACAAAAGCATTTCTGCGTAAATAGTATTTTGCTACGTGCAGATCATATTGGGCCAATGCATTGACTAAATATTTCATGCGCGCAATCGCATCTGGCGTATACTTGCTGTTTGGGAATCTGACTGCTAATTCTTTAAACGCATCAAATGAGTCACGAGTTGCTTTAGGGTCGCGTTCGGTCACATCTTGGTTGGCGATAAAGCTGAAAAAGCCCATATCGTCATTGAAGTTAATTAAGCCACGCAAGTAATACATATAGTCAACGTTGGCATGATTTGGGTGTAACTTAATAAAGCGATCAACCGCAGCTAGCGCTTGTGCTTGGTCACCTTGTTTATAATGTGCATACGCTATTTCAAGTTGCGCCTGTTGTGCATAAGCACCGAACGGAAAACGTGATTCGAGTTTTTCGAACAATTGTACTGAGCGATCATAAGAACCAGATGCAAGTTCATCCTTTGCTTCAGCGTATAATTTCTCAGCGGTCCAATTCTTACTTTCCTCTACTTTATCGCCGAAGATACCGCAACCAGCAAGTGATAAAGACAGAGCCAAACCTAACAATTTCATATATTTAATGTGCATAAACTTTGCGTGTGCATGAGAATAATTTACGGATTATAGCCGATGGTAATTAATGTTATACCAAAAGACCAAATGATTTTAACCGATACTGAGTTAGATCTCGATGAAATCGATCATGAAGTCTCAATAAAGCCTGCTCAAGACCATGATCCTATCAGTTTAACCTTACCAGATAGTATTTGTGGTGATCGTTTAGATAAAGTCTTGTCAAAACTAGTGCCGCAGTATTCACGCGGGCGCTTGCAGCAGTGGATAGAGGCGGGACATGTACAAGTTGATGGTCAGCCATCGAAGATAAAAACGACGATGCTCGGTGGTGAGTTAATTACAATTCAGCCACAGCTTGCGATTGAAGACAATGCTTTTGTTCCCGAAGATATAGAACTCAATATCATTTATGAAGACGAAGCCATTTTAGTACTAAATAAACCGGCAGGTTTAGTCGTACACCCCGGTGCTGGCAATTGGTCTGGTACTTTATTGAATGGTTTGCTATTTCATCGCCCAGCATTGGCGATGGTTCCACGTGCGGGAATTGTGCACAGACTAGATAAAGACACGTCTGGGCTGATGGTGGTAGCGAAAACCTTGACAGCCCAAACAGAATTGGTGCGTCAGTTGCAGGCGCGCACGGTCAAGCGTGAATACGCTGCACTGGTGTGGGGGACGCCGAATGCTTCCGGTACGGTCGATGCTGCGATGGCACGCCATTCGCGTGATCGTCTGAAGATGGCCGTGTCTATGAGTATTTTGGCTAAACCAGCGATTACCCATTTTCAACGAATTTCGGTGGGAATGTTGGAGAAGTTCCCCGTGAGCTTAGTTGCCTGTCACTTGGAAACTGGACGTACGCATCAAATTCGGGTTCATATGTCGTCATTGGGATTCCCTTTGGTAGGTGATACTTTGTACGGAAAGCAGCATTTGGTTCGTTTTTTTCCGAGACAAGCGTTACAAGCGCGTAAACTTGGCTTGATTCATCCAAGTACGCAATTGCCGGTTGAATGGAGCATTCCCTTGGAGTCAGATTTTGTGGACTTGCTTGATCGTGCTGGCATGCCTCAGCCATGGCGCTAATTCGTGATAGTGACACCGGCTTGGTATTAATTCAGGCCGACTGGCCTGATTGTCCTGCCAATGTGCACGCGTATTCCAGTACTCGTATGGGGGGCGTCAGTCTCGCTCCATACGGTGATGTTAATGGTGACGCAGGCTTAAATATGGGGGAGCATGTTGGCGATAGTCGAGACGCAGTTCGCATCAATCGCGACTGTTTATTAGATTACATGCCGAAGCCTGTCACATTCTTATCACAAATTCATGGCAATATTGCTGTTGACCTAGCCAGCTTAGCGGCAGACCAGATCATCGAAGCCGACGCCTGTTTTACCAGTCTACCGAATCTAACTTGTGTCGTTCTGACCGCCGACTGTTTGCCGCTCTTACTTGCTTCCGTTGATGGCAAGTGCGTGGCCGCAGTACATACTGGCTGGCGAGGCTTGGTAAATGGCGTGATCGAATCTACCTTGAAGCAAATGCGGCAAAAAACACAGGCCGAAATTTCTGCTTGGATGGGGCCGGCAATTGGACCAAACGCTTTCGAAGTGGGTTCTGAAGTACGTGAGATTTTTTCTCAGAAATCACATAAGCACGCGCTAAACTTCATACCTAATAAGCAAGTGGAAGGTAAATTTTTTGCGAACATATATGGCTTAGCCAGCGATGTGCTGAAGGCTTGTGATGTTCAAAAAATTTCAGGTGGAAATTTTTGTACTTATACGGACGAAGAACTTTTTTACTCTTATCGACGCGATGGTGTTACTGGTCGGATGGCAAGTTGGATTTGGATTGGGTAGTAGTTTTTTGCTGTTCTTCCTGTTTTTGCTGTTTTTGTTGTTCATGTAGCGCGAGTTCTTTTGCGCGAATTTGTCGTTTGCGTGCAGGGGAGCTGAGGATGTATAACACTAGGCCAAGTGGAATAATGCAGTAAAAAATGAAGGTCATGGTGCCTGCAATCAAAGATGATTCGGCTAAAGACATTAAGAGTACGACATAAATCCACGCGATTGCGATAAGATATAAAAAGGCCATATTATTTCAAATAAGATGTTAAGTTAATCATTGATGCTGAATTGATAAACGTCAGTGCTGATGACAATACTCTATAACCAGGAAAATTGCATAATGAGTGACACCTCTCAGACGATGTATGCGAATTGGATGCAAGAATTAATGAAGCAAAATCCTTTGCAAGAATGGATGAAAAATAATGGAGTTGGGATGCAAAACCCATTTGCGCAAGACTCCTCAATTTTAACAACATTAAAAGAATATGGTGCCGAAATAGATCCTGCAGTACTAAGTCGCCTGCAATCAGAATATATGACGGAACTAGCGAATTTGTGGAAGGATTTTATTGCCTCCAAATTGCCGCAGTTTGATGACAGGCGCTTCTCTGCCACGGATTGGCATCAGCAAACAACACATGCCTATAACGTGGCGATTTATTTACTCAATGCCCGATTTCTAGGTCTACTGACCGAATCTGTTCAAGCTCCAGAAAAGAAAAAACAAAAGATTCGATTTGCTGTTCAGCAAATGGTCGATGCGATGTCACCTGCTAACTTCCTGGCGACAAATCCAGAAGCGCAGGCGAAATTGATTGAAACTGGCGGCGAGAGTTTAATGACAGGCATTGCGCAAATGCTCGAAGATCTGCAAAAAGGCAGAATCTCGCTGACAGATGAATCTGCGTTTGAAGTTGGTAAAAATGTCGCCACCACAGCGGGCTCTGTGGTCTTTGAAAATCGCATGTTTCAACTGATTCAATATAAGCCAACGACAAAAACGGTACATCAAAGTCCTTTATTGATGGTGCCGCCTTGTATCAATAAATTCTATATCTTAGATTTGCAGCCAGAAAATTCTTTAGTCCGCTATGCGGTGGAGCAAGGGCACACTGTGTTCTTAGTTTCTTGGGCTAATCCTGATCAAAGTATGTCCGATGTCACTTGGGATGATTACATAGAGCAGGGTGCAATTAAAGCCATCGAAGTAGTGCAAGACATCAGTAAACAAGATAAGTTAAATGTGTTTGGATTCTGTGTTGGTGGAACGATCGTCTCGACCGCTTTAGCAGTACTTGCTGATCGAGGAAATCATCCTGCAAGTAGCTTAACTTTATTAACGACTTTATTGGACTTCACGAATACAGGTGTTTTAGACGTATTTGTTGATGAGCTACAAGTGAGTTTGCGCGAACAAACGCTTGGCAGTGGCGGATTGATGCCTGGCAGGGACCTTGCCAGCACTTTTTCAAGCTTACGCCCGAACGATTTGGTTTGGAATTACGTGCAGTCAAATTATCTGAAGGGGCAAAAACCACCTGCATTTGATCTTCTGTATTGGAACTCTGATAGCACCAATTTGCCTGGTCCTATGTTTTGCTGGTATCTGCGCAATACTTACTTGGAAAATAGTTTGAAAGAGCCAGGAAAATTAAATGTTGCAGGAAGTAAGCTGGATTTAGCGAAGATCGATGCGCCAGTG
>DLGN01000023.1:5545-8608 GCA_002482715.1 Oxalobacteraceae bacterium UBA7693
GTTTATTTATGGCTCTAAAGAAGACCACATCGTTCCATGGCAAGCAGCTTTTGCTTCCGCAAGCATTTTGAACCCAAAGAAAAAAAGCAGGAATCGCTTTGTGCTTGGCGCGTCAGGCCATATCACAGGTGTCATAAATCCTGCATCAAAGAATAAGCGCAATTATTGGATCAACGATAAATTAGTAGCAGATCCACAAACCTGGCTAAATGCCGCCACGGAGTGTCCGGGTAGTTGGTGGCCGCAATGGGCAACATTTTTGGCTGAACATGCTGGAAAAATGGTAAAAGCTCCCGCTAAAGTTGGGGCGGTAGGGTATAGTGAGTTAGAGCCTGCACCTGGGCGATATGTCAAAGTGCGCGCGGATTAAATGATGTAGTGAATAAGTTTTCTGGTTAGTGTAGTAGTGCCTTTTATAAAAACTCTGGAGATTAAGTATGTCAAAGCGAATTGCTTATGTAACTGGTGGTATGGGTGGTATTGGAACTCCAATTTGTAAACGTTTGTGTAGAGATGGCTATACCGTAGTTGCAGGTTGCGGGCCAAATTCTCCGCGTAAAGATAAATGGCTGGCCGATATGCGTGCAGAAGGCTTTGATGTTCATGCATCTGAAGGTAATGTCTCTGATTGGGAATCTACCCGCGCAGCGTTTGAGAAAGTCCGTACTGAAATCGGTGAAGTCGATGTTTTGGTCAACAATGCTGGCATTACCCGTGACGGTCAGTTCCGTAAAATGAGTAAGGCAGATTGGGATGCGGTCATTGATACTAATTTGAATTCCTTGTTCAATGTCACGAAACAAGTCATTGAGAGTATGGTTGATCGCGGCTGGGGACGTATTATTAATATTTCTTCGGTCAACGGTCAAAAAGGACAATTTGGTCAAACTAACTACTCCACTGCAAAAGCAGGTATTCACGGCTTTAGTATGGCATTGGCACAAGAAGTCGCGACGAAAGGTGTGACAGTCAATACCGTTTCACCGGGCTATGTCGGTACTGACATGGTGCGCGCGATTCGTCCAGATGTTTTGGAAAAGATCGTTGCAGGTATTCCCGTCAAGCGCTTGGCAGAACCTGAAGAAATCGCTTCCATTGTGGCTTGGATTGCGTCTGATGAAGGTGGTTATGCGACTGGCTCAGACTTCTCTATCAACGGTGGTTTGCATATGGGATAATCATTTGGCTTTCTGCAAATGAACTATTCCCAAGAATTTTGTACTAAGTATAATGCTGTCATGTAGTAAGCTTGTCAGCGCAAAATTCGCCCAAGATGCTTACGATGAAGATGGGGATTCGTAAGCATCTTAGTTTTATTTTTTAATGCAGTTTTTGAACGAGAATGCAATGAATAGCACAAAAAAAATAAACAAGCATTTGATGAAGAAATATCCAAATCGTCGCCTATACGATACGCAAACTAGTAGCTATATAACCTTGGTCGATGTGAAGCAATTCGTGATGGAAAATGATGATTTTGCAGTGGTCGACGCCAAAACTGGTGAAGATTTAACGCGTAGTATTTTGCTGCAAATTATTTTGGAAGCTGAGGCGGGCGGTGCGCCGATGTTCTCTAGCGTCGCTTTGGCGCAAATCATTCGCTATTATGGCCACGCTATGCAAGGCATGATGGGTTCGTATCTCGAAAAAAATATACAGGCGTTTATCGATATTCAAAATAAGCTGACTGAAGGTGCAGGTGGTGGTGTAGAAGGTAAGCCCTTTAGCCCGGAAATGTGGACACAGTTTATGAACGTGCAAGGACCTATGATGCAAGGCATGATGGGTAATTACATCGATCAAAGTAAAAATTTGTTTGTACAAATGCAAGAGCAGATGCAAAACCAATCGAAGAATATGTTTGGCTTTCCATTCGTTCCAGACGATAAGAAAAAGTAATGAATTCAAACGCTTGCAGCGAATCTATCGTTGTACAAGCTGTAGTAAGTAGCTAAGAAAGGGTACAATAGCGAATTGCTTTGTATCCTTTTTTATTATGTCTAACGAAACTCTCATTCCTGCATCCACTCAAGTAGCGCCCAAAGTTGGTTTTGTCTCTCTCGGGTGCCCGAAAGCTTTGGTCGATTCCGAACAAATCCTGACGCAATTGCGCGCAGAGGGTTACGAAACCGCGAAATCTTATGATGGGGCTGATTTAGTCGTCGTCAACACTTGTGGTTTTATCGATGCCGCTGTGCAGGAATCCTTAGATGCAATTGCAGAAGCACTCAACGAAAATGGCAAAGTGATCGTAACTGGCTGTTTAGGTGCGAAAAAAGATGCCGATGGCAATGATCTGATCAAAAGCATACATCCGAAAGTCTTGGCAGTTACTGGACCACACGCATTGACGGAAGTGATGAGCGCAGTTCATCTGCATTTGCCAAAGCCGCATGAGCCATTCATTGACTTGGTACCAGCGCAAGGCGTTAAGCTCACACCAAAACATTTTGCCTACTTGAAAATCTCTGAAGGTTGTAACCATCGTTGTAGTTTCTGCATTATTCCATCGATGCGCGGTGATTTGGTATCTCGCCCGATTGGTGAAGTGATGGTAGAGGCGGAGAATTTATTTAAAGCCGGCGTCAAAGAGTTGTTGGTCATCTCTCAAGATACTAGCGCCTATGGCGTGGATGTAAAATTCCGTACAGGTTTTTGGGATGGTAAGCCAGTTAAGACGCACATGACCCAATTGGTGGAAGCACTTGGCGAACTTGCTAAGCGTTACGACGCTTGGGTGCGTCTACACTATGTTTATCCTTATCCACATGTTGATCAGATCATTCCATTTATGAATAATGGACATGTTCTGCCTTACCTCGATGTGCCTTTGCAGCACGCGCATCCTGATGTGTTGAAACGGATGAAACGTCCGGCAAGTGGCGAAAAGAATATTGAACGCATCAAAGCTTGGCGCGAAATGTGTCCGGAAATTACGATTCGTTCTACCTTCATCGCTGGTTTCCCGGGGGAGACAGAAGAAGAATTTGAATATCTTTTGGATTTCTTGAAAGAAGCCGAAATCGACCGCTTAGGCTGCTTTGCGTATTCGCCAGTTGAGGG
>DLGN01000023.1:8624-9201 GCA_002482715.1 Oxalobacteraceae bacterium UBA7693
GCTACCGCAAACGAATTGGCAAACCAATTGCCAGACGACGTTCGCGAAGATCGTCGCCGTCGCGTGATGGAGTTGCAAGAGACTATTTCTAAAAAACGTCTGCAAGCGAAAGTTGGCAAGACTATGCGAGTGTTGATTGATAGTCTTGATCGTAGTGGTGGGGTTGGCCGTAGTTCAGCAGATGCGCCTGAGATTGATGGCGTGGTGTATGTCAAGCCACCATTTGAACCGCATCGTAAACTCAAAGTTGGTGAATTTGTCGAAGTGAAAATTACCGCTGCTGATGCCCATGATTTGTGGGGCGAGGCAATTTAATCTTCGTATTGTATGATCGAGAGGGGCGATTTTTCGCCCCTATTTTTTATCTATTTGAACTTTTATCGACGCCATTATTATGACTGACAAACAGCAAGGTTCCAGTACTACGATTGTTCATCCTGCTTTTGAAGCGCCCGATGGATTTTCAGCTTTTCCTACTGCCATTCACCATGCTTCTACGGTTTTATTTAAAGATGTTGAAGCAATGCGTGCGCGTAGTTGGCTTAACAAGTCGACTTACACATATGGTTTGCATGGC
>DLGN01000146.1 GCA_002482715.1 Oxalobacteraceae bacterium UBA7693
AGATCTTTGGCATTCCTGAGGAAATCAATCAAATCCATATCGCGCAATATGGTTCTATCATTATTTCGTAATAAAAATTTGTAGGCGACAAAAGTATCGACGACGGAATCTTGCAAGCACGGCATACGCAAGCCTTCTACATAGCCAGCCACAGATTGTCTTAATTGTCGGTTACGAGTGCTCGGCAATACTTCGGTGATCGGTGCTTGGTCTGGTGAAACGAAACGCATGTTGACGATGACCACACCTTCTTCGCCCCGTCTTCTTGATTCCACTGGATAATTCGGTTTGCTGCCCGGGTCTTGATGCACAAGGCAGCTAAGCATTTCTTTGCGTTTGCGATCTTCTACATCAATCGCTAAGCTCACTTTTACCACACGATTGCCGAGCAAACTAAAGTTGTAAGATTGTTGTAGTCGCACTGGCGCTTGTTCAGCAGCCATGCACGGAACACGTAAGAATTGTGCTTGTGCTTCAATCGCATCGATAAAATCCTGGTACACCATAGCGCTTAATACTTTTATTTTTGGCGGCGATTCGGCATCTTTAAATTCCAATTCGACTTGAACCTTGGCTTCTTCTTTGCGTTGTAAACGTAATTCTGGATAGCTCACTTGACTTGGCGCACCAGGCAATAAACTCAAGCAAGCCAGTGCCTTTGAAGGAGTGAGTGTGACTGTCGAGGCAATCGATGCCGCGGAAGTTCCTAGGCATAGCGAGAACAAAAGTGCGCGTAAAAAATTGCGAGAAGTGGTGCCGGACAGTTTCATGTTAATTTCGATCAGAAAATTAAAAGCTAAGTTAAAAACTAGGTTAAAAACCAAGTTAAAAAAGAAAATTAAAATTTTACATGATTAAATTTATTGACCACCAATAAATTTAAGTCCAGCTACATTTCATTCGATGGAGGTATGGCTGCTTACACAGGCTTCTGAATTGGAATTATTGTCTGCCACCTGCCAGCCAATTAATAATTTCGTCTAATACCACTTTTGCTTTCGTCGCAGCGGACTCGTCGGTATTCATAATGGCAACCACGATCCAGTCTTTTTGTTGGCTATCACGGACATAACCAGCAATTGCCATGACGTTTTTCAGATAGCCCGTTTTAATTCTGGCTCTGGCTTCTGCGCTACTGTTTTTTAAGCGATTGCGCATGCTGCCGTCAATCCCAACAATTGGTAAGCTGCTGGCAAATTCTGGGTACCAATTGCTATTGGCCGCGACGCGTAAAATTTGTGCTAATTGTGATGCCGAAATTCTATCGATGCGAGATAAGCCAGAACCATTTTCGATTAATAATCCTTGATCTGAAATGCCGCGTTTTGCAAACCATTCACGTACCACGGCATTGGCGGCTTGACTGGTATCTGCAAAATTTTTAGCTAGATTTGATTCTGCACCCAGCGTCAAAAATGCAATCCGTGTCATCGCGTTATCTGAAAATTTATTGATGATGCGTAATGTGTCAGCTAAGGTTTCGGAATCTTTTTGTAGTAATAATTTGGCGTTCACAGGAACGCTGCCATCGACAATTTTCCCTTGCCAATCGCCACCCAATTCACGCCAAAGAGCGCGGATTAGGCTGCCGATGAAAAGATTGCGCTCTAATAAATTCAGATAGACATTCGCCTGGCAATTTTTCGGAAAACTTCCGTTGATGGTGAGTTCAATTTGTTGATTGTCTAGCGCCTTCACTTGTGGTGTGACCCAGCCATTTTTCCATTCATTGCATGGTGCATTACTCCGCTTCATTTGGTTGATCAAGCTAACTTTGTCTTGTGGCGTAGTGAGCTTGATGTCGATGTTGTTACTGTCAGAGGTAATACTGAACGCGCTGATATTGCTATGGATGAGCAAGGCATCTGGTATCACGTTGTAATAGGCATCGGGGTTTTCATCAAAGATCGGTGCATTCAACTCTGGGCGCATGGGTTGAAAATAGCTGCGGTCTAAGACGATGTCACCTTGTATTTCGCGCAAACCTTGTTGGCGCAGATTTCTTAGCATTTGACTTAATTTGTCCCAAGTGAAATTAGGATCACCGCCACCTTTTAAATACAGATTCCCTTTTAGCTGTTGTGCCTGAATTGGGGCATCGCTGTACACCTGCGTCTTCCAGCGAAAATTAGGGCCGAGCTGATCTAGTGCAATAAATGAGGTGAGTATTTTTAAGGTCGAAGCTGGACTGACGAGTTTTTCGGCCTGATGACTGAGGATCGCGTCGCCGTCGTGAGCAGGAATAATTTGTAAATGTAATTGTGTATTTTTTAGCCCAGTTTTTTTGATCAGGCTGTCGACATTGGGCGGTAGCGCGTCTTGCGCAAAAGCAGGTAGCAGACACGAAAAGCTGAGCAACAAGGGAAGAAAAACAGATTGAATGAAGTAGTGATTTGACATGCCTATTTCCTGAGCGAATATTTAATCTGAAGTATGCCACGATAAAAGTGGTTTTCTTTCTAATTTTAAGATGGCCGACTTGTAATTAAATGAACTTTATCGCGTTCACCAACTCTATTTTCTTTCACTAAAATAAGTAGAATCAGTATTTATCATTTTTATAGTAAAGATGTCTTAGACGCAAAATTTGAAGTGATAGTGCAAAGTACGAATCTCGTGTGAATGTTCTGTTTTTGAATAACGAGTTGATGAAGTTGAATTTCTTTTTTTTGCCAATATTGAATGCCTATTCTTAGGAGGAGACTGTAATGCCTGTATCCATCATCAAAAAAACTACGATTAGTCTGGTACTTGGCGCTTGTTTTGCCAGTACGACAGCTTTGGCTGATACTCAGTTGCTACGCCAACCAAGTGTCACGCGCGATCATCTCGCCTTTACTTATGGCGGTGATATTTGGTTGGCGGATCGTGATGGAAAAAATCCCACACGACTTACCCAGCATCCTGCCGCCGAATTTGCGCCAACGTTTTCACCCGACGGTAAATGGTTGGCATTCTCTGCATCTTATGATCGCAATACCGATGTTTATGTGATGCCAGCCAAAGGTGGTGAGGCACGTCGTCTGAGTTGGCATCCGGGTGCGGATGTGGTGGTGGGATGGAGCCCAGATAGCAAACGAATTTTGTTTTCATCGGGACGTGAGATTGGCGTGAGTAGAAGTACGCATTTGTATGAAGTCAATATCGATGGTGGACATGAACAAAAAGTGATGGAGGCAATAGCCTTCGAAGGTAATTGGTCTGCCGATGGCAAATGGCTGGCATATCGTCCGTTCCCGCAAGCGTATGCTGGCGCCAGTGGCTGGCGTCAGCATCGTGGCGGAACAACGCCACCGATTTGGTTGATTGATATTGCTGGTAAAAAATTAGAGAAAATTCCGCATGAAAATGCCAGTGATAAGTCGCCTGTGTGGATCGGTGATGATGTTTATTTTATTTCGGATAGAAATGATGGTGCCGCAAATTTATTCAGTTATAACCGCAAGAGCAAATCGGTAAAACAGCTGAGTAAAGAAACGGTTTGGGATATTCGTAGCATGAGCGCGCATGATAAGGCGATTGTGTACGAGGCTGGCGGCGTATTAAAAGAATTTGATACGGTGAGCGGAAAAACCAAAACGCTGGCCATCGACTTGAGTGCACAAACAGCGCAGGCGAATCAGTCGCGTCCACAATGGAAAGATGCTGCAGCAAACATGACTTCGGCAAGTTTGTCACCAACTGGCAAACGCGTGGTGGTAACAGCGCGTGGCGAGGTATTTACCGTACCCGTAAAGGATGGATCTGTACGTAATTTGACTGAGACAGCGGGCGTGCGCGAAAAGGATGCAACGTGGAGCCCTGACGGAAAAAGTATTGCGTATATTTCAGATGCAGGTATTGAACATAAAATTGTTATACGAGACCAAACTGGGAGCGATGCTCCAAAGACGTTTGCGTTAGGGAAAACGGGTTATTTCAATTTACTTGAATGGTCTCCAAATAGTCAGATGATTGTGTTTCAGGACAATCATTTGCAGCTATTTGTATTGAACCTCGCCCAAGGAAAGATTACCAAGCTCGACGAAAGCGCACGTCGTTCCGCTTTCAATATCTCATTTTCTAGTGATAGTCGTTGGTTAGCTTATACCGTCTCAGGGGCGAATCATTTCTCACAAATCAAGCTTTATGATTTTAATTCGGGAAAAAGCACCACGATCACAGACGGTTTGAGTGATGCGGATAACCCAGCATTCGCACCAAAAGATTATCTGTACTTTACAGCCTCGACCAATGCAGGTCCAACGCATGTGGGGCTTGATATGTCGAGTCAGGAGCGTCCTTTACGTAATGGTATTTACGCTGTGGTGTTGGCTGCGGATGGTAAGTCACCTTTATTACCAAAGTCAGGTGATGAAGAATTGAAGAAAGAGATGAAGTCCGACGGTGATCCTAAGAAAGAGGACACAAAGAAAGACGAAGCAAAGAAAGACGACTCTAAAAAAGACGAAGTAGCGAAACCAGCGAAAGCAGTAAAGATTGATTTAGCAGGCATTCAGCAGCGTATCGTCGCATTACCGATTGCTGAGCGAAATAATTTGTCATTGCAAGTTGCCAGCGATGGTGGATTATTTTTCCTGGAGCGCCCACAACCAGGTGTGAGTAATGATCCACCAGCTGAGCGCAGCGGCAATACAGCGAACTTGATGCGCTTTAATGCCGAAGACAAAAAAGCAAAATTAGTCAAAGCGGGTATTGCTAATTACAGTTTAAGTGCAGACGGTAAAAAACTGCTATTGCAATCAACCGGCGCTAAATTGGAAATCGCCGATGCAGCAGAAAAGATTGATCCTAAGCCGATTAATCTGAGCGGTTTAAGAATGCGGGTTGATCCACGTGCCGAGTGGGAGCAGATTTTCAATGAAACTTGGTGGATGCAAAAAGAGTATTTTTACGATGCGAACTTACATGGAATTGATTGGGATGCGATTTACAAACGCTACCATCCTCTGCTTAAACATGTGCAACGTCGAGAAGATTTGAATGATCTGATGGTTGAAATGATTGGTGAGTTACAGGTCGGTCATAACCGTGTTGGTGGCGGAGATATTCATCAAGAGACGCCTGTGGCTGTTGGCTTGTTGGGTGCCGATTTTACATTTGAAAACGGCTATGTGCGAATCAAATCGATTTTGAAAGGCGATCGCTGGAGCCCATTCTCACCAGCGCCTTTGGCAATTCCAGGTCTGGATGTGAAGGAGGGCGATTACCTCGTTGCGGTTGACGGTAAAGCGATCGATGCAAAAACCAATTTGTTTTCTTTATTGGAAAACAAGGTTGGCAAGCAAGTGCATCTGACCGTCATGCGCGATATGGCGACCAAAGCAACGCATCAAGTAGTGGTACAACCGATCGCCAATGAAGCCGATTTACGCCAATGGCAGTGGATAGAAAAAAATCGTGAGTATGTGCAAAAGAAAACGGATGGCAAAGTCGCTTATGTTTACTTGCCTAATACAGGCGGCGAAGGCTATCAGTATTTCAACCGCATGTTTTATGCACAAGCAGAAAAATCTGCCTTGATCGTCGATGAGCGCCGCAATGGTGGTGGTCAGGCGGCCAACTACATTACTGATGTGCTGAGCAGGCAGTACTTGGCGGGCTGGAAAGACCGCGATGGCATGATTTACGAAACGCCGGGTGCAGCGATCTATGGGCCGAAAGCGATGTTGATCGATCAGGACGCTGGTTCTGGTGGGGATTTCCTGCCTTACGCATTTAAACGCATGAAGCTTGGTACTTTGATTGGTAAGCGAACTTGGGGCGGCTTGATCGGTATTTCAGCGAATCCAAATTTGATTGATGGCGGTAATTTGGTGGTGCCATTCTTCCGTTTCTTCACGCCTGATAACGAGTGGCGTATCGAAAATGAAGGTGTTGCACCGGATATTGACGTCGATCTTGATCCACTCGAAGTTAATCAAGGCAGAGATCCGCAACTCGATGCCGCGATTAAAGATGTGACCGATAGGTTAAAAACTTATCGTGACATGAAATTGCGTGTGGCACCACCTATGCCAAGAAAGCTTGGACAGTAATTGATTATTTGTGCGCTGTGAGTCTTAAATGAAAGAGTGGCTACATCATCGAGGTGTAGCCACTTTTTTTCTTTGAGATGGGGTTTAGAGCAAAGCTCGTCAACAGTAGAATCAAATTTTAGGGACGAACATCGAACCACATTAAATTACATTAAATGTAGGCTTTGTCATCTTCGCGGATCTCTTGGCGGTAAATCATTTCCATTTTTACCGAGCGATCCTTCACGATCTGCGTCTCAAAACGCATAAAATGCTGCCAGTCCACAAGTTCTCAAATCACTAGTTTGAAATGATGCTTGTGCTTGTTCAGTTCCCATTAAGCACTAGAATGCTTTTAGTTAGAAAGAGAGATTTTGCGATGAAATGTCCCGTTTGCGAAAATACGAATTTGTTAATGTCGGAACGTCAGGGAATTGAAATTGATTATTGCCCGCAATGCCGTGGTGTTTGGTTAGATCGGGGTGAGCTGGATAAAATTATCGAGCGTTCTGGTGTGGCAGCCCCCGCTACAGCAACTGATGGCCGTGCCGCTGTGCCTGCGACGGCTGCGGTGTATCCGACGCAAGCGATTCACCAACAACCGGTTCAGCATCAACATCATCAACAACAGCAGAGCTATCCACAGCCAACACAGCATTATTCGTCACAGCATAAACATCAATCTAGTCATACTTATCCGCAGCATCATCATGGTGGTCATTACAAGAAGAAAAAAGAAGGTTTCTTGTCTGATTTGTTTGACTTTGATTGATGATCGCAGCGACAGTTGTGTGATCGCTCATAGGATTTCATGCCGCCGATGACGGATTTTGTTGTCGATGCGATTCAAATTTACATCAGATACAAATCATGCTGGGACATTGTGAACCGATAAATTTTGAGGTTAATGATGTTTTCCCAGCGTTTCTTTTTTCTGATGATTATTGCTCGGCACCATTTCCAATTGCGCTGCGTTACACTGCACATTCTCTTGCTCAAAATCATGTTTTTAAAGGTTAGATTATGCTCAAAGCGGTCTTTATGTCAACAGCCTTACTGTTTTCTTTCGCCACGAATGTAGTGGCACAAGAGTTAAACACGACTGCGAATGAACAAGTTAAGCAAGAAGATCAGTCGGCTAAACCTGCTTTGGTGAAAGACC
>DLGN01000343.1:0-15225 GCA_002482715.1 Oxalobacteraceae bacterium UBA7693
GTATAGCGGTAACGATGATGATCGTGCCATGGACATCCAAGAAGCTGTTGAAACTTGCTGCAAAGCGAGTAAATTGAAATCCAAATTAGTGTTCATTGGAACGGGCCAAAGTGCATTAGCAGCGACCCTGAATTTGAGAAGATTAATGGGACGTTTTCAAGTGCATGTACAACTTGAAGACACCGACGTTGATGCTGTCATCCGCAAAGTGATTTTGCAAAAGAAAGAGAGTGTGCGACCACAAATCAAAGAGGTCATCGATACTAATCTAGGTGAAATTTCGCGTCATCTGCATGGTTCAACCATTGAACATCACAAAGATGATGAGCGTTATGTTGTGGCAGATTACCCTTTGTTGCCAGTGCGTCGCCGTTTTTGGGAAAAGGTTCTGCATGCATTGGATGTGACAGGTACCGGTTCGCAACTGCGTAACCAATTGCGTATTGTCCATGAAGCCTGTAAATCGAGTGCGCAGAAGCCTTTGGGCAATGTATTGCCAGCCGATTTCATCTACGACCAAATTGCGACCAATTTATTGCAAACCAGCATGATCTCGAAAGACATATACGAGACCATCGGGCGTAAAAAAGCAGGTGATGCGAATGATATCGCTAAAGGGCGCGTTTTAGCTCTGATCCTCTTAATTGGAAAATTGCCAACCGACGTGGACCATGGCATCGCCCCAACGGAAGAATTCTTAGCTGACTTGTTAATTGAAGATCTACACAATGACAAACACAGCGTGCGCAGAGATTTGCCAGGCTGGCTCAACGACCTGCAAAAAGAAGGCTTGCTGATGAGCATGCCTACCGAGCGTGGTCTCGAATATCGTTTGCAAACAGCAGAGAGCGCGCAATGGTACGACGAGTTCAGTAAGCAAAAGAATGACTATCGCGGCAATCCACAGCGTATCGATGGCTACAAGCAGCAAATGATCCAAGCGCATGTGCGCAAGGCCGTCAGCGATGCGCGTTTGTTGCAAGGGCAGAGCAATGTTAGCCGTGCCATCACCTGTAGTTTTGAGGCCGAGCTGCCGAGTGATAGCGCTGAAAAATTGTATGCTTGGGTACATCACGCTGCCGAAAAAGCATTTATCGATGCGGCACGCGGTGCAAAGCCAGATCAAGCGACGATCTACATTTACGTGCCCAATCGTCATCAGTCTGATATTGCCGACGCCATCATAGAGTTAAAAGCTGCAGAGATGACCTTAGAGCTGCGTGGTAATGCCAACACTGAAGCTGGGCGAGATGCACGTTCTGCGATGGAAAACAGCCGTAATACAGCTGAACGTAAACTCAATAGCTTGCTTAAAGAAATCTACGGCAGTATTCAAGTGAAGTTAGCCGGCGGTGCGGATGCCGAAGGCGATACTTTGAGCGAGCAAATTCGAAATGCCGGTGTAAAAGCGGTTGAACGCTTATACAAAGAGTTTAATCTCGCAGATGATACCAAGTGGGAAAGCGTCTACAACAAAGCCAAACGTGAAGGTGGCGAAAATGCGATCGAAGCCTTGGGCTTTAAAGAAGAAGCAAGCAAACATCCCGTGTGCCAAGCCCTTTTGCGTTTCATCGGCGTTTCCAAAACAGGTAAAGAAGTCCGCGAAAAATTTTCTAATGCCCCCTATGGTTGGCCACAAGATGCCATCGACGGTGCGGTATTCGCTTTATTAGCTTGCGGCGCATTAACCGGTACCGACAATACCGGGCAACTGGTTTCCGCAAAAACCTTGGAGCGTTCTTCTTTAACTCAAGTCACGCTGCGTCCTGAAAAAATTCAATTAAGCAAAATTGATTTAATTCAGGTGCGCAGCTTAATCAATGCCTTACTCAACGATCAAGGCATCACCTGCAATGCTGGTGAAGAGCAAGCCAATATCGTCCTTGCACTGAAGGCTGCCCGTAACTTAGCGTACAAGGCCGGTGGCGATGCACCTTTACCACAAAGCCCCAGCACCGATTTACTCGATAATTTGTTGATGAAGGCGGGTAACGAATTATTGCGTGCGGCACTTGATGCGCGCAAAGAAATCGAAGTAGAAGTCGAGCAATGGAAAAACGCCATCGCCTTGATCACAAAACGCCAATTGCAATGGCATGACTTGGACGATGTATTGAAGCACTGCAAGGGTTTGAATTTTGTTGAGAGCATCGAGCGTGAACGCGACGCAATACTTAAGAACCGAAGCCTATTGGTAGAGCCTAGCCCGATTGATCCGCTGATCAAACAAGCCTTCACTGGCATTCGCGACGCCATCGTCAATAAGCATGGCGAGTTTGAAGCAGAGTATCAACGCTGCCGCGATCAATTGGAAAGTGATGATCAATGGAAGAAGCTGAGTGCTGACGAACAAGCCCAAATTTTGCTCGATCATCATATTGACCAATTACCTACCTTGCAGTTAGCCGATAACGATGCGGTGCTAGAGAGTTTGAATCAATGCAGCCTCAGCCAATGGAATGATAAACGTGCATCCTTGATGTCGAAGTTTGATGCCGCGCGTCATTCTGCTATTGCCAAACTGAAGCCTAAGGTCAAGCACGTACAAAGCCCACGTCGTTTAATTGAAAATGAAAGCGACTTACAAGCCTGGCTCAAAGAAGCGGAAGCACAAATTCGCAATGAGTTAGCTAAAGGCCCTGTGGCGATTGGTTAAGTAGTCCAACCTTAGATTTTGAAGGAACACCATGCGTCAAGCACTGGATAAGAATTTGCGTAATGCATTAGAGCGCACCGTAGTGAGTGCAAGAGAAGTCGCCGAACAAGCCGTGCATGAAGCGATCACGCGCTTAGGCGTGGCAGAGTCACAAGCACCAAACTATCTCGACGATGCAGAAAAACAAATGCGCGTGAAGTTGCGTGCGCATGCACGCCAACTGGGCGACATGAAATACGCGAACGACACGCAAGATGTGGATTTGCTGATCGCCGAAGCCGCGTACGAGCATTGGCATCGCATGCTATTTGCGCGGTTCTTAGAGCAAAACAATCTCTTAATGTTTGATGCCGTTACGCCACTGACCTTGGATGAATGTGCAGAGCTAGCCAATGAAGAAGGCATTGCTAGCCCCTGGGCCTATGCGGCGCAACTGGCGTCAAAAATGTTGCCGCAAGTGTTTCGTCAAGACTCACCCATTTTTCAACTCAATCTGGCACTGGAACATATTCGTGACCTAGAAAACAAAATCGCCAGCATCGCACCAGAGACCTTCCAAGCACAAGACGCCTTGGGTTGGGTGTATCAATTCTGGCAAACCAAGCGCAAACAAGACGTGAATGATTCTGGTGTGAAGATCGGCGCGAAAGAACTCAGCCCCGTCACCCAGCTTTTCACCGAGCCCTACATGGTCAGCTTCTTGCTCGACAATGCACTTGGTGCTTGGTGGGCGAATAAACGCCTAAGCGCCAACGATATTGCTACCGCCAAGACCGAGCAAGATTTACGCGAGCGTGCCGCACTGCCTGGTGTGCCACTCAGCTATCTACGTTTTGTCGCCAACACCAATGAAGTCGAGCCTGCCTGGCAACCCGCAGCTGGCAAGTTTGAACAATGGCCGCAGCATTTAAGTGAACTCAAAACCCTAGACCCCTGCTGCGGTTCCGGTCACTTTTTAGTCGCTGCATTTTTAATGCTGGTGCCTATGCGCATGGCACTCGAAAACCTCAGCGCAAAAGAAGCGGTGGATGCGGTACTGCGCCAAAATATTCATGGCCTCGAGCTAGACCAACGCTGCGTAGAGCTCGCCGCGTTTGCCTTAGCGCTCGAAGCATGGCGTTACCCCAATGCGGGCGGCTATCGTGCACTGCCCGAATTGCATATTGCTTGTACAGGTTTATCCGTGAAAGCCGCCAAAGCAGAATGGAAAGCCTTGGGTATTCAACTCGAAGATGCGGGGGGCAAAAAGAACATAGCAATTGCGCTTGATTGGTTACATCAAACCTTTGCTGATGCACCAGTATTGGGTAGCCTCATCAATCCACGCAGATCTGATGCTGCCAAGATCGTGCAATGGGATGAGCTCTCACTGGCGTTGAATCAAGCCTTGAGTTTGAATACAGAAGGGCACAACGAAGAAAGGCATGAAGCAGGTATCGTGGCGCAAGGTTTGGCGAAAGCAGCAACCTTACTCGCTGGTGAATACAGTTGGGTGATCACCAATGTGCCTTATTTGGCGCGTGGCAAACAAGATGAAGTGTTGAAGGATTTTTGTGAAGCTCATTATTCTGAAGCGAAAAATGATTTAGCGACGGTGTTTTTAGACCGTTGTTTAGAGTTGTGTCATCAAGGTGGTACGGCGAGTATCGTTTTGCCACAAAATTGGTTGTTCTTGAGTAGCTATAAGAAATTCCGCGAAAAACTTCTCAAACAAGAAACCTGGGATTTAATTGCTCGTTTAGGTTCTGGTGCGTTTGAGACTATCAGTGGTGAGGTCGTTAAAGCGATCTTGATCAGCATTAGCCGTGGCCAAAAACGAAGCCAAACTTTGAATTTGCAAGATAATACTTCGCAACCATATAGTTGGAATTTTTATGGGCTAGATGTATCGGACTCAAATGGCGCCGATGGAAAGGCGGCTGGTATGACCACCGTTAAACTTCATAGTATTGATCAATTTCGCCAATTAGAGAATCCAGATGGCAGGGTAATATTTGAAACGACTCAAAATGCAAGTCTCCTCAACAAATATGCTGCCAGTAACTTGGGAATTTGTACAGGTGACCTTAATCGTTTTGGGAAAAACTTTTGGGAGGTGTATTTTGATAAGAGAGTTTGGGCTTTACAGCGCAGCTCGAGTTCGAACACGTCTTTCTTTTCTGGTATGTCTCAAGTATTGTTTTGGCAAAAAGGCGAAGGTGATTTTTTGCAATTCTTATCCGATAGACTAGGCGAGAATCAAATTGGTACTTGGCTTAGAGGTCAAAATGCGTGGGGTAAGTTGGGTGTAGTGATATCGGCGACCGGCAAGTTCCCTGTCAGTAGGTATCTGGGCGAGTTTTTTGATAATAACGTTAGTGTTGTTGTGCCCGAAGATACGAATCATATGCCAGCACTTTGGAGTTATTTGTCCTCAGATGCTTTTCATGAGAATGTTAGATCATTTAATCAGCAGTTGAAAGTTACTGATCAAAGTTTCGTTGAGGTTGTTTTTGATTTCGAAAGCTGGAGTCTTGTAAGTCAAACTCAGTTCCCCAAAGGACTTCCCTTGCCGTACTCAAATGATCCTACACAATGGATTTTTCATGGACACCCCTGCGGTTCCGTCATTTGGCATGAACAAGATAAAGTCACAACGATAGGTTTGCTGCGCAAAGAAGAACCAGTTATTCAAGTCGCCATAGCCCGTTTCTTAGGCTATCAATGGCCCGCCGAATTAGACCCTGAAATGGAACTCGCCGATGAGCAAAGACAATGGGTTAAAGCTTGTGAAGCTTTATCCCATTTAGTCGACGATGATGGCATAGCATGTATCCCCGCGGTGCGTGGTGAAAAACCCGCAGCTGACAGGTTAGAAGCGATGTTGCAAGCAGCCTATGGCGAAGCTTGGAATATCAATGTACTCAATGAATTACTCGCCGCTGTCGGTTCGAGTAGCTTGGAAGCCTGGTTGCGTGATAAGTTTTTTGAGCAGCATTGCAAACTGTTTGGTCACCGTCCGTTTATCTGGCAAGTGTGGGACGGTTTGAAAGACGGTTTTAGTGCTGTCATCAATTACCACAAGCTGACGGCCGATAATTTGGATCGCCTGATCTACACTTACTTAGGCGATTGGATACGCACGCAAGAGCAAGGTGTCAAAGACAAGAAAGACGGCGCCGATATCCGCCTCGCTGCGGCTCTGAATTTAAAGACTGAGTTGGAAAAGATCAAAGAGGGCGAACCCGGCTGCGATATTTTCGTACGTTGGAAGCCACTCCACGAACAGCCTATTGGCTGGAACCCTGATCTAAATGACGGTGTACGACTCAACATCCGCCCATTTATGTCGGCCAAAGACATGGGCAAAAAAGGCGCAGGCATCTTACGCGCCAAACCGAATATCGATTGGAAAAAAGACCGTGGCACCGATGTAGAAACCGCCCCTTGGTACCACCTCGGCCCCGTCTATGGTGAAAGCGAAGGCGCACGTATCAATGATCATCATTTAACACTCGCTGAGAAGTTAGCGGCTAAAGAAAAGTATGCAGCTGAGCAAGCAAAAGGCTTGGCACAAGATTCCGGTGAAAACGGCAATCTTTCAAATAACAATAAACAGCAAGGGCAGTTGCTATGATCAAGTCGGTAAATAATTATCCTGTTTCTACATTATTAGATATTGAAGCTTCGGTTATTTATGTTATTCCACGGTACCAACGCGAGTACAAGTGGGGCAAGGCAAGCTGGGACAATCTATTTGATGATTTGCTTGAAAATGATCCTAGCTATTTTTTAGGGTCGATTATTTGTATCAACCAAAGCGACGATACGTTGGCAGTGCAAGAGCTGGAATTAGTGGATGGGCAGCAGAGGATGACTACTTTGTCGATTCTCTTAGCTGCCGTCTATGAGGCTTATAACTACGTGCTTACAGAAGGTGAGCTACCTTTCGAAGCGCAAATGGAGCGTCACAATCTGCGACATCGCTTAGTTCTAAAGAAAGACGTGAATAAACCACGCTTGATCCCACAGGTTCAAAATGAAAACCAGCAAGACTATTTTGATGTCCTAAAAACGGTAGGCATCTTAAAAGAGGCAGACGTAAGTGGGAATGCAGGAAATCGTCGCGTATTTAAAGCTTATCGTCATTTTAAAGATCGTATTCAGGAATACTTATCGACTCATCAGAACAGGTTAGCAGCACTTGCTGCTTTGGTTGAACGTGTGAATACCGCGACCTTGGTGAAAATTGAGGTAGGCAATCATTCGGATGCGTATACGCTTTTTGAATCTTTAAATAATCGGGGCGTCCCACTGACCGCGGTTGATTTAATTAAGAATAAATTATTGGCTAAACTTGAGCAACAACACCCTGGTAGTATCGATCAACATTTCAATCAGTGGCGAAAAGTAATTGGTGCACTAGGGGATGATTATGGTTTGCAAGAACGTTTTTTTCGCCAATACTACAATGCGTTTAAGGGAGAATTGCGTGAAATTGTTAGCGTGCCTGTTGCCACCAAATCCAATTTAATGTTCGTCTATGCGAAGCTGATTAATGAACACCCACGGCAGTTTTTGACGGATATCTTAGACAGTGCTGTGTTGTATCAACAAATTACGGCGAAGGCAGCTATCCAGGAGCAACCAAAATTGTCTCGTTTGCTGTTAGCTCTCGATCGCGTGCAGGCTGCGCCTTCATATGTGTTTTTGCTGTATGCGTTTAGCCGACAAAAACAACTTGGCTTGGATCATGTTGAATTCGAACGCATTATTGATTTGTTGATTCGTTTCTTTGTACGTCGAAATGCGACGGATACGCCAGCTACACGGGACTTAACTTCGCTGTTTATGTCAATAATTGAGAATGTGACTGACCTCAATGGTGCGGCGGTCTATCAGCAAATGTTCGCACAGCTGGTAAAAGTCAGTGCCGACGATGACACATTTAGGAAGAAGCTTTCGGGGAATATCTACGAGGATAATTCAGCAATGTGCCGATACGTCTTGTGTGCTATCGAGGAAAACCAAATGACACGAGAAACAGAAAAAGACTTGTGGCAGATGGATGAGGCACAATACGTTTGGACGATAGAACATATATTCCCGCAGGGTAAAAATATTCCTGAAGATTGGGTCACCATGATGGCGCAAGGAGATGTAAACCTTGCTAATCAATATCGTGAGAGTCATGTTCATCGATTGGGTAATCTGACTATTTCTGGTTACAACAGTAAGTTAGGCACCAAGGGATTTACCGAAAAGCGGGATCGAACTGATAAAAAGGGTCGTTCAGTTGGTTATAACAATGGACTGTTTTTAAATAAAACCTTGGCTAAATCTGACTTTTGGTCGATTGAACAAATCGATCAACGCACAGACGATCTTGTGAACATGGCACTTGAATTGTTTGCATTTCCTCATTGAGAACGTTTGTAACACGTATTTTGCACGGTAACAGACTTAGTGTTACCGTGCATTTTTCTTGTTGCTGTAGTGCTAATTCGTAATGAGTTAGCTGAAGGCCTTGTATCGATGGATAAATTAGAGAGATCGAATGAAATACACTCGCATCGAAACTCTTATGTGTCGAGAATTGTTGCCATATTTTAACCGTAACATTGATTTTGCACGGTAACAATGTTACTGTTACCGTGCATTTTTTATGTTACGGTTATTTTAAAGATAATTTTCTGGTACTTCTTCGATCATGATGACTAGTCATTTCCCCAGTAATGCGAAGCTTGCGCAAGTTAGCAGCTATATCAGTGAGGTCTTTCGCCATTGCACAGAGTTGGGGGAGTGGGGCGGTGCATTGTCTTTGCCCATGTATCTGCAAGCGAATTGGATTTATCGACGCTTAGACATCGCCGGGATGGAGTGCCTTTTAATGTGGGATGCTTACGGTGAACAGCAAGAAACTGCATTGAATCTGCGCAAACATATTGAAAAATTGAGTGCAATTGCGCAGATGCCTATCATCTATGGCGTAAGCGACACGACCTCATTTCACCGCAAACGCTTGATCGACCAAGGCATTGCGTTTGTGGTGCCTGGCAAGCAATTGTATTTGCCCTTCGCGGCTTTGGATTTGCGCGAGAATTTTGCTGCGCCTAGGTCACCTGCAAGAACAATTGTCAGCGCCTGTGCGCAGCAGTTGGTATTGTTAAAGTGCTTGGGGCAATGGCAACCAGACCTACCTGCGCAAACGTGGGCTGAGCGTTTGGCAGTGAGCAAAATGAGTGTTTCTCGGGCGTACAAAGAATTAAGTGATCTAGGTATTGCGCAGTTGAATATCTATGGTCGTCAGGTTAATTTGAATTATGAAACGGGGGGGCGAGATTTATGGGAACTTGCTTTACCTCATTTGAGCAGCCCGGTGAAGCGTGAAATACGTATGCTCGGGACGACTTATCACGAATATCGCAGCCGTTTTCAATGGATGCAACAAGAATGGATGAATAGCGAATGCGCAGCTGGTGAATGGGCACTATCTAAATTAGGTATGCTTGCTAGTCCAAAACAAGCATGCTTCGCTCTTGGAAAAATGGAGTGGGATTGGTTCACAAAGCTCAATCCTGCTCGAGAATTTGATTCCTATGAAGAGAGTACAGTACTAATTCAATCTTGGCGTTATGAGCCAAATTCTATTCAAAAATTTGGAGGTGTTTCGAATTATGTCGATCCATTATCGCTATTTCTCAGTCTGCAAGAAAGCAAAGATGACCGTATTCAGATGGCGCTGCACGACTTGTTAGAGCAAATATGGGAACAAGTGAAGGACAGATCATGATTCAAGGCCTGGATACTTTCCACGATTTCTTTCAAGACTTTAAGGATCACTATACTTTAATCGGCGGCGTGGCTTGCCACTTAAGTATGAAAGGGGCAGGTATTAATTTCCGCGCTACCAAAGACCTAGATATTGTATTGGCTGCGGAAGTTCTGAACGCTGAATTTGTGCAGCGATTTTGGGACTTTGTGAAGGCTGGTGGTTACCAACTACAAGAAAAAAGTAGTGGCGAAAAACAATTTTATCGCTTTAGTAAACCGAACAATCCTAACTACCCAGCAATGCTAGAGCTATTTTCCCGTCAGCTCGATGGTGTCGTACTTGAAGGTGATGCAACGCTTACACCAATACCGATGGATGAGGACGTGTCCAGCTTGTCGGCTATCTTGTTAGACAAAAATTACTATCGCTGCATTCAGGATGGACGGATCATAATTGACGGCATCTCTGTACTCTCAGTTGAATACATTATCCCGTTCAAAATGCGTGCTTATCATGATTTGCGATTGCGCCGTGAACAGCAAGGCGGCGTTGATGCAAGACATATCAATAAACATAAAAATGATGTTTTTCGTATAGCGCAACTGTTGTCGCCACAGCAGAAAGTGAGCTTGCCAGAAGAAATCAAACAGCATATGCGTGAGTTTATTGAAGTGATGAAAGAGGAAACCATCGACTTAAAAAGTTTGGATATGAAAGGCTTCACGGTAGACGGTATTCTGAACGTATTTGAGCAAGTGTATGGCTTAAACGAAGAGAAACAGTAAAGCGCGAGCGAACCGAAACCGAAATGCTGTGGCCTTCGATAATTGATAGAAAACGCATCGCAGCGATGCACTTGGAGTTGTAATTTGATGAGCAAAGATCTTTATTCTCAAACGCCTTTAGATGTGCTGGTAGCGCAACTTCGTTCTTGCGCCGGCTACAAACCTCAATCAGAAACGCAACCAGCAGCGATTTTGTGGACCGACAAAGAATGCCAATGGCAGTCTGCAATGCCTTTGATTAAGCAGCAATTACCGGAACTGATCGAGCTTGGTAAATATGACCCAACGGCACGTCGCGGCCCGGCGATTTGGATTAAATGTGCGATTGCACGCACCGTTGGCGATCTTCCGCGTGAACTTACGCCCATCATTTATTTGCCTGGTCTGGCTCGCAAAGAGATGCGCGCAATTGAATTATGCCCAGAGGAGCTCAAACCGCTTGCTGAGCTGCAATATCGCGGTGTGTGGTGGGCAACGCCTAATAATAGTCGTGATTGGACAGTCTCAGCATTCTTGACCAACAAGACGGTAGGTCTTGAACTGGATCTAGCGAAAGACGAAAAATCGCAACAAGCGATGTTGGATGTGTTGCCCTATTTTTTGCAAGAGCGTACTGAGACATTACAAGGTCGTCGTTTGAGCGCTAAAGATTTCCATCAATTAGTTGCGGATGACCCTGTGCGTGATTTGCTATTGTGTTTGAACGACCCGACCATATCCAATACTTGGGATGAGACTAAAAAGTCGATTTTCAAGCAACATGTTGCTTCTGTGTTTGGTCTGCAAGGAGATTTAAGTAATCAGACACAAGCATTGCATTCCTTATGTGAGGCGCAAGGGGCGTGGGCTGAAGTGTGGGAACGCTTTGTGCAAATGGCGCATCGCTTACCGCGCCTTGTCGCGTCGATGAAGGAACTATCGCCGCTGGGATTGGCTTTTGATTCTAGCCATTACCTTAGCGTGAATCTTAACGATGAGTCTGAATTGGCTGAGGCGCTCTTGGCTTTGCCTAGCCTTTCTGAGGAAGAATTGCGCAGTCGCTTGCATCAGCTTCTTGACAAGCACCAAGCACGAGCAAGCTGGCTTTGGTATGAGCTTTCTTATTCGTCCAACATGGAGGTCCTGCAAGCCTTGTGTGAGGTAGAGCAGTCAACGCGCTCAGTATTGTCGGGCCCTGATGCCGTTACGATGGCACAAGCTTATGCGAAACAGCATTGGCAAACCGACGCTGCAGCTCTATCGGCGATGGCAAAGGCTAACGATGACACCCAACGCCAGATGGTAGCGGCGATTTTGGCTGTGATCTATACCCCCTGGCTTACCGGTGTCGCTGAGAATTTTCAGCGCTTGGTACAGGAACACGGTTATCCTGGGCGAGCCAAGAATGAAATTAATCAAGCGCACTCTGACTATGAGTTAGATAGCCAAGTCGTATTTTTTGTTGATGGCTTACGCTATGACGTTGCGCAAAAAATGCTGGCGCATTACACCAAGAACAAAAACCTCGCGGTGCAACTCAGCTCGAATTGGGCCGCTTTACCATCGTTGACCGATACCGCCAAAGCTGCTGTAACACCTATCTTCGATTTGCTGACCTTGNNTGACCGGCTCCTTGACGGCAGATGATTTCAAGCCCATACAAGCGCAAACAGAGCAAAGCTTCTCCGGACATTTTTTGAAGACTTTGTTAAGTGAGCGAGGTTGGCAATATTTAGACGGTATAGAAACCGGCGACACAACTGGAAAAGCCTGGGTGCAAACGGGTGATATCGACAATGCCGGGCATCAGGAGCAATTACGTCTGCCGAACCGCATTGATTCGATTTTGCAAGAAGTCGAAGCACGCATCGATAGTTTGATTAATGCGGGGTGGCGGCATATTCGTGTCGTGACCGATCATGGATGGTTGTGGGTACCAGACCAATTGCCGAAGTCGGAACTGCCTAAGGATGTCACTACGAAGCTGTCTCGGCGATGTGGGATTATCAAAGGTAATGTCGCAACATCACGTTTAAGTCAGCCATGGCATTGGAATGAGAATGTACGTGTCGCCATGGCACCTGGAATCAGCGCATTTACTGCGGGGGACTACTACAACCACGGTGGTTTATCCTTGCAGGAATGCATGACCCCCGTGTTGAATATTCATGTGAAGGCGCAATCCGTAGTTAGTAGTGAAGACTGATTTTCTTCATCTGCCACTAAATACGGAATTGTGCTTGATACGAGTCTGTTCGATCGTACCTTTTGCGTCGGTTGTTCGACTTGCTACCGCATCAAACTCACCTCGTTTGAAGAGCACAATCAGTGTGTTGTCGCGCTCGATGCCGAGCGCGTCACACATTTCATGAACATCGTCTAGTGACATTTGGCGTTTGAACTGGTCAAGTTGGCTAGAGGTATTGTAGATACTGAAAATGTTCGCCGTAACGCGTTTATCTTTGGTTGCCTCTCCGCCACCAGGATTGACGATATCGTTGAAGACAATACGTTCGCCTTGCTTGAGTCGTTGAATGAAATCCAAAACACGATTTTTAGCGGCGTTCTTGCCGAGCTCGTAATGGTCGTAGCTAACGCCATTGACCCATTGCGCTTTGATCCAATTTTGATGTTCGCCTTTTAACGCACGTTTCGCTTTGATGTAGGGTGTTCCTTCTTTTAAATACTCCTCACGTATAAGGCGTATCGCTTCGATTAAATCATGATCTTTCGTGTAGCCACTGAAGTCGGGCTGACTTTGGTTTAACAGTGCAGGTACGACGCAGTAGCTGTCAGTGAAGAAAACCTCATCGTCGATCACTTTTCGATTGCTAACCCAAGTCGCATTTGGGCGGACATCCGTGCCACGGTCGAAGCCCGTAATCTCATAACGTTCGCAAATTTGTTCAAAAACTTGCTTGAGGCCGTCGAATTGGTCGCTATTGTCACAAGATTCGAGATGATTGAGTAATTCGCTATAGGCGCTGATTGCATCGAGATTGGTGTAATGCTTGGCATGGGTATTGTGGTGGTAGCCGCATGCACGTCCTATATTAGCTTGTACAACTGCGGCAATGTTTGCGATGGTGCTGTCCCAGGTAGCAATCAAAGATTCTTTCATGCTCTGGCCAAAATTAATGCCAGCCCGGAAACCAGCGACCGTGATCGCTACAATTTTTTCATCAAAAAGCTGCGCCGCTTCAAATTCTTTTTTGAAGTCATCTAAACTCAACAGCTCTTCGTCATCGGTATCGCTAAGGCTTTGTCCAATAATGAAAATTTGATTCTCATTCAAGCCATTCTTCAAGAGTATCTTTTTGGCTTCTTGAGCGGAATTGCCAGGCACGCGAACCAGAGCCCAACCTGCACCTTGATGCTGATGGAACTTTGAGAGGAAATCACGGCGCATCAACGAATCGTCGCAAAAATTGCGTTGTGTGCGGTCGAGTTTGACGACTTGGTGAGCAGCATGCATTTGACGTATGCCGTGATAATCACCGCTCGTCTTGTGGAAGACCAATTTTGTATGAAACTGCTGGCGCAAAATAGATTCCTCACCTGCGGCGTACAACGCACTGAATGGTGTCGCCGATATAAAGACGACGTGCCCAGTTAAATTTTCTTTTTCTAAGTAGTCAAATACTTTGCTATAACGAATCCCCTCAGATGATGATCCGAAATGGCATTCATCAATAATGATCAGCTTTGGTGCTTGATGCTTAAATTCCGTCGCTAAGGCGTGTTGGAAGTGATTGAAATTACTCACCACAACATTTGGCGCCTTCAACATGTCTTGTTTTGCTTGGGCGAGCAGGGCGGTATCAGCCATCGTTACCAGGTAAAGGGTGTCTTTGAGTTGCTTACGATCGCAAATATCTTGGTCACTCAAAGACTGACGTTGCAAGCAGGCGAGCGCTAAGGCTACGCCTGATTTACCCGACTGCATTTCAGCTGCAACGACAACAGCTCTAGCGCCGCCATTGATTGCCGCAGCGGCCTTTATCGCAGCACTTCGCTGATGTTCGAAGGTGCCTTCAAGAATTAACTGAATATGTTGCCGATGTTTATTTGCGATTGGATGCATAAATCAATTTTTGAATTAAAGCGTTATTTAGCGTCAGCGAGAAAATGACATTAAATAATGAAGTCCGTTATTCGGATGAATTTCAATCAATAAATAAGGTCAGGAACGCCACTAAATTGACTTTGGTCATTAATGGTAGTCTCAACTTCCGGGCCTTCGTTGACTGCTATTTTTCTGTCGGTTGCTTCTTGATCCATATCGCCGCGTTTGAAAAGTACAACCAAGGTGTCGTCATAGGGGACGTTCATCAGTGCACAAATTTCTTGCATGTCTTCATGTGACATAATTTTTTTAGAGACATCGCGTCGAGAGATGTTGTAGACACTAAAAATGGTAGCCGTCATTGCTTTGTTGGACGAGCGTTCTCCGCTACCTGGCATTACAATTTGATTGTATTCCTGAGGTTTTTTGTTTCGCAGATTCTCGGTAAATAGTACAGTGCGTTCTTTCATCGTACCAATTTTGAGGGCCTTCTCTTTGTTGTCATAGGTATCCCCATTTACCCACTGCGCTTTGATCCAGCTCTTATTGCGACCACGCATAGCTCTGTTACCTTTGACTTTGGGACCGTAGTCGCGAAGAAACTCGTCGCGAATAAGAGTAATTGCATCTAAAAATTGACCATCCGTTGTGTAGGCACTGTAGTCTGCGCGTTCCTCTTTAAGCTGAGCCGGGATGGCGACAAAATCTGCAGTTTGATAGGTTTCAACATCGCCAATCGGCTTACGCTTTTTGCTATTGACAGTTATTCCAACATCGAGACCTTGGACGCGATACACAGCACACAGCTCATCAAAAAATTCACGTAGTCCTTCAAAATCTGAAGCCGCGTGCTCGTTGGTTGTTTTTTCTAAATGGTCTAGCGAGTCTGCATACGCCATGACAGCATCAAGATTAGTAAAGTGGATCGGTGAATGATTTTGGTGGTAGCCACAGGCACGACCGATGTTGGCTTGAACAACAGCCT
>DLGN01000343.1:15235-26121 GCA_002482715.1 Oxalobacteraceae bacterium UBA7693
ACACTAGCAACGGTACTATCCCAGGTGGATATGATGCTATTTTTCATCGAGCCAAAATTAATGCCAGCACGACAACCGGCAACGGTGATCGCGATGAATTTCTCTCCAAACATCTCGGCGTCACTATATTGTTTTTTGAATCTCTCGATGGTGGTCTGTTCATCTTCGGACACGCCTTGAAGTGATTTTCCGACAATATAAATATTGTCTTCAGAGATTCCCTCAGACTTGAAATAATCTTTCGCCGCCATTGCAGTTCCAGCGGGAACGCGAACTAAAGACCAGCCTGGGCCTTCTATTGATTTGAAGTGTTCGATAAACCGACTTCGTTCCGAGGACTCAATAAGAAAGCTTCGGCTAGTGCTTAATAACGGGAAGACCTTATTCGCCTTTAACATTTCACGCACACCAAAGTATTCATTACTTGTTCGGTGAAAGACGAGCTTGGTTCCAAAATTCCTGCGAATGAGGGAATTCTTAATCAGTTCAGCTGCTTTTTCTTCTGCTTCTTTAGCGGCGCCCAAATCTCCTTCTGCTTGCGCATCTTCGGCTACTTCGATCGCCTGTTCGTACGCTTCTTCTGCAGCGTACAGTGCACCAAAAGGTGTGGCGGAAATAAACACGATTTTGCAGGTGTTATGTTCTTCCAGGTAGTCAAATATTTTGTTATATCTGACCGCAGAGATGTTTGAGCCGTAATGGCATTCGTCAATGATAATTAATTTGGGTGGGCTGTTTTTAAATTCATTTTCTAGATCCGCATCGAATCGATTGAAATTGCTCACGACGACATTTTTGGCTGCAATCAAATCTTTTTTTGCCTGATCTAGTAGAGCTGTATCTACCATCGTTAGTAGATATAGCGTATCGCGTAGCCTGCTTCGGTCACATATCTCATCGTCTGAGAGACTCAATCTCTGTTCGCAAGAGAGTGCAAGTGATATTCCCGATTTACCAGCCTGCATTTCGGCAGCTAAAACAACTGCACGAGTATCTTTGTCAAAGGCACTGAAAGTCTTTCTCGCAGCAAGTCTTTGGTGATCATGAAGATCGCTACTATTGAGTGTGTTCAATGTGACTTGACGAATTGTTTGTGCTTTTTGGTTCATTATTAGATGTTCCCTAGACGTTGAGGAGCTGTGTATCTAAATTACTTGGTGCACAAAGTGTGCCAGAAGTCATAAATTGTCTTGCCAAAAAAAATTGGAGTGCCGAAGTTTACTTATTTGTTATGGCTACCATCGAGAATAATTATTCGCTCTGGCCATCTCAAAGCGCCTAACCTGAAATGATGCGTGGTTGTCATATCATATTTCCGCGCAGACCATTTTCCACCAACAGAAAAATCGACACAAAAAACATTTTGATGCTTGCCGTGCCAAGCGTCGGGTTCGATGTCGGCGAACAGGTCGGCATCGCCTTTGCCAATGACCGAACGATCTATTTTATGTGGCTGTCGCCAGTAGTGGCCGATGACGACCGGTGTCGCATCGTCGTATTCATTCCACCATTGCACACGCTCTGCGAAGCGCCATTTGCCGCTAGTGTAGAAGGGGACTTGTGTTTCGCGTTCTATACCTGAGGTCAGTACGCGTAGAGGATTGTTGTTTTGATTGATGACATCTTTTTTCGCGTGCGCATGTAGCATTGGCGGTGTGTCATGCTTTTGATGAAGACTATGGGGCCAATCTTGTTTCTCTTGCGCTACTGAGGGTTTAATCGCGTTTAGTTTGTTTTGTGTCGCTTGATGCCACTCTTCATACAGTTCGAGAATTGGCCGACCTTCATTTGCGCGCACTTTTTCAATAGCTTCGATATCCCAAGCGGCATGAACAATGCGAATATCTTCGCGCTCAAGGGCAATTGGTAAAGTTAGTAGGAATTCGCGTATATGTTCACGTTCTTGTTCGGTAGCTTGTTTAAATGGCGCGAACTTTTCTTGGTCGTGCTCGTATTGCGAATCAAAATACCAGCCAGATCCGTCTTTGGCATCATTGCGCAATAGATTGAGTTCGTGATTACCCAGAATCGCTGATGCGTGTTTGGCTTTGACGAGGCGGGCGACTAGGGCGATAACGCCAGGGCTGTCTGGTCCACGATCACAGTAGTCGCCGACAAAAACCAAATGACGACTTTCGGGATGGAGACCATCATCGTCGTATCCTAGTTGTTGCAACAGCTCGCGCAATGAGTCGATTTCTCCGTGTATGTCGCCGATGATATCGAGTTTTCCTGGCGGGAGAGTTTGAATTAGCGAATACGATGTAGTCATAAGTTTAGTGATTTTCTAAAACGATTTTCTGCAGACCAGCAAGCATACCAGCAACGCTCATTTGATTACCTTCAATACGAGCTTCACCGCGCAAATCTAGGCTGTATTTGCCATCGAGATATAGCGTGACTATACCAAGGCCGACGAGTTTGCCGGATTTCGCTTCCGCTAAAAGTTCCTCTAGAAAATCAACCGTTTCGTCGGAAACCTTTGCAGGGAATTGACTGACTGTTTGTAGACTTGATTGACCCGTGGGTATCCAAGTATCATCCATTTTACCTTCCTCTTAAATTTGGTGATATGCGTATTGTTTTCTGCTGCCGATAACCAAATGATGCGTTAAAGTTGCGACAATATCTGTCGCGATACTCATTTATGGTTGTTACTTATAAAATTGCTGGCACAGATTTGTGGTTATAGATACGGTTTATGCCATAGAATTTTCGAAGCACAAGTTTGTTGATGAAGGTATCGTTGTTGAAATAAGGATTTGGGATGCATCTCACAGAAGTACGGAATTACTTTCGACAAATCATTCATCTGAGAGGCGAACAGGTCTTTTTCTTATCTCCGTTGCTGGAATCGGTTTCCCTATGTCGACAATTTTCTGCTGCTTGGTGCCCAATAGTGTTTAAAATCGGATTTTGTTTAAATGTTGAGTTGTAATACTAGCTTTTTATGAGGTGTTAAATGAGTTTTAGTTTGGGAAAAACGGCAATCAAATTTAAGCAAATTAAAAAGATTCGAGAACTATTTTTCAGAGGAGTGATCACTTGTTTGCTTATCTCGTCAACGTCTATTATGCTCGGTTGCGGAAAGCCAGACGAAGTTGCACCAGCATCGATGGTATCTGAGATTGCATCGAAGTCGAAAGAGTTGGAGATGCAAAAGGAGAGGATTGCCGAAGATAAAAAGAGGATCGAGGAGCAGAAAGAGCTGAGAGAAAAAGAGGTATCCCAGCTTAGAAATGAAGAGGAAAAAGCTAATTTCTGGAGGATATTTGCAATCCTTGGAATAGTCGGCGCATTTGTTGGCGGTGTGGCCTTAGGATCAAAAACGAAGAAAGCCGCAAATTATGACCAACCCCAAAGTGTTGAGCCGAGAAAATGAAGAATCCAAATTCGGCGGTTGGAATGACTAAGAATAACTTAGGACGGTTTTTGGAGTTTAAAAAAATATTCAAGAGTGCTTGGCAGCCTCAGAGCATTAGTCGCCCTTTTCCAAGTAGGAATTTTGAGAACTTAGGGTTATTTGAACGATTATCTGAAACTTTGATGTATAGCATTTTGTTGTTTGAATATTCTATTTCGCCAAACGGTGGTCTGAGAGCTTGGTTAAGACTCAACCTCCTTGTTGGAGTTGTTGGTGTTATTCCCGCGTTGACCATTGTGCCAGTCGTGACATATTTGCTTCATGGATTCACTACTTGGAGTGAGTATATTCGTCGAATTTCCGAGAATCTTCTTTGGGCCGTTCTTTTTGGTTTTGCTACTCTTGCCTTGATAGTTGTGGGAGGGAGAGCTCTTGTCTGGATAGCCCGCCGAAAATTTTGATCTCTTAGGTGGGCGGAGACTATTTGCTTATAGCTATTGTTCTTCGAATTTTTTATTAAATAGAGAATCATAGAAGTATTTTTTTATGAATCATTTTGCGGTCACCTTGAGTTTATCGAGCCAGGTAGACCTATGCAAAATGGTTTAATTGAACGCTGCAACTGCAGCTATCGCCAAGGCGTGTTATGTAGGTGCGTTTTTAAGTACGTCCAGGAGATCAAAGAACGAACAAAATTGTGGATGCACGATTACAACGAGCAATGTTCACGTGATTCACTCAACGGGATGACCCCTGTTGAATACTGGTTGTTTCACCAACCTCAAAACTCTAGTAACACCTGGCACTGATTGAAGGAGGTTTACAACTAAACAGTAAATTTTCTTTGCGGAACGCTGCTCTGTATCATGAGTAATCGACCGGAAACCATTGAGTTACTTAATGTTATCGAGTTTTGCACCCAAAATTAACACCCAATTTAAGACCAAAACCAAGACCAGAATAAAGAGCTAAGATTATTGCAAAGTTGGCTGAAGCTGCCCGGACTTTAGTTGACGCCCAAATTCACACCCAATATTTTTCTTCTAGATTCGTGTTTTCGCTTGAAAGTTGACGGTCGATGTGCAATTATTAAGTTGTTAAATACGAAGTTTGTAGTTTGAAGGAATAACACAAATCGTCTTGGGCGATTCTCTAGCTGTCGGGTAATACAGCATATTCAAATGATGTAGTGCGTTGCAAAAAAAAGCTGCATTTGCAATGGCTCAAATCAAAGTTTTACGTTTCAAAAGTTAAACCTAGCTGGAGGCAACCAGCAATATCAAGAAAATTGCAAGGTATTCGATTGCTAAGCAGTTTTAAAATTGGGTTCGGTCTATGAATCCAAAATCATCAATTTGAGATGCATTTGCTTTCTTGGCGCATGATTTTAGCCCATGATTTGTGAACCGCAGTTTTCAAAATCAATTCCCCAGAGTATCTGATGGCAATCTCAATTGTAGGATCTTGCTTGGATTCTCTGTATCTTATTTGGCCGAGCAGATCGAATCGGCCATCCTTTCAAAACCTACGTTAATTCAAAAACTGAAGGTCCTCTATTGATAGGCTCAGAAGTTTAGTCTCAGGTCGCTCACGGCAACATACAGCTTTTTTTTAAGCTTGTAAAAAATCATCCAATTTTCAAAGTTTTATTCAATAGTTTCTCATCAAAATAGAGGTAGATGAGTCCGTACCTAATCGATGCTAGTTGAAAAACGGGGCCAGTCGCGCACCCCAATGCGCGCCAATGCACATGCATTGTTGATCTTACATGATGAAAAAATTAGTGCAGAGTTTTGCCGTAACGTAGTTCTAACCTTTGGAAAATGGTTTTTTTGGGGAGTTGTACCATGAAAAAAATTTGCATAATTCAAATCGAAAAAGAAATTGAGGAGATTCGAATGGAAAAGAAAATAGCCAGGAAACCACGCGCATTTGGCGTCGGTAAGTTGAATGAACATAAAGGTCGAGTTTTAGCTTGGGCTCATGGTGAAAAAGTCTCCAAACAAATGTTATCGAGGCTAATTTATAAAAATTTAGGAATACACGTTACAACAGACCAAGCCTATCATTTTGTCAAAAGAAACAACGACGGAGTGTGGCCGAATTCAAGAAAAAAGGAAAAGTAAAATGACAAGTTTTCGAAAAATAGAGGATCAGGCGAAGTCCGCGATAATAAAGTGCACGCGACACGGCTCTTCGCGAGCTCAAGAGGATAATTTGGTACGTAAATTCATTCGGTCTCTCGGGACCGAAAGTAAATATAAAAGCTGCATAACTGTTTTTCTTAAGTGGTGTCGTACCAACGGATTTAATACATCTCACATAACAGCAGATGTTGGTCTACTTTTTTTGCAGCAGGGAGCAAATAAGTGGTCCCAAAAAACTTTGGATGGTTACAGACAAGCGCTTAATTTGGTTTTTGGCTTGGAACTCGAATATGTTCTCAGTGGGAAACCGACGATTCTATATCCGCGTGCGTATCGTATTGAGCAAATCCTATTTCTGATGCAGAAGGCATCAAATGACTTGAGCCTCTCAATTGCGATCTCAGCATTTGCTGGTCTGCGTGCTCTTGAACTCGACACGATTTGTTCTTCGAATGAATTAAGTGAAGATGATCGCGATTGGATTGCACAGCGTTTTGAGGGAATGGACTCTGGAGTCTCTTACGTTGTGACGGGTAAGGGAGGCCTTCGGCGGAAAATTTTTCTAAGCGTAGTACTCTCCCAAGAAATGGAATTGCGGCGGCTTGAATATCCGACTAAAAAGACAAGTCGAAAAATTCACTATACGAAGCGCTACGACCTTACAGGAGGTCAAATGTTTTCACAACAGTTCTCGCGTTTGTCAAAAAGTGTTTTTGGATGGTCAACCGGCGCACATGGATTGAGGCATACGTATGCACAAAGTAGGTTGGACTACCTGCAACGACAGGGTTATGCGTGGAGGGATGCACTTGAAATTGTTAGTCAAGAGATGGGACATTTTTCCATAAATAATACACTTGCTTACTTTCGTTAACGCAAGTTGACGAATAGATGATTTGAGTTACGCTAGATTGTCAAAGCTAATAAAGAGCAAAGCAAAGAATCCATCGTTTGCATGTAAGTGCGTTGTTGCTGTTTAAATTTTTTTATCTGTATTTATGATCGTTTCATGAATTAGTTTTATGAGGATTTTATTTATGTTTTTGACCGATGATGAAATAAGAGAACTGACAAAGAGAGTGCATCACTGTGTTCAATCAAGCACCTTGAGCAAGATGGGTATTGAACATCGATTGCGTCCAGATGGAAGTGTCGCCGTACTGCGCTCTCACGTGGAAAGTGTTTTAAGTGGAAAGGCAGATAGGAAAACGAAGGCATCCACAGAACCAAATTGGGGTGCATTAAATGCCACGACCGCGTAATCCGGAAAATAGAGGTCTGCCTGCACGCTGGAAGCATGAGCACGGCGCTTACTATTATCAAGTTCCCACGGGTCAGGAATCAATGTGGGACGGTAAGAAAAAATTTAGGCTGGGTGCTACTTTGCCAGAAGCTTATAAAGTTTGGGCTGATCGTATTGGTGTCGTGGATAACGCGAAAACAATAGGAGTACTATTAGATCGTTACATGTTGCAAGTGGTGCCCAACAAAAAAGTGACGACGCAGACTCATAACCGTATTGCTGTTAAGCCGTTGCGTGCAGTGTTTGCTGATGTTTATTTGCTCGATATCAAGCCTATGCATATCTACCAGTACATTGAAAAGCGGGGTGGTGGTACAGGTGCGCGTAGAGAAATTGAAGTGTTATCTCATGCTTTTACAAAAGCGGTGGAGTGGGGATTTATTCATCAGCATCCATTTAAAGGCGAGATCCGCTTAACGGGTGAGAAAGCACGCACTCGCTATGTAGAGGATTGGGAAATCGTTGAATGCTTGTCTTTGGAGTCGAAACGTAAGTCTGGAAGCGTACTTGCTGTTCAGGCCTATATCAGAGTGAAGCTTCTTACAGGTATGCGTTTAGGTGATTTGCTGCGTCTCACAATGTCAAGCTTGAAGGAAGACGGTATTCACTTCACACCAGGTAAGACGCAAACCACCACGGGTAAGCGCATGGTAATTAAGTGGTCAGATGAATTGCGTCATGCCGTTGAAATGGCTAAGGATGTTCGGCCAATTCAATCATCACAATTTTTATTTTGTAATCGTGATGGGAATGGATACTTTAACGAGACAACAGGTAGAGCTGGCGGGTGGGAGTCCTTGTGGCGCGGTTTCTTTGCTCGCGTGATGGAAGAAACTAAAGTGAAGGAGAAATTTACCGAACATGACCTACGAGCTAAATGTGCCAGTGACGCTAAGACATTGCAACATGCTGCGGCTCTCTTATCTCATGCCGATAGTAAAATCACAGAGCGAGTGTATCGGAGAAAACCTGAGTTTGTCGAACCGCTTCGTTAGTAATGTGTTTTTGATATTTTTATGGCCGCTAAACTAGAATGATAAAGATCGTTTGCCTGATTTTCCTTACTGGCTACTAAGCTCCTTTTGCTGCTTTTACACACACTTGTTTTTCAGATATCTGGCATCTATTTGGAGGAACGATCCGAGCTGCTACCAAGTGATAATTTTTTAATGCTATTTAGGTGGCGCTCTTCTAGCTGAACGAATTCTATACCTATTGTTCTGGATTTTGTTGAAAACACGAATGCTTTCATCGATCCTTCGCGAAGATCCGGTGAAATGATAGCTCCTGCCAATGGTTCTTTTGTGACGATGTTCTCGATACAATAATATAAAGGTGGTTCTCCAAGTTGCCATTGCAAGTTGCCGTCAATCGTAGCGCTTTGCACTTGATAGTACTCATCCTTAACCTTTAAATAAACACCATCAGCGATTGTATCCATCGTATGTGTGTGTGGCCAGGCCTGACCAAAGTATTGCAATGGTGCTCGTGCGTCCATTTCCCGACCGAATGTGTCCAAAACTTGGCGCGCTTTTGGGGTTGTAAGTAGTTGTTCTGTCGATCGAAGAAACAGTTCATTCTTGTAGTCTCTGAAAGCCGGATATTTCTTGTGTGTTTTACAGGATTTAGAAAATACGGTGTCTAAGTCCTGTACTGTTGAGTCGGGAGAATTAGCACCAGTGTTAACAAACACGGACGCATTCGGCCAACAAAGTAGGGGGCGCTGCACGATGAAGCACTCCTGTATTGATCCTTTCATTCCAAGACCCATGAATTGTTGCTCAAGGGGCTTAATCCAAGGTTTGAACTGGTAGAGGGTTACGCCGTGCTTTGTTGCTTTCTTCACGGCTTGCGCGGAGAAGCCTGATGTTGATACGATTGCGCGATGGGTGAGGTTAGGCATGTCCAATAACTTCATGCAAAGTGCTTCTACCCGCGCAGAGTCAAGTGGTGTGGCCTCGCGTTTTACTTCGTACGCCATATAGGCGGCGTTTTCAACATCTGAGCCCTCCACCGTTACTGTCACATCCACATCGCGGTCCGACTCAGAAGCTTCATCAAAAACGAAGTCACCAAGAACGATTTCAACTGCATGAGGATTCGCATGGACGCAGCAAAGACCTGTCAAGTATTGCACGAGCATCGGTAACATTGAGTGCATAGACATATCGTTTCAGTTTTTCTAAATGTATGTTACACAATGCCTGTAAAAGTGACGCTACTTGGTCTGCGCATTGCAAATGCATTCTGATTTTTCTATATTAATTGACTGGTAGCTTCTAAATGATTGTAGTCGGTCATTGTAAGAAAGTCTCGGGTAGTTATTGCCCTTGAAGTTGGTGGTCAAAAAATGAAATGTTTTGAGATGAAAGTGTAATTTTTTTCCTAAGATTAACGGAAAAATTGATTTTGAATAGCGCAATCAGTTTGAATAGCGCAAAAAATAAGGCTCTCACGTGGAGAGCCTTATAAATTCTGGCGGAGAAAGGGGGATTCGAACCCCCGGTAGGCTATGAACCTACGCACGCTTTCCAGGCGTGTGACTTAAACCACTCATCCATCTCTCCGAATTCGTCAAACGCCTTTAATTGCTTAAAGCCATTTGGGAAGCTCGAAAGTATAGCAGAGATTGTTTTGACGGTAAATGCAAAAATGTCGAGTTTCTCGTGAATTGCTGGCGTTTCTTATATTGAGTACTCAATATTGTCATGGGCAAAGGCTATAATCTCGCCCCATGAACTTATTAAAAACACTGGCTGCAATTAGCAGTATGACTATGTTGTCGCGTATTACGGGGCTGATCCGTGATGTCTTGTTTGGTGCTTATTTTGGCGCAACAGCGATGATGGATGCCTATGTGCAGGCATTTAAAATTCCTAATTTTTTTCGCCGCTTGTTTGCGGAGGGTGCATTTTCGCAAGCCTTTGTACCGATTCTTGCCGAGTATCGTAATAAAAGTTCCGATGCTGAAGTGAAAGAATTGGTCGATCACGTCGCGACTGTGTTGGTGTGGGCTTTGTTATTTACCTGCGTGATCGGTGTGATTGGTGCGCCTGTCTTGGTCTTGATGTTTTCTTCTGGCTTTTTGGGGACGCCAAAGTTTGATCTGACTGTCAATCTTACTCGTATCATGTTTCCGTATATTGGCTTCATGTCCTTAGTTGCGCTGTCTAGTGGTATTTTGAATACTTGGCGCCGATTTAAAATTCCTGCCTTCACGCCAGTTTTACTTAATCTTTGTTTTATCGTCGCAGCTTACTTTTCCTTAGCTTGGTTCGGAAAAGAAAAGCAGATTTATGCATTGGCTTTTGCCGTTTTCGTTGGTGGCTTGTTGCAGTTGGCGATACAAATTCCCTCCTTGATACAAATTGGTATGTTGCCGCGAATTTCTTGGAATCCCGCATTTGCTTTGCGCGATCCTAAAGTTCGTCGTGTGTTGAAACAGATGGGGCCGGCAGTGTTGGCGGTATCTGCGACGCAAATCAGTATCATGATCAATTCAACTTGGGCTTCATTTCTGCCTGACGGTAGTGCGTCTCAATTGAATTTTGCGGATCGCTTGATGGAATTTCCTTCAGCGATGTTGGGCGTCGCACTCGGGACGGTTTTACTGCCTAGCTTATCGGCAGCCAAAGCGAATGCGGATAAAACAGAGTATTCATCCTTGCTTGATTGGGGTTTACGCTTAACCTGTTTATTGGCGTTGCCCGCAGCGGTTGGCTTGCTGACTTTGTCGGATGCTTTAACCGCGACCTTATTTCATAATGGCAAATTTGATGCCCATGCAGTGAATGAAACGGCCAAAGCGGTTGCTGCTTATGGGGTGGGGTTAACCGGTTTAATCTTGGTGAAAATCTTAGCACCAGGCTTTTATGCCCAACAAGATATCCGCACGCCTGTCAAAATCGCTTTGATCGTTTTAGTCATTACGCAAATCATGAATGTCTTGTTTGTGCCATTTATACAGCAAGCTGGTTTGGCCTTGTCCGTGGGTTTAGGTGCGTGTGTGAATGCAGGGATGCTTTATTACGGATTGCGGAAGCGTGAGCTATACGTGCCTTCAGCCGGATGG
>DLGN01000359.1 GCA_002482715.1 Oxalobacteraceae bacterium UBA7693
CGCTTTTGTCTCGCCAAAGTGGGTGCCACAAATGGCAACCTCGACTGAAGTCATGGCGGGCATTACACGCAAAGCGGGCGTCATCTATTCTGCATTGACACCGAATATGAAAGGCTTCGAAGCCGCTTTAGCCGCGGGCGCAGATGAAGTTGTCATCTTTAGTTCAGCCTCAGAAGCTTTTGCACAAAAAAATATTAATTGTTCGATTGCAGAATCAATAGAACGTTTTCGCGATGTCGCCGCAGCAGCGAAACAACATGGCCTGCGTTTGCGCGGCAGTATTAGTTGTGCGTTTGGTTGCCCATATCAAGGTGAAGTCACGCCTGAGCAAGTGGCCGATGTGGTCAAGTTGATGCGCGATCTCGGCTGCGATGAAATCGATATCGCCGATACGATAGGTGTGGGCACGCCACGTCATGTGCAAACTGTGATGCAGCGCGTTGCGCAAGAATTTCCAATCGCACAAATTTCTGGTCACTTCCACGATACTTACGGTCAGGCCTTAGCGAATATCTATGCCAGTATGGAAGTTGGTATCAGCATTTTCCATTCTTCTGTTGCAGGTCTCGGTGGTTGCCCATATGCCAAAGGCGCGACCGGCAATGTCGCAACCGAAGATGTGCTTTTTATGATGCAAGGACTTGGTATTGAAACTGGCATAGATTTGAATCAAGTGGTCGATGCCGGTCAATTTATCTCCCAACATTTGGGTCGCAGAGCGGTCAGTCGTGCCGGTAACGCCATTGCGGCGAAGCGTCTTGCTTAAATTTTGATGTGCTGAAATTTCTTTCTTCCTCTCCTACTCTGGGTGAAGTCGCTGTTGGCAAAGACAATAATTTTAATTTATTACGCTTGCTAGCGGCCTTCGCCGTCTTAATCAGTCATAGCTTTGCCATGCTTGGTCAGCCTGAGCCTTTTGCTGCCAGTGTTGGTAAGAATTTAGGGGCAATGGCGGTTGATGTTTTTTTTATCGCAAGCGGATTTTTGGTTGGTGCTAGTTTGATTCGCACACAAGATGTTGGTGACTATTTGCGCGCCCGTGTGCTGCGAATTTTTCCCGCACTATGGGTGATGTTATTGCTGACGGTATTTGTGCTCGGCGCGATTTTTACCCGATTTGAATCAACGACCTATTTGAGTGAGCCACAAACTTGGCGTTATCTTTGGAAGAATTTCTTTCTGATGTCTGGCGTTGAATTTTCTTTGCCCGGCCTGTTTGAATCGAATCGTCTGCGTGGTGTCGTGAACGGTTCGTTATGGAGCATGATTTATGAACTGAGCATGTACGTGTTACTGCTCTTGAGTTGGATCGTTTATGCCTATGCGCGAAAAGTGCTGAGCGCCTCGCTTGCCTTGATCGTAGGCTTTGGTAGTTTGGCGATTGGTCTGTGGATCACGGATCGATTCTATGTGCTTGAACATAGGCAGTTGTTGCGCTTCGCATGGTTCTTTTTTGTTGGCACTTCTTTTTATTTGCTGCGCCATCAGATCCTGATGTCCGCTAAATTGTTGGGCATCATTGCGGCACTAGCGATGATCGCTTTGGCGATTAGTGGACATCATTTTTTGATGCTTTATTACCTCGCACTACCGTATTGCTTGTTTTATTTTGCGTATATTCCGGCAGGAAAACTACGTTCGTATAATCGATTTGGTGATTATTCTTATGGCGTGTACTTGTATGCATTTCCCATTCAACAAGCGCTGGTTTTGAGCACTCCTGATTGGAGTGTTTTTGGACTAATCTTCACCGCAGGTAGTTTGACTTTTATACTGGCGATTTGTTCTTGGCATTGGCTTGAACAACCAGCTTTGCAATTGCGTAAGCGATTTCTCTAGCGAAGCCACTTCGGTATTACAGAAAATCTTTTACCGGGTATTTTTCTGATATCACCAGTCAATTCTGGTTAAAATGCATAGCACTTTCTGCGAGATCATAAATTGTTCGCAGGACTTTTTTCATATAACGATGAGGGAACTATCATGGCAATGGATGTAATCGATTATCAAATTTTTGGCGACGACATGCAATTCGTAGAGATCGAACTCGATCCGCGCGAAGCTGTGGTTGGTGAAGCTGGTTCTATGTTTTACATGGAAGACCAAATTCAGATGGAAACCATTTTTGGTGATGGTTCTGGTTCGCAAGGCGGTATCTTTGGCTCATTGTTAGGTGCGGGTAAACGCCTAATTACTGGTGAATCTTTGTTCACCACCGTTTACTCAAATCAAGGTAATAGCAAACGTAAAGTCGCATTTGGTGCACCTTATCCCGGCAGAATTATTCCTATGCATCTGGATCAATTAGGTGGAACGATTCTGTGTCAGAAGGATGCTTTTTTATGTGCTGCGAAAGGTGTTTCTTTGGGTATTGCATTTCAAAAACGTCTTGGTGCGGGTTTCTTTGGTGGCGAAGGGTTTATCTTGCAAAAACTCGAAGGTGATGGCCTCGCTTTCGTACATGCAGGTGGTGCGTTGATCGCGAAAGATTTACAACCAGGCGAAACCTTACGTGTTGATACAGGTTGCGTGGTCGCGTTCACTAGCAATGTTGATTATGATATTCAATTCGTCGGTGGTGTGAAGACCGCGTTATTCGGCGGCGAAGGTATTTTCTTTACGACTTTACGTGGCCCTGGCCGCGTTTGGTTGCAATCTTTACCGTTGGCGCGCATGGCGAACCGTATCGTCGGGGCTTCTAAAATCGGTGGTAGTCGCGGTGGAGAAGAGGGGTCTGTATTGGGTGGGTTAGGTAATTTGTTTGAGCGTAACTAGTCGATCGATTTTTTGTTTCGCAAATAAAAAAAGACTGCAACCGCAGTCTTTTTTAATGTTTAGGTGACGAAGAGATTTACTCCATAAACCGTCCAATATACTCATCCGATTGAATGAATTGCCCAATGAGGGTAACGGTATCCAGATTAGGCTGATTAAGCAGTTCATTAAACGTCACAGGATCAGGAGCCCGGCCAAGTAGCCCCACGAAATCGAGCGTTAAAGCGACTTTACTTTGCGAAGCAGCCTTGAACTCAGTTGACTCGGTAAAGCTAGCGAGCAGATCACCGCGGTTAAAGCCACTGACCAACTGATTCACCCAATAAGCTTTGCCCGCAGCATCAGCAGGGCGGTGCAAGACGTTCTGATAAACCAGATCAAGGAATTGGTCGTTACCCAAATTATTGTATTTCTGTTCAAATTCCGTGCTAGCGACAAAGGAGCGCGCAATCGAGGATAGAGACATGCCCTCTTTAACTTGCGTAATCCAATAAGCCAAACCATCACGATCAGGTACGCGGTCAAATGCCCCAAAGTACAAACGCGCCAAACTACCAATCCCTTTTTGGAATTCTGTCGAATCGAGGAAAGAAGCGGTGACCTGCTCTCGACTCATGCTACCGCTATCGATACGGTCCATCCAATAACGCAAGCCTTCCGGTTCGGCCTCACGGAACAAGAAATCGCGGTACAACTGCATCGCAAACAAATCAGTACGTTTAAGCACATCATTATCTTTGACCAGTGGATTGGTCTTGACAGATGCCTCAATCGCATCCGGAATGCCATCGCCATCCCAATCAGCCGTGATCGCACTGTAGTTAGAAACAGGCTGCTTCCAGCCTAAACCACCTTGGGTCGAAATCTGTCCATTGACCACGCCATCGAGATCAAACAAAGAACCATCGGTGATGCGGAAATCGACACGGTACTGACCATCAATGACAGAAATATTATTGGCCAGATTAATCCAGCTACCCGCCTTGTTCTGTACCCAGAAACCATTCACTGGCGCAAGTGCATCAGTGAACAGTGAGAATTTAACGGAAGAACTGAGCGATGGTGAGACCGGTACATTGGCGACCTGAAGATTGAGCATGCCATAGGGTAGCGTTAACGCGGAATCAGCCAACACAGGTGCCGCTAAGGCAGAGACCTGCGTGTGTGTGATCCCGACCGCATTCGCCAAAGTCAGGTACGCTGTTTTACCCGCAGGTAAAGCCTGCCAAGGCAAAGAGCTGACATGCGCTTGCGTACTATCGGCAATGCGATCGCCATTACCATCACCGGTACCAGTACGGAACAGATTCGGCACCCGAGACTCAACAAAGTTACTGGTACGATCAGCGTCCGTATCGCTCTGATAGGTCGCTCCCGTTAAGCCAAAGTTAATCTCAATTCCCGCCTGATCAAGAATCCCAGTGCTATTGTTCTTCAGATCCACACGCAAGCTACCAGAGCCGGAGATGCCCCCCACCGTAACCTGATAAGTACGTGCATCGACTTGGGTAAAGCCTTGCAACTGCGCAGAAACTCCTGCAGAAGTGACGAGAGTAAAGTCATTGAGATCCACACCCGTGACCGGATCATTAAAGTTCACGACATAGGTGATACTGTCAGCGGTCTCAGACGCGGGCAGATAATTGATCGACGTAGCGGCAGGCGGTAGATTATCGTTGACCTGAATGGTAAAGGTTCTACTCAAACTTAGGCCACCAGCATCCATGGTTTTAAGTGCAACGGTATAACTACCGACAGCGAGCTTACCGCTGACATTGAAACGTAAGTTGTTACCGACTAGGCCGAACAAGGCATTATCGCTAGTGACGGTATTGTCGAAAGTATAGGTATGGACATCACCGGTATTCGGATCGTTGCTAGAAAGTACCCCGACCAGAACATTGCCTGGTGCGGTTTCTGGCACAGCTGAATGCGACAAGATCAAATCCGTAGGCGCCAGATTCACGCCACTGATGACGACGGTGGTCGCATTGTTCAGCACAGGAGAATCGATGCCATCGGAAACGGAGAGTGTGAAGGTGGCAGTTTCAGAAGACCCAATAGCAAGACGACCCGGTGTAGGTTGGAACACCAAAGCACGCAAGGAGGCTTGAATGGCCGCAGGAGAGCCAGCGGCATGGGTATAAGTGACACCAGCATCGGCAGTGGAGAAACCACTGGCGGTTAAAGAGGCGGCAGTGAAAGCACCTTTAGCGGCATTGTCGATGGTGATGGTAACGGTCTCAGATGCAGCAACATCGGGATCGGTGATGACGACACTAGCGAAGGGAGAGACGGTCATGGACTGATTGATCGCCTGACCTGTGACAGTTCCTGTGATGGTGGGTGCGACGTTGGTAGCAATGACAATCGCTTTATTGCTGCCGAGCGAGTTAGCGCTTCCTGGATTGGGCAGGGTGAGTGTTGCATTATTGCCGAGCGCATCTTGGATGCTGCCAGCATTTAAACTTAATGCAGTGTTGTTCAGGTAATCCAGATCAACTGCGTTATCCCCTAGTTGTACTGTGTAATTGAAGGTGATGGATGATGAACCAGAACCGGAGGCGTAATTGAGTACACGATCAATATTTCCGGTCTCTAAAGTCAATTGCGGTATTCCATTAACAGTGACATTCTCGTTAAAAGAGATCGTGATGGGAATAACTGCTCCTGCACCGTAAGTAGCATTTGCCGAAGTGGAGGTGACATTCGTAATACTTGGACCTGTTTTGTCGATTGTATAGACCTGACCACTTGTGTAGCCGCCAATAATTGCATTGCCAACGATGTCAGTAATTCCTGTGCCTGAGCTTTTCAAATCTAAGCGTAAGGTTCCGTCACCGCTGATGTTATTTGCGCGCACTGTCCATATGTTGTTCGATCCAAATAGGGCTGCGATGCTTCCACTCGTCGCTCCAGTGCTAAAAAGTGAGAAGTCAGCTAGATTGACAACACCATTCGCTAAATTTTCGGAGAAAGTAACTTGGAAATCGACTGTGTTTGCATTGGTCGGCGTTGATGAAACGCGATCGATGCTCACCACACTGGGCGCAATACCATCAACGAATATTCCCGAGCTACTTCCTACGTTATTTAAAGTCAGGGTTGCGCTATTGCCTGCCGCATCGGCGATATTGCCACCATTGGCAGCAATGCTTGTGCCCAACGTAATTCCGTTTGTATCTGTGTTGCCATTCGCGATGGTATAGCGGAAAACTAAATCGGACGAGTTACTTCCACTAAAATAAGTCGCATTGACGGTGCTGCCAGTGTCGAGCGTTACCGGTAATGAAGGAAGGCCTGTGACAACGACGGTCTCATTAAAATTGACCGTGAAGTCTAGATGTTGTCCGATCGCATAAGTTGTATTTGCTGGAACGCTAACACTAGAGACGGCAGGTGTGCTGGTATCAAAGGCGAGTGTGAAGCTACTGCCAGCGGCACTGCTATTGCCTACAGCATCCGTGTAACTTCCAGACACAACGCTAAAATTCGCGGATCCTTGGTTAGTTCCTGCAGTTGGAGTGAAGGTCGCTGAATAGCTGCTGCCTGATCCACTGAAGTTATTTAAAATACCTCCAGCAACCGCAACGTCATTCGCAGCAAAACCTATCGGTGCTTCACTAAAATTGAAAGTAATTATTGCCGTCTCACCAGCCTTGAGTGCTGCGCTACTGCTACCAATGGTGAGAATTGGTAGCTTGGTATCTACAACGAAATTGCTACTGTTGGTGATACCTACGCCAGGGGTATTGGTTGAATTAAACGTACCCGCCAAGTTGACCGAAATTTGGTTATTAGCGCTTTCAAAATTAGCATTCGGTGTAAAGATAGCGGTGTAAGTGATGTTGTCACTTGTTTGCAAACCTGACAGCACACCATTGGCAATATAAATGTCCGCACTTCCAAAGTCGGTGACTGCTTCAGAAAATGTAAATGTTAGACCTTGGGTATCGCCTGCTTTTAGCGTGGATTGAGATAAACCGATACTCACTGTTGCCGGCGTGCTGTAGGGGGTGACCGTACCGAGTGCGCCATCAATGCTACTACCATTGACGCCATTAGCATTTCCTGCTCCAGATGCGGTCCCACCAAAGCCGCCTACGCCTTTGTTACCCGTGCTTAGTGTCGCGACCGATGCGGAATCCATGAAAAGCGTGCCAGTTGACCAGATACCACCGATTCCTTTACCACCCACGCCACCGTTANNGGCCATCTGCACCAAACCGAGGCGAAGGATGCCAAGCCAGCCCAGACCCATCACAACCCCCTCAGCGCAAAGGCGGAAATCATCATGCCGGTGACATAAAGCACCACGCCCGTCCCGTTGTACCAGGGCGCCTTGCCCTTCGGATCGCGGAACAGCACCCGCATCGCCGCGACCTGCGCCAGCAGCACCGCCGCCACCGCCGCCGCCAGCAGCAATATTATTTGAGATGGTGCTATTGGTGATTTTTAAAGTGCCGCTGTTAAAAATTCCACCAACGGCATTTCCACCCGTACCACCCACATAAATTCCGCCGCTACCACCGCCACCGCCACCGATGGACATTGTGCCATTATTGGCCGTCGCACCAGCGCCACCGATTGAATAGGATGAACCGACAAACATGACGGTTGCGCCACCGCCAGCACCTCCTGTATCACTGCCGCCGAAACCTCCGCGCTGACCACCATTGGTGCCAGAGCCGTTGCCGCCATGACCCGGACTTGGTGCGGTAGGTGCTTCACCTATTCTGTCTTTGCCACCGATACCACCTAAGCCATCACCAAAGCCGCCGCCACCACCACCGCCGCCGCCTCGTGGATAGCCACCGCCAGTACCACCGCCACCGGAGGCTTTGTTTGCAGTAATCGTACTGTTGATGATGACGAGTTCGCCAGCGTTGTAGATTCCGCCACCTGCGCCATCAAATCCGGCTCTACCTGGCCCTTCTAAGTTGTCGGTATTATCGCCACCATTCCCCGCAGCCAAACCATTGGTGATCACCAAGTTTTCTACAGTCGCTTTGGCCCCGCTGGCTACGCTAATTACCCGTGTTAGATTTCCTCCATCAATAGTGACTGTCCCGCCCGCATTATTTTTGCTGCCTATGATGGTGAGTGAATGGCCAGAATCTTCTGCGATGTTAATGGTGTTGTTATTGGCAATAAAGAGAATATCGCCAGTCAAGGTCAAGGTGTCATCAAGGCCATTGGCATTCGCCGTTGCCATCGCCACTTGCAAGCTGGCCAGATCGGAAGCGGATAGCGTCGCTGCAAGGTGATTCCAATCGATGATTTGTTCTGTGTTGATGAAGCTTTGCTTGCTGTCGATGTTGCCAATGGATATCTCTAAAATCCAATCGCCGCCGCGTTCAGCCGTGCCTGTATCGTTTGTTGAGGCTGCGATATCTGCATTGGTAGCGAGTGCTAGCGCTTGAATGAAACTTTGTCCCTTAATGCTCGTTGCTACATTACAGCCATACAGTAGTAAGTCGCCGCTTGCGTTTAGCGCGTTACTGATGACGTCTAATTCACTTTGATAGTTAGCCAGATTCGCTTCATGTAAAGCCGTATTTCCCAATAAAAGTAAGCCATCAGCGCCGTGCGAGATGATCGATATAGCGTCAAGGTTTTGATATGCTTTTAATGCTGCCGCAATTTGTTGTAGACCATCTTGCGCTTTGTCGAGAACGATCACAGCAGTGCTAACTGGTACCGCAGCAAGCAATTGTTCAAAATCAGGAAGGCGGCTATCGATAAATACGATGGAATTTGTAGATGCGTGCGATTGCACTGGTAAGAGCAGTTCGCTGGCTGTCACTGAGGCTTGTTTATTTTCTTGAGTTAATCCTGATGTTTTGTTGAAGTTCGCGGAAAATAGATTAAACGGTGATACGTGCAGCGTGGTCATAGCGATCTTTTCACTTAAAACAAATGGGATATGAATCAGGTAGTTTGCCGACATCGTGTTGGTGACGAATTGGCAATCAATTGGTAATACAAGTAAGCCTTTATTGGCTAAACAGCTTTCTCAGATCAAATCTTTGCTCTCAAGGTGTTCCAGAGCACGAGCAAACAAGGCTTCAAATTTACAAAGGTTTTACAAGATCAAATAGTTAGCAACTATGCTGTCTGTGAGTAGGGATTGTCTATAGTCTAATTAGACTAACGATGGGTGTCATATGCCCATTGACAGGCATCGCTTAAAACAGTTTTGAGTCGAACCGAATTTGATGACAGTGAAAAGAGTTTGGTATGGCGATACCTGAAGTTTTCTATCGCATTTGTTGCTTTGTCTGAGCAAGCATTAGTGAGAGCTGTGCATATAGTTGAGAAGGGGAGACAGGCTTATGCAGCAATGGCAGTGCTGATGTACTTGCTTCACGTAAGCGAACTGGTGCGGTATCGCCAGTCACCAAAATGGCAGGAATGTCGGCGTTGCAGAGCGTTCGCACCGCTTGAATGACCTCAGTTCCTTTGCAGTGATCGCGCAAACGGTAATCGCTGATAATCAGGTCAGGAGCATTGGTTTCAGCAAGTGCGGTGGCTTCGTCAAGCGATGCAGCAAGATCACAATCACAACCCCACTCATTCAATAGAGAGGCCATTGCTTGGCGTACGATGGTGTCATCGTCGACGACCAAAATTCGTGCTTTGAGTGTGTGAGTAATGAATTGTGGCGTATCTTTTTCATCTTCAAGTACGGTCACGGAAGTCAGTGGTAATCGAATTTTAAATACGCTACCGCTGCCTGGACGTGATGCTAGTTGTAATTCTAGACCTAGTATGTTGATCATCTTTTGAACAATCGAGAGCCCCAAACCTAAGCCTTTTTGACGATCACGTTCGCTGTTTCCTAATTGTTGGAATTCTTTGAAAATATCTTCGAATGATGATTTGTCGATACCGATTCCGCTGTCCCATACCTCAAGACTGACTTCGGACTCTTTCTTTCTTGCCACGATCAGTACGCCACCTTTTGATGTGTAGCGAATCGCATTGCTGACCAGATTCCTGATCACCATTTCTACCAACGCCGGATCAGAATTGATCACATAATGCGTTTCCGGTGAACGATAAACTAAGCCCTTTATATAGGCTTGCGGTGCCAGTTCATTTTCGATTTTACTCAATAAATTTTGTAAGCGAAATGGTCGTATATGAGTCTCGACAACGCCAGCCTCGATGCGTGAGTAGTCGAGCAAGGTATGCAGCATCTCTGTCGTTGCATTCGCAGCTGCACAGATGCTTTGTACAAGCTCGCGTTGAGATTCCGATAGTTTGGTTGACTGTAAGACTTCTAGAAACAAACCTTGCGCATGAATTGGTTGGCGTAAATCATGGCTGGCAGCGGCTAAGAAATGTGACTTCTCCGCGTTAGCGCGTTCAGCGGCAGCTTGTGCTTGCTCCGCCTTTTTCTTTGCTAAATTTAACTGTTCAATCAAATCCAAATTTTCAAAGCGCAATTGTATCGATGCACGCGCGGTTCTTGATGTATTGTAGGCTTGACCCATCAGGGTAATCGCATACATTCCGACCGCGATGCCGATAGCCCAATATGCAGGATCGTTGAGTGTAATAACGGCATACACCATAGAGCCGAGTTCAAACAAAAGAAAGAGTGCAAATGCCGGCAAAACCGGCGATAAAATTGACATCGAGTTGGCGGCAATTCCAGCCAATACTGCCAATATCAACACGCTTCCTGCAGTCGTCGCGGTCTGCAAAGCTAACCAAGCCAGCGCACCCCACACGGCTCCGTCAATTGCATGTAGTACCATCAGGCGCTTTTGTACGCTGACGACCTGATCTGGTTTGATACCTTGTTGGATAAAACGCTTTGCATCATAAACATCGATTAACTTCGATAAGGTGACGGCGATGCACCAGATGCTGAGTCCAACAACATTGTGTTCATTTTTTAAGGTGAAGAACAATACAAGTGCAACCAATATCCCCGGCAGCATTGAGCTACCCAAGTTGCGCATTAATAATAATTGTAGTTCTATGCGGATTTTTTTTTCGACGGGATCGTAAGCATTCAACATTTATGCGATTAATCCCATGCGACGTGCGGTGAATGCGGCTTCAGCACGATTTGATGCGTTTAATGATGCTAGCAATACTTGAACATGACAACGCACAGTATTTTCTGACAGATCGAGTTGACGCCCAATCATTTTATTTGAGAGTCCTTTGCAAAGTAGATCTAAAACTTCGTACTGTCTTGGTGTGAACAAGGGCTTACTGTTTGTTGTGGATAGATTGGTTTCTTGAATTACGAGATCGGATTTTTTCCCATCTTCGTCTAACGCAAGTGTAATAATGCGAAGAATCTCCTCTGCAGAGTTACCTTTAGAAATGAAATTGCTTGCGCCTCGCTCTTGCGCCAAACGTACAGTATCGGACGAGTCATCGGCCGAAATAATAATAATCGGAGAGGCAGGCCATTTTCGTTTCAGTAATGCCGTTCCTTCCAAACCGTTTAAACCTTGCAATTTAATATCTAATAAAACTAAGTGCAGCGACACATTGGTTAAACGCATCGCTTCTTCTAGAGATGCAGCTTCGATAATGTCAATGCTCGTCAGGCTATTCTGAATTAATATCCGCAAACCACTACGAAACAAACTATGGTCATCAATCAGAAGTATGGTTTTGGTCGCCATGAGAAAATAAGTTATTGCATTAAAATTGATTACATTGGCATCGTTGCGACTTTGGCACTGTGAGGTGTACAAACTAAATGTCACATTATGTCACCAATTGTTTGATTAAAAGCTGTCGACAAGACTTGTTCTGATATTTGAGGGAATCAAATGCGCGACAGGCCATGAATTAAAAAAGACTGCAACCGCAGTCTTTTTTAATTTGAGGTGCCGAAGAGGATATTTACTCCATAAACCGTCCAATATACTCATCACTGTGAATGAATTGCCCGATCAGGGTGACGGTATCCAGGTTAGGCTGATTGAGCAGTTCATT
>DLGN01000038.1 GCA_002482715.1 Oxalobacteraceae bacterium UBA7693
AATTGATTGGTATAAAAAATGACTTGCCGGCTCAATGTACTTAGCCAGTAGTGAGTGGCAGAAAGTTCTTGTGGTACTGATGTGAGTCTCACAGCGGGCATAGCATGTTGCCAGTCCACGGCGTTGTCCGTTGGTGCGGCTGCATGTTTAGCTAAGTTTCGGAGCCGGGCTTGTGGCAGTTGTGATGCTTTTGCTTCGCGCCATAAATAGCCAAATAACAGCAAGCTTAGTGCGCTCACCCAAATCCGGTTGAGCAACATAGGTCCACTGAGTTGAAACCATTGTTGATTTTTTTGCTGCGGTAGCCAAAACTGTGTTTGCTCAAAAAAAGCACTGGCTGCAAATGGATCTATAAGCGCAAAAAAAGTTGTCCATGCCGATGTCGACAATAAAGACTCGCCGCTGATCGGTGCCTTGATCACGACCAGTGCAGTCCCAGCTAAAGCGACCAGTAGTAGGCTAGAGCAATAGCTAATTTTGGCGTCGCGCCAGCGCGTGGTGACCGCAATAAGCACGGCACTTACCAGCAAAATGTTCGGTAAAACCACCACCAGCCAGGGCCAGATAAAATTACCTATGTTGAGCGGCTGAACCTTGGTCGGATCTGCATTGGGGATCATCAGTGCAACCATCATTCCCGATATCAGACAAAGCGATATGAATAATGAAGACACCACAATTGTGATCCAACGACTTACTAAGAGCGGGCGATTACATAATGGTTCAATGACACTGGCAAATCGATGTTCCTGATCCTTTAGTAAGACGGTAATGGCAAACAATGTCACCACAAACGTCAGTAATATCGAGACCAAGATTAAAAAGTAGCTTATGCGATACGGAGAATTCAACGCCAGTTGTTCCATTCCTTCGCCGATCTGCTGGCTATTGATAAAAAAACCATAAGCAAATGCCAGTAGCGATAACACGATGAGCATACGCTGCTTCACCGCAAAATAGAGTTCAAATCCAAGTAGTGATTGCATGTCGTCGCTTCCTTAGGCCGCTAGCGTTTGCTGAAGATCCAAGCTTGCGTGCTGATGCTGTTGCAACAGATAGAAATAAGCATCTTGCAAGTCAGGTGCAGCCTGGATAAAACCGGATGAAGGCGCTTGCGCTGCAAGGACGCGTACCTGGCAACGGCCGCCAATAAAGCGGCTGGATAATAGCGGGAACTGTTGTTGGAATGCCGGGATCTGCTCTGGTGAAATGTCGGTTTGCCACAACTGCTTGGATAGGCGTTCGATGAGTGTTTTCGGCGCACCGGAAAAGCGCACGATGCCATGATCAAGCACCGCCATATTGCTGCACAGATTATGAATGTCTTCAACAATATGGGTCGAGAAAATGATAATCATCGACTGGGCAATTTCACATAGTAAATGATGCAGGCTATGACATTCCTGAGGATCGAGTCCAGCCGTTGGCTCATCTACGATCAGGATTTGCGGATCGGCCAACAAAGCCTGCGCAATGCCAAAGCGTTGCCGCATACCACCAGAAAATTCGGCGACAGCCTGATGGCGATATTGGCTTAAGTTAGTGCGCGCTAGCAGATAGTCAATCTGTCGCGTGCGCTGTTGTTGGTCGCGGATGCCTTTCAGTACCGCCAAATAGTGCAGTAACTTTTCTGCCGACACTTTTGGATAAACGCCAAACTCTTGCGGCAAATAGCCTAATACACGCCTGATGGCGTCCGGCTGTTTGCTAATATCGTTGCCATTAAATAGAATCTTACCGCTGTCAATTGACTGCAAGGTGGCAATGCTGCGCATCAAAGACGACTTGCCCGCGCCGTTGGGACCGAGCAAACCAAACATACCGTTGCCCAGTTCCAGATGAATATTGTCCAGCGCTTGGCGCTTGCCTGAATACGATTTGCAGACCTGTTGAATGAGCAGATGATTATTGTGCGCCATGTTGGTTCCTTGATGAGCAAATGAAAGAACTGCATCTTTCATCGCTGAACCGACCAAGGCAATACATTCACCAATTAATATGACTAAGCACCTGAGATCGACGGCCAACAATCAGAAATCTAGTGTGTATGCGTTCACACTCCGTTTACTGGATTTCGTCCGCTAATTAGCAGCGTTGAACATGAATATCAGCGACAGCATGGAAAACTGGCGTTAAAACGCGTAATCTCGCACTTTCAGAATAAAAAAATACGGGAGTATTAGCGTTGCGAACTTTTTTTGCCAAGCGTCATCATCAAATCGCAGTCATTGTGGTGTTGGTTGCGTTCGCCATGTGTAGTCTGTTGATTAGCTTTTACAACAATACCGCGCTGGATATTTACTCGGTTTCCTTGGCGTATATAGTCTTGGCTTACCTTCAATTTGCGCTGTTGCTTGCGATGAAAATCATGCAGCGACGCAAGACTCAGACGGCCCAGTCAATCACCAACATCCCGCTGCTAAAAACAGCACTGACACTGGTAATCGCAAGCTGTTTGCTGATGACATTGGAAAATATCTCGCAACATCGACTGCTTTACAATAGCGCTGCCGTACTTGCCTATGCAGTGCTGATGTTTTATGTGATCAGTTATGTGGCGCATAAAATGCCCTTGGCCAGTGAGCTGATTGATCTGATTGAGCATGAGCAGCGTCAATTTTATCTGTTGTATGCGGCATTTTTACTGCTGTTATTTTTACTAAGTACCACGATGGATCAGAGCGACCCCTACGGCCCGCAGTTTCAGTTGAGAATAGTCTTTTGGCTTTTGTTCATCCATATGATGCTCAGTTGGATAATCCAATTGTGGAAACTAAATCAGCAGCTACGCAATGAACGCACTAACACCGAATTAATGTTACTGAAGAGCCAGATCAACCCACACTTTTTCTTCAATACATTGAACAATCTTTATGGCCTCGCGCGTGAGAAATCAGACCAAACACCCGACGTGATATTGCGCTTGTCCGAAATGATGCGCTATACCATTTACCAAGGGCAGCGGGATAGCGTGAGTGTGCAAGAGGAAATGGCGTATTTGAGAAATTTTATTGAGTTGCAACAGCTGCGCTTTCAGAAAGAAGTGCAAGTGATATTGAATGTCGATGTCCAGGAGAATGTGCCGTTGCCGCCATTGTTGTTCATTAACTTGTTGGAAAATGCCTATAAACATGGCGTAGAAAAATTGGTCGATAATGCCTATGTAAAAATTGATCTTTACGCTGACCATACGCAATTGATTTTTAGCGTCGTCAATAATTTTGATCCAGAAGAAACAAGCAACCTGACACAGGGGGGCGGCATTGGTTTAGCGAATCTGCGAAAACGCTTGGCGCTGCATTACCCAAATCGGCACCTGCTACAGATCACTCAAACAGATAACTGTTATAGCGCGAAGTTGACGCTAACTCTGGTAGATCAATAAATATAGGAGCACTAAGGAGTATGCCAATTCGTTATATGATCGTCGATGACGAACCCATCGCGCACCGCATCATTGAGGATTATTGTGCCGAAATTTCCAACTTGGCGTTAGTCAATAATAGCTACAATGCTTTAGCTGCGCTGGAATATCTCAATAGCCATACCGTCGATTTAATTTTTCTCGATATTAATATGCCCAAACTCAAAGGTTTTGAGTTTTTGTGTACTTTAAAACAGGCACCACCTGTCATCGTTACCTCGGCCCATCAGGAGTTCGCGATTACAGGCTATGAATTTGACGTATGCGACTACCTACTCAAGCCCTTTAGTCTGGCGCGGTTTATGATGGCGATCAATAAAGTGCCTACGCCATTCGCAACCACGACTAAGCAGTTAGCGCCATCGGAAAAGCTCCTCAATCTTGAGCCGCTATCCATCTTTGTCAAAGGTGACAAGAAACAGCATCAAGTTTTTCTAGCCGATATCGTGTATATCGAAGCCTGCGGTAACTACAGCATTTTGCATTTTATAGAGGGAAAATTAATCACTCAACAGACCTTATTAGGATTTGAAAAGCAGCTTCCAAGCGAACAATTTATTCGTATCCACAAATCCTTTATCGTCGCCAAGGCAAAGGTGCAGGCCATTGAATCAGCGCATTTGCTGCTGGAGAGTAAAACTATCCCAATTGGACAAAGCTATAAAAAAATGCTCAGTGACTGGATAAAATAGCTTTACCCAACAAGTTCATAACACGCTTATTTATGCTTGTACTCAAATGACTAATGCTTTGGTTTTTAAAGCGATAAGCACCGAGATTTGCACTTTTTTCACTGCTAAGTGCTAGCTTGATTGTTGGCGAGGCCAGTAACTCTTTTTATACACCGCTCCTGTGTCGTTGTCGCTTCGAATGAAATATGACGATAAACCTGTTTCGATGTTGTCGCGTGGTTTGTTCTAGCGCAAATTCTGTGTTGCTTGTTGCTGTCTGAACCTGTTTTTCACGCAAAACTAGTTCTTTATAACTAGGTGTTTCATCAAGTAGCTGATTGACCTAGTTGCAGCGATATCTAGACTGTGGAGTTGTATTCACTTTCTGGAGTTCGTATGAAAACCTCTGCACGTTTGCATAAAAAATCGTTGACGCGTAAGCCCTTGCGTAAGACGGCAATTGCCGTCGGACTGACGTGTATTTGTTCCCTAGCAACGACAGCGTTGTATGCGCAGACTCAGACTGGCAGCGTGCTTCTGGTGGATAAGGCACCGCAAATCGTCGTGATCAGTGGCACGCGCTATGAGCAATTTGTTGAGAACTTGCCCTTGTCGATTGACGTCATTGAACAAAAAGAATTGGAACGTTTGGGGATTGTTGATATTCGCGATCTGGCAAAAAATTTGTCGAATGTTGAGGTCAAGCGAGCGCCTGCGCGGTTCACAGTGACGGGTGTCGGTAATGCCACCGGACGGGATGGAAACGCCGGCTTTAGTATTCGCGGACAAGATGGCAATCGCGTGTTGATGTTGATCGATGGCATGCGCTTGCCGCGTAGTTATATCAATGGCAGCAATGCATTTGGACGTGATTCAATTGCGATGAATCTGGTACGTCAAGTCGAGATCGTACGTGGCCCAGCTTCTGTTCTTTATGGCTCTGATGGCTTAGCAGGTTTAGTCAATTTTATGAGCTTGGAGCCACATGATTTTTTACAGGAGAAAAATGCCGCACCTAAGGAATTTGGTGGCAAAGTGCTCGCCGCTTGGAGTGGAGATGACCACAGCCGTCATCTCAATGCGAGCTTAGCAGGGCGCTTGAATCCGCAATGGAGTTGGCTGTTGAGTGTTAACACTGGCAAAGCGAGAGGACTGGAAAATAAGGGCGTCAACGATGCTCCAAATATTGATCGTACACGTCCAAATCCGCAGGATGACCAATCACAATCAGTGCTGGCAAAATTGCTGTATCAGCCAGAGGCAGGCCAAAAGCATAGCTTGAGTTTAGAGCACGTAGGAAAAACTTCGAACTTTGAACTTTTATCGAGTCGCGCGAAGCTACCAATGACGACAGCTGCAGCTGTCAAAGGTGAAAGTGTACATAAAGATTTCCAACGCGATCGCCTTAGCTTGATCAGTCGTTATGATTTGAAGAACGACTGGATAGATCATCTGCAAAGCCATCTCAGTTATCAAGACAGTAGCGCACAAGATGATGGTGTGACGCATAGAAATATTTTGGCAGATCGCATACGTAAAGTATCGTATGCAGAG
>DLGN01000294.1:0-4785 GCA_002482715.1 Oxalobacteraceae bacterium UBA7693
GCCTGTCATCCGACAAATCTTATTCAGTCTTTCGCTTCTGATTTTGGCGCCCGCCCAAGCGGAGTTCATACAAACGACGATCACGGTGGGCGAGGGCGTTAATACTTTGCATGGTAGTTTGTTAGTGCCCGGACATAAAGCGAAACCTTTGGTGGTGTTGATGATTGCTGGTTCAGGACCAACAGACCGCGACGGGAATAGTCCAGCTTTACCGGGCAAAAATAATAGTCTGAAGATGTTGGCAGAAGAGTTGGCGATTGCTGGTTTTGCTTCAGTTCGCTATGACAAACGCGGCGTTGGAGAAAGCTTTGCTGCGGGTGGCGCAGAAGAGGATTTGCGTTTTCAAACTTATGTCGCTGACGTGCAAAGTTGGATCAAATTATTAAGTCAAGATGCGCGCTTTAGTGGTGTTGTTGTACTGGGGCATAGTGAAGGTTCGACCTTGGGAATTATGGCTTTGCAGAGCCTCTCCGCGCAAGCGTATGTGTCTGTCGCTGGCCCAGGGCAATCAGCAGCCAAAATTTTGCGAATGCAATTGGCGAACAAATTGCCCCCTGATTTGGCCAAAATGAACGAGGCGATTTTGACCAACATGGAGAAATCTGAATACGTTAAAGACGTTCCTGCGCCTTTATTGGCTTTGTATCGCCCTAGCGTACAGAGTTATTTGATGTCTTGGTTTCCTATCGTGCCAGCGGATGCGATTAAAAAACTGACCATGCCTATTGCGATTTTTCAGGGCGATACCGATATTCAGGTTGGTGTGAATCAAGCTGTGCTATTAGCACAGGCACAGCCCAAGGCAGAGTTTCATGTGATCAAAGGAATGAACCACATTATGAAGTCGGTACCCGCAGAGAATAGTCAACAAGTGGCCTCATACAGCGATCCGAATCTGATGCTCGACGGAGACTTCGTTAAAAAACTCATTGCTTTCTTAAAGAAGAATATGACGACGAAATAAAGATCGCGTGACGAAATAAAATCAGCACCGTAAAAATGCAATGATAGAAGCATTTTTACGGTGCTAATTTTTTGTAAGCTGATGGACCGAGTCTTCTAGGGCAGCATGCGTTTCAAGGTATTGTCCTTGACGAAGTAGTGGTGATACAAGCCAGCAAGCGCGTGTAGGCCAATCAAGTAGTAGCCGACCAAACCGGCGGTCTCATGTAGTTCCTCGATACTTTTTGCGAGCGCTTTATCTGGCGCAATCAATGGTGGTAATTCAAGACCAAAGAAGGGTATGGCTTGGCCTTCACCACTCAAGATAAGCCACCCCGCAAGTGGCATTCCTATCATTAGACCATATAAAGCGATGTGCATAACATTCGCGAGTAAGGCTTGCCATGCTGGTGGCGCAGGAATAATGGCGGGTGTTGGATTGCGCAGGCGTATCAATAGGCGTAACACTGCAAAACCCAATACGGATAAGCCCAGCATGAAATGCCACATCTTGATGGCTTTGCGTGCATCGGTACCCTTGGGGAAAAGCTCTCGCAACTCTATCGTTGCATACACAGCGATGAGTAATAGCAGCATAAACCAGTGTAAGCCGATACTAAGCTTGTGATAACGCTGGATGCTGATGGTAGGTACTGCCTTCGGGATAGCCATAAAAATTCCTTTGATTGGGTTAATCGACCCTAGCCTTTATATGATAGGCGAACTCAGCCTAGGACTGCAAAAAAGTGTCGTATTATTTGTAAAAGCGCAAGCGAGGGTGTGTAGCGATGAGAAAGTCCTTTGATATTTCGTATTTGAGTGAGCGGAATTCGTCGTTGATCTCATTTCGCACACGCATTGATGCTACTCGTCTTACAGTAGTATCCGCGTTGAACTGAACAAGGAAAGAATATGTGGAAAAAATTGTCTTCTTGGTACAAAGATTGGAATGATGAACAACTTGCGGTGCTGATAGATCCGCAACGCGCAGAAGATATTACGATACCTTGGCGTAAAAAGTTGGCTAAGCAATTATCGACGCTGACTGAGATCGAACGTGAGCAACTCTATCAATTTAGTATTGAGTATCAGGGCGCTAAATTGTGGCTGACCATACTCAAATTAAGTTTAGTGTTTTCATGTCTGGGATTGGTTTTGTATTCGATGAAAACCAAGTTACATTGGTTCCCCGCGATTCTGGTGGTGAACTTGTTGGGATGGACTTTGGTATTCGCTTTAGTGGGTATTTGGTTTAATTATCGTCAGATTGCAAAGCGTCGCTTCCGTATATCGCTCAGTGCCTTCATGGGCGTTTTGTGTGGTTTCTTTGGCTTCACCACGCTCAGCGCACTAGTGCAAGGCAAGGACGTGTGGGCAACCATCTGGAAAGACGGGCCTTTGGTCTTAATCGTCGCGGCAGTATTGGGGGCAGTGTACGTGCTCTTGATCGGTATCGTTGCTGGTTGGCGTAACCAAGGCTATGAAAAGATTGCCGCCCAATTGGCACTAGATGCAGAGCGAGAAAAGAATGCACGACAAGAAAGCGAATCGCAGTTGCGTCTATTGAGAGCGCAAATTGAGCCACATTTTTTATTTAATACGCTAGGCGCGGTTCAACAATTAGCTGAGCAAGGTGCGCCAAAAGCCGCTGAATTAACCGCCAATTTGATAGTATTTTTACGTGCAAGCATGAGTGAAATGCGTGCAGAGCAAATTACATTGGCTGAAGAATTCCGTTTGATTCAGGCTTATTTAGAAGTGATGAAGGCCAGAATGGGCGCGCGCTTAAGCTTTGACATCAACTTACCCACAGCATTGGCGGCGATTCCTGTGCCTAGTATGATGTTATTGACGCTAGCCGAGAATGCAATCAAACATGGTATTGAACCTTCTTTGCGNNTAGGGCATATTCATGTCTTCGCCGAAAAACTTGGCACGGATCTTTTGATCACGATCCAAGATAGCGGTGTCGGTTTAAGTGACACACCAAGCCCGGGCATTGGACTGCAAAATGTGCGAGATCGTTTGCGTTTGCAATATGGCGCACATGCTTCTCTATCGATTGCAGAAGCTGAGCAGGGCGGTGTCATCGTCGAGGTGAATATTCCTTTGGCGTGATTTTGACGATCGCATAAATTGTTCTGTGGATTATAGGAATCTGGAAAATGAAAACAAAAATTCTCATCGCTGAAGATGAACCTTTGATGCGTGAACGCCTGATCATGCAACTGACCAAGTTGTGGCCTCAGGCAGAGATTGTGATGGTGGCAGAAAACGGGAACGATGCTTGGGATGGCTACCTTGAGTACGAGCCAGATTTGGTCTTGCTCGATATTCGCATGCCCGGCTTATCTGGGATTGAAGTTGCGCAACGAATTGGCAAAAATGCGCAGATCATTTTTATCACCGCTTACGACCAATACGCGATAGACGCTTTTGATGCTGGTGCTATTGATTATCTTTTAAAGCCTGTGCAGGAAGAGCGCCTGCAAAAAGCAATTGAACGTGTGCAAGATAAATTGCGCAATGTTTCGCAAAATGCGCTGCACACAACATCACATGATTTGACGTCGATATTAAAAAGTCTGCAAGCCGCAGCGGTGACCACTAAACCAGAAAAGATGAAGTGGATTAAAGCGAGTGTTGGCAAGCAAATCAAATTGATTGATGTCGACGAAGTTTTGTTTTTTCAATCGGATACCAAATACACCCGTGTGGTATTGGCAGAGTATGAGGCCTTACTGAGAACGCCATTGAAGGACTTATTAGATGGACTTGATAGCGACAAGTTTTGGCAAGTACATCGCTCTACCGTAGTGAATGCAAAGGCGATTGCGGCGGCTGAGCGTATTGATGCTGAACGTATGCAGATCTTGGTTAAGGGACATAGTGAGAAACTGCTTGTCAGTCGCAATTTCACGTATTTATTTCGTGAATAAATGAAGTGGTATGTTCGCTATCCTGAATAAATAAGCTGCTAAAGCTGTAATTTTGACAGTCGCATTGGTTTTATTTGCCTTATTAACTATTGTTGTTTTTATCTTCGTTTGTTTTACACAACCGCATAGAAATTTTTTTGCGGTGTTTTGAAACTATATAAAATTCAGTATTCATCTATGTCTTCGGCTTATTTGATAATGAATTTAGTGATTTTTCCACTAAAATTTTGACTCGTACAATTTGATACTTGCCGTTACACTTTATATACAAATACAGAATCCAAATAAATCTGAGATAAATTGGATCAAATGAAGCGTTCGGGGAGAACCTGTAGTCAAAAGCTATAGGCGCTGAATTACAAAATTGGTATGTAAGCTCAGCGAGATGATGGCAAACTTGTTTTGTCATCGTCGATCAATCTGCCTGTTCATAATTATTTCAAAAAAATGGGGATATTTAATTATGGTAAAGCAGCAAAATAAAGCAGTACGTCCGTTAGTTATGGCGATCTTGGTTGCCGGTGCATTTAGTGCTCAGGCGGCAGATCGTGAAGTATTTAAAGGTGGTAATTCTCTCGCATCCGCAGGTATCAAAGCATCTGATATGAAGGCGGAACGCAGTATGGCATATGCCAACGGCTTAAAAGTCACGCGTCATCAACAGATGTATCAAGGCGTTCCAGTATGGAACGAAGCGATTGTTGAACACGAAGAAAAAAATGGCAATCGCCATTTAAAGGGTTCGATGTTGCGTAACCTTGATCGTGACTTGCCAAGTGTTAAAACAATTTTCTCCAAAGCCGATGCTTTGATCCAAGCGAAAACACAAGCACAGATTTTTGAAACTGAAAATGATCAGGCTCAATTGTATGTTCGTCGTTCTGACAGCGGTGTGGCACACCTC
>DLGN01000294.1:4827-10786 GCA_002482715.1 Oxalobacteraceae bacterium UBA7693
GGTGTGGCACACCTCGTTTATGTGGTTTCTTTTAACGCGACCAATACAGATGAGCCACGTCGTCCATTCTTCATGTTAGATGCCAACACCGGCGTGGTATTGGATCGCTGGGAAGGCATTCACCATGTTAACGGCACAGGCCCTGGAGGAAATTCCAAAACTGGTCAATATGAATTTGGCGTGAATTATGGTTTTCTCGATGTAACGCAGTCAGGTTCTACTTGCTCGCTCAATAATGCAAACGTCGCGACTTACAACATGAATTCGCGTACTAGCACACCATCAAAGCCACATAGTTACACCTGCCCACGTAATACGGTAAAAGCGATCAATGGCGCATATTCACCAATGAACGATGCACACTATTTCGGTGGCGTCGTTTTCAATATGTATCAAGCATGGGCTGGCGTTCGTCCTTTAACGCAAAAGCTGATTATGAAGGTGCACTACAAGCGTTCCTATGAAAATGCATTCTGGGATGGCACAGCGATGTACTTTGGCGATGGCGCGACAACTTTCTATCCATTGGTATCCTTAGACGTAACATCGCACGAAGTCAGTCATGGTTTCACTGAGCAAAATGCTGGCTTGGTGTACTCAGGCATGTCTGGTGGTATGAACGAAGCGTTTTCTGACATGGCTGGCGAAGCTGCAGAATCCTATATGAAAGGCACGAATGATTTCTTGGTAGGAGCAGATATTTTCAAAGGCGCAGGTGCCTTACGTTATATGGCAAATCCACCACAAGATGGTCGCTCGATTGATCACGCTTCCAGATTTACTAGCACGATGGATGTGCATTATTCAAGCGGCGTATATAACAAAGCTTTCTATTTGTTAGCGACTAAAGCTGGATGGAATGTACAAAAAGCATTCCAGGTAATGGCTGATGCGAATCGTTTGTACTGGACTGCTAACAGCACGTTTAATCAAGGTGCGTGTGGTGTTGAAACTGCCGCATTGAACCGTGGCTATGTAAAGGCCGACGTGACTGCGGCATTTTCTGCGGTTGGTGTGACTTGCACACCTTAATTGCGTAATTGAAGTAAGTTTTTTCTGGTATTTATTATTTACTGGCGTCTGGTGGAAACACCAGACGTTTTTTTATTCTGATTTGATTTGTTTAGACAAAAATAATGAATCAAATGACGCCTAGTTATTCCGGTCTATCCAACTTAGTCGACAACAAAATCGTCGAAAACGTATCCACTACGCCTTTAATCAAACGTATCTTATCAATCACCGCATCGAGTTCGTGGGTTGATTCGGTGGATAGCATCGCACACAAATCGTAGCGACCGCTGACGGTATAAAGCTTGATGATTTCATGGCGCTTGGTCAGTGCGCGCATGATTTCTGGTTCGTGTTGCGACTCTATTGAGATCAAGACCATCGCGCGTATGCTGGGGCGGCTGCGGCTGACTGAGATGTCTACTGTGTAGCCGCTGATGATGCCGCGATCTTCTAAGGATTTTAAACGTAACTGGGCTGTGCTGCGGGCGCAACCTAGGGCTTTTGCCATCGCGACGATGGGCAATCGTGCATTCACTTTGAGTAGGTCAATGATTTGCTGGTCGAGCGGGTCTATCTTGTTGGGCATGGCGAATTTCGGCTAGCTTTCAGGCATTTTGTTTGAATGTCATACATTATGACTGATTTTTGTCTGTTGTTTAAGTCATTTTGTGCGTTTGTGGCGGCGCAACTCGTCTTTACACTGTCTCCCTGTCACCCACATGGGTATTCACCTTATTTTGCCGCTTACTGGCTTTGGTTAGCTATATAAAGAGAGAGACATCATGGATCAAAAAGTCGAATTCAATCCTATCAAAAAATTACTGACACGCGCGGAATTAGATGCTTATGATCCAGAGTCTGAATCTTGGCAAAAACAGTTCACACGTCGTTATTCTCACCACTCTGAATTGATGGGTGTTTTGAATAATGTGGAAGATGTGGACAACACAGTCTACAAAAAATTCGCGGTGGCGATTACGCCTTATATGGCGAAATTGATGGATAAAGATGATCCAAATTGCCCTATCCGTTTGCAATACATGCCTTCGCATCACGAACAAACCATTCCTGGTTTCGCGACTTCTTTGGATCAATTAGGTGAAGAAGGCGACACGATTCCAGGTACTAGTGTGGTACATCGTTATCCACGTCGCGTCTTGTTCTTGGTGTCGAATACATGCGCAACTTTGTGCCGTTTCTGCACACGCAAGCGTATGGTTTCTCAGCCTGATGGCTCCGTCGCTAAAGACGAAATCGAAGCATCTATCGATTACATCGCGAGCAATCCAGAGATTGAAGATGTGCTCTTGTCTGGTGGTGATCCATTGACATTTACCGATGAGCGTTTGGATTACATCCTCGGCGAATTGCGCCGTCGTGCACCGCACGTTCGCTTCTTGCGTATGGGTTCACGTATGGTCGTGCAATTGCCAACACGCGTTACACCAGAGTTGTGCGCAGTATTGGAAAAGCATCGCGTACAGATGATTAATATCCATATCGGCCATCCAAAAGAAATCACACCTTTGCTGCGTCAACGCGTCAAGATGATACAAAAAGCCGGCATCATGATGGGCTTGCAAACTGTTTGTTTGAAGGGCGTGAATGATGATGTGATGGTCATGCGTGATTTGTTCATGCAGACGATCGAAATGGGTGTACGTCCTTACTACGTTTATTCCACAGATATGGTTGAAGGTGCAGCGCACTTTATCGTGCCACATCACCGCATGATTGAATTGTATGAAGGTTTGCGTGGTTGGATCAGTGGTCCAGCGGTACCAACCTTCGTGGTGGATGGTTTGGGCGGTTTGGGTAAATTGCCTATCATTCCTACTTATGTACGTGAAGAAGAATTACCTGATGGTAGCGGTACGACTGTGAAATGCCGTAACTACAAAGGCATGACTATCGATATGCCAGGCTTGGGTCATGACTTCAGCTTGCCTACGCGTAGTAACTAAGCATTTGAAATGAATTCAGTAGGGCGGGTGCAACCCGCGCCGCCAAAACTTCGTGTACCGATGCACGACTTTTGTGCTGCGCGGGTTGCTGCCGCCCTACAATTTGACTTCGCATAGCGATTCTATTCCCAGCATTCGCCACATCACTGCATACAAAATTTCCGGTAAAGCTCATCATGAAATTCACAACACCAAGCTCCCCATACGGTATCCACCGCGTCATCGAACCACAAGGCGTCCTGCCACAAGGCGCATGGAAAATCGATAACACGATGGAGATCACAGATAATGAAATCCTGATCGATGTTTCTGCATTGAACATCGACGCTGCCAGCTTCACGCAAATTAAACAAGAAGCGAATGGCGATGAAGCTAAGGTTGCGGAAATTGTGAAAGGTATCGTGGAGAAACGCGGTAAGCATCACAATCCGGTGACGGGTTCTGGTGGTATGTTGATTGGTACGATCTTAGAAATCGGTTCTGCACTCGCAGGCAAAATCGATCTGAAAGTGGGCGACAAGATCGCTACTTTGGTGTCTTTGTCTTTGACACCATTGCGCATCGATGAAATCGTCAAGATTCATATGCAAAAAGATCAGATTGAAATCAAGGGTAAAGCGATTTTGTTTGAAACCGGCCTGTACGCCAAACTGCCAGAAGACATCGATGAAAAGATGGCATTGGCGATTTTGGATGTGGCTGGTGCACCTGCGCAGACAGCACGTTTAGTGAGAGAAGGTGACACTGTAGTCGTTATCGGTGGCGGCGGAAAGTCTGGCACATTGTGTGTCTACGAAGCGAAAAAACGCGCCGGTAAAAACGGTTGTGTGATCGGTGTATCGCCGTTTGAAAAAGACTGCCAACGCATGAAGGATTTAGGCTGGGCTGATCACACTTTGCAAGTCGATGCGACCAATGCTTTAGCTTTGATGGAAGCTGTTTCCAATGTGACGAATGGCGCGATGGCGGATTTGGTCATTAATTGCGTGAATATTCAGAACACCGAAATGGGCAGCATCTTGTCCACCAAACAGCACGGCAAAATTTATTTCTTCTCGATGGCAACTAGCTTTACCGCTGCAGCCTTGGGTGCGGAAGGCGTTGGTAAGGACGTAGAAATGATCGTTGGCAATGGCTACGCGACTGGTCACGCAGAACATTCTTTAGCCTTATTGCGCGAGAGTGAAACACTGCGCAAGTTGTTCACTGAACTCTACGTTTAATAGCTTAGAAAGTCATCGACGATGGAATTCAAAAATCCTACTCTAAGCAATATACAAACCAGTCCGCTTTGGCAGCGCATTCACGATAGCGGAATGCAGACCTTAGCGGTCATGGGCATGACCAAAAATACCGGTAAGACAGTTGCAATGAATCACGTGCTAGCGCAAGCGGCGGCGGGACAAGTGGATATCGGTCTAACCTCAATTGGTCGTGATGGTGAAGACCGCGATCAAGTATTTTTCAATCCTAAGCCACCGATCATGGTGTGGCCTGGCAATCTGGTCGCTACCGCCCGTGAGACTTTGCAGCGCGCTAAAGTGCGTTGGAAGTTGATTGACTCCACGCAGATCGATAGCCCTATGGGTGAGATTTTGGTCGTCAAAGTCTTGGAATATGGTGAGATGGAAGTCGCCGGTGCATCGCGTGGCAGTGATCAGTTAAAAGTGATCGCACGTCTACGTCAATGCGGCGCGAGTTTGGTGATTTTGGACGGCGCTTTAGGCCGCAGTCACCATGCGTCTCCAGCGATTGCTGACGGCGTGATTCTGGCAACCGGTGCTGCAATCGGCGGCGGTATACAAGACGTGATTCGTAAGACACGTGATCGTCTTGGTATCCTCGGCATCAAACAAGCTGACGATGGCAAAAAGGCGCAATGTGAAGCCGTTTTCACACAAGGTGGCGTTGGTATTTGGGATCAACAGGGCAAGACGCTGTTCTTAGAAGAAATTGCTACTTTGAATGCGGGCGCGAAGTTGATGGAATTTATCGATGCCGATGTTGCCACGATTGCGGTTAGCGGTGCGGTCGGGCGTCAATTATGGCGCGCCTTAAGTAGTTTGGCGGAACGTCATCCGACATTGACCGTGCTTGTTGCCGATGGTACGAAATTATTCATAGAAAATACCGATTTATTGATCTTTCAAAAGCTCGGTGCGAAATTGGTCGGGTATCGCGGTATCAATTTAACCGGGATTACCTTGAATCCATTTTCGCCCATGGGTGGCAGTTTTGACGCTGCTGAATTTTTGGAAGTGGCAAAGAATGCGTTCATCGGTTACGACGTATGTGACGTTGTACTAGAAGCGACATCGGACGAAAAAATTAAAGAAACAGGAGAAGCAGCATGAGCCATTTACAATTAGATCAGGCACAAATCGATCGCGCACGTGATTCAGCGCGCCGCATTGCACGTCAAGTGTTCGATGAAATGTCACAGTACACGACCACAACGGTAGAGCGCGCGACTTTGCGCTTGCTGGGCATCGATGGCATTGATGAAAATTATGTGCCTTTGCCAAACGTGGTCGTTGATCATTTGCAAGCGCAAAACTTATTGCAACATGGCGCGGCACCGATCGTGGTCGCTGCTATGCAAGAAAATAACATGACAGCGCAAGAAGTTGCTGAGGCAGTTTCTAAAGGCACCTTGGCATTGGCTTTGCCAAAAGATGCAGATGCTGCGCGCAAGGCAACCGAAGCGCAAGCGGCAATCATGTGCGAACGTATCGCCAATCAACGCGCATTCCGCTCTAAGCAGATTGAGACGATGGGCGAAGCACCAACGCCTTGGCTGTATCTGATTGTTGCGACAGGCAATATCTACGAAGATGTAGTGCAAGCGCGTGCAGCTGCAGAGCAGGGCGCAGACATCATTGCGGTGATTCGTTCAACTGGTCAAAGTTTGCTCGACTACGTGCCTTATGGCGCAACCACTGAAGGATTTGGCGGTACGTATGCAACCCAAGAAAACTTCA
>DLGN01000294.1:10846-13155 GCA_002482715.1 Oxalobacteraceae bacterium UBA7693
ATGCGTGCCGCTTTGGATGAAGTTGGTGAAAAGCTTGGTCGCTATATCCGGTTGACCAACTATTGCTCCGGTTTGTGTATGCCAGAGATCGCGGCGATGGGTGCGATTGAACGTCTCGATATGATGCTCAATGATTCCATGTACGGCATTATTTTCCGCGACATCAATATGAAGCGTACCTTCATCGACCAATTCTTCTCACGCATGGTCAATGCGTATGCTGGAATCATCATCAACACCGGTGAAGATAATTATTTGACGACAGCTGATGCGTACGAAGCTGCGCACACGGTCTTAGCTTCACAATTGATTAACGAGCAGTTTGCCTATTTGTCTGGCTTGCAGCCAGATCAAATGGGTCTCGGTCATGCATTTGAGATTCACCCAGAATTAGAAAACGGCTTCTTGTGGGAAATGGCACATGCCCAATTAGTGCGCCAGGTATTTCCAGATGCTTCTTTGAAATACATGCCACCAACCAAACACATGACAGGCAATATTTTCAAAGGCCAGGTACAGGACACTTTGTTCAATATTGTAAGTACCGTTACGAATCAAAATATTCACTTGCTCGGCATGATGACCGAGGCGATTCATACACCATTTATTCAAGACCGTTTCTTAGCGATTCAAAATGCGAAGTATGTATTCGGCACCATGAAGGATCTGCATTCTGAGATCGAATTCAAATCGGGTGGCAAGATAGAAGCACGTGCACAAGAAGTTTTAGCAGAGACAGAAAGCATCTTGGCAGAGATAGAAAAAATGGGCTTGTCAGCAGCGATTGGTAAGGGCACCTTTGCAGAGATCTCACGTACACCAACTGGCGGTAAAGGTTTGGCTGGTGTGATCAGCAAAGCAGCGGATTACTACAATCCTTTCCCACAATTGATGTTACCAACACAAGTAGCGTAAGGAGAAAAACATGACAACAATGGCTGATATCAAGAAACCAGAGCAATGGGTCAAACCTTACGGCGACACCATGAACGATGGTCGTGTACAGGTCTCATTTACTTTACCGGTAGCGCTCGATGAAACTTCCAAAGAAGGCGCGAAGCGTTTGGCTTTGTTAATGGGTTTAGAAGAACCCTCCGTTGTTCATTGCGAAGACATGGGTAAAGGCTTTAGCTTTTACGTCGTGTATGGTCAGTGCAAACATCAAGTCGATTTGTCTAGCTTCCAAGTCGTGAAGCCAGAATACGAAACTCTCGATAAATATGCAATCGATGCTTTGATCGCTGAGAAGATGGGCCGTCGTATGGTCGTGATCGGCGCTTGTATTGAAACTGATGCGCATACCGTGGGTATTGACGCCATCATGAACATGAAGGGCTACAACGGTCACAAAGGTCTAGAGAGCTATCACGAAGTGCGCGCCATCAATATGGGGGCGCAGGTCGATTCTGAAGAATTGATCGCGCGTGCCATCGAAGAAAAAGCCGACGTGATTTTGGTGTCGCAAGTTGTGACGCAAAAAAATATTCACCTCGATAATTTGACCAAGTTGTCCGACTTGTTAGAAGCCGAAGGCTTGCGTGATAAGGTGATCTTGGTTGTTGGTGGTCCGCGTATTAGTCATGAATTGGCGAAGGAACTTGGCTACGATGCTGGCTTTGGTACCAAGTCGTATGCAGAAGATGTGGCATCATTTGCGATCCATGAATGGGTTAAGCGTCACGCTGCATAAGTATATAAAGAAGAGGATGTTATGGAAGATTTATCCAAATACACGAGTTTGATTCGCCTGCGCATGGGGTCGCACGATGCGCACTATGCAGGTGATCTGGTCGATGGCGCGAAGATGTTGAATTTGTTTGGCGATGTGGCGACAGAATTGTTAATTCGTAGTGATGGCGATGAAGGTTTGTTTGTGGCCTACGATAATGTGCAATTTATGGCACCGGTGTTTGCTGGTGATTATATTGAAGCGACGGGTCGTATTGTTTCTATGGGCAAGACTTCACGTAAGATTGAGTTTGAAGCGCGTAAGGTGATTTCTCCTGCGAAGATAGCTGGGCAAGTTTCTGCTGCTGATGTGTTGGCTGAGCCTGTTGTGGTTTGTAAGGCTTCTGGGACTTGTGTTGTGCCGGCGGATTTTCAGCGGATTAAACGCTGATCTGTTTTGCTTGGTTTGAGGTTGTTGTGATGTGATTTTTGTAGGGTGGGTGAAACCCGCGCTGCTTTTGTTTTTTGAGCTTTGATTTGATGTCTCTTGTTGTTCGTCTGTTAGTAGGTCGGGTGTGGCCCGATAGGTTGGACTACAGTCCAACAGATCACTTTCGTTGCTTCGCCAAAGAAAGTAAGCA
>DLGN01000294.1:13189-13320 GCA_002482715.1 Oxalobacteraceae bacterium UBA7693
CCACGCTGCCACTGCCCTTCGGGTCCCCAATTGTGCGGGACAAAAAATGGGAAAGTGTCGAAACTCGCTCCGCTCAGACAACGACACTTTCTTTATCCATTTTCTGCCCCGCACAATTGGCAGTGTCAGAA
>DLGN01000293.1:0-946 GCA_002482715.1 Oxalobacteraceae bacterium UBA7693
CAAGTTGCTGTGGTTGGACCGCTCATTGAAACTGTCTCTGATCCAGACATCAAATGGAATTGATAAGCGCAACTTGCAGAGTTATCAGAATTCATCAAATTTTCTCCTATTAAACAACATTAACAACAATAAAAAGACGCTGGTTTTAAGAACGAAATATCCGCACTTTTCACCATCGTTCACGTTCTACATGAGCTTCAAACAACTTAAAAATTATATGGTTGTTTTGTTCCATAAATATGGACTTCTCCGGCACCACCAGCAAAATAATCACTAAAAACCCCTGTCTGCAATGTTGGCTCTGTGACCGCAATACTAAGCACATCAGTTGCACTCAAAACTTGGAAATCTGCTGAACAAAAATTAGGGTCACGCCCTTCGGCTGGCATATTCACTCTTGCCAGTTGGGTATGGGCAAAATACTGTGGCTCGGTTTGCGAAGACAAATAATTGGTGTACACCGACTGCACGCCTGCGACATTTTCCGCCTGCGGTGTGGTGGCGTCGCTCAGTGCACACCAGCCGTCGCAATTAAATACAAAGCCATTTTGATCTGCGACTACACTCTGCAAGACAATTGCCGATCCACTAGATGGGATTAATTGAATGTTGACAAGGCCATCTTGCTTCTTATTTGTCGCATCATAACTACCTAAATTTTTACGCAATCGAGCGTCATCGTGATCGAGGCAAATTTCTACACCATAAGTAAGCCGATTTGGTAAATTGTCTCGACCATAGCGCTGTTGAAAAATCGCATAGGAGTCGAAAGCCGACCTTTTCTCATCACCGCCGGATAAATCTATATGAGGATAAGCAACCATTTCTTCGGTAACGACATCTTGATTAGTCGTTTCAAACAAGACGAAATCAATCGGCGATAAGAAATATTTTTCTGAAGTCATCTTAATGTACGTTTGTGACTTACCTGGTACTTGCAAACCCA
>DLGN01000293.1:1013-9383 GCA_002482715.1 Oxalobacteraceae bacterium UBA7693
TAAAAATAAGTGCGCGGTCTCGCACTTCGACTGCTGGATTTGCACGTAAATCAGTGAGTGTAAAACTCAAGATCTGCTCTGTGACGCTGCGCGCATTACCAAATTCTGCTTCAGCATTAAGCACCAAACTCTCCACCAAACGCTTGCGCATTTGCACCGATGGGGTCTTAAATACCGCATCGATATCGGCAACTTTGGCACTAATCATGGTGCCAAATACAAATGTCCAATTTGGATATTCTTGCGCGTTAAACGTTTGTGCTAGCAAAGCTAAGGCGCGCTCAGCTGGGTCTTCATCGGAATCGCTATAGACATAAGGTCCGAGCGCCCCGTGAAAAAAGAATTCTGGCGCCAAGAAAATATTATTAACAGTTTGTGTATCTTCATCTTGTGGCAAAGCCTGTTTTGCCGTATCAACTGCATTTTTCAAAACACAGATACGCGCCTGTAAATCCACGACTACATCTTGATTGCCAAGATAATTACCGACCAAGTACTTCGATAAAATCATCTTTTCTTGATTGGGCCCTGTAGGAATCGCATAACCGATAAAACGACATTTAGCGTAACAATTTGTAGTCATATGCAGTTCAGTATCTTTAATTATCGATCAAACAATCAAACTCGATATTTTTCAATTTAAAAAACGGGAGTCATTACGCAAATCTTTGAACGTTGGTTCAGCCTGCACTTGAGCATCATTCAAGCCCAATTGCTTCGCTTTTTTCAATTCACTTAATGCGTCTATACGTTGTCCTATGATTTCGTGCACTTTTGCGACAAGAAAATGCGTTTCTGGATTATTCGGAGCTAGGCTCAGAGCTCTGACAATTAATTTCTTGGCTTTCTCGACCTCACCCAAACGAATCTCAATATTTGCCATAATTGCGACTAACCAACCATCATTTGGACGCCTCATCAAACGAACTGCTAGCAAATCGCGTGCCCGCACATAAGCTTGTCGTGCATCTATTTGTCGGCTAGGTATTTCAATCAACGCATCAGCCAAAGCATGCCAATTTTCATACTCATGTGGATGAATCATCACAGCTTTATCTAACGCAGACGCGGCGGCGGCATAGTCACCTTGACCAAACTTAGTCTGTCCTAAGGTAGCATAGAGAACCGCATCAGGTCTAACTTGTAATCCCTGCTGCAAGACTTGCAATGACTCTTCTCTACGCCCCATCATATCAAGCGTTTTTGCTAAGAAGTTATAGGGAAGAATGACATCAGGATTATGTTTGATACTAGATCTGAAAATCTGTTCAGCAATGTCATATTTTGCTTGATTCAAATTAACAATCCCCTTCAAAGTCAAAATTAGCCAATCGTTGGGATGCAGCAGCAAAGCCTTATCGGCAGCAATGATCGCCTCGTCGTATTTTCTCGCTAATAACAAGATGCGCATCTCTGTTTGCCATACCAAGAGATTTTTGGGTTCTAATTTTTGGGCACGAACAACTGCCGCCTTTGCTAATTCAAACTGCTGATGTGGATCCAAAGACAAAGCATGGGCAATCTGAGTTAATGCCAAGTCTGGATTTAACTTTAAAGCCAGTTGAGAACTGGCCGATGCTTTCTCATTCCACACATCGTCGCGACTAGCACTACGAAAACGATAACTATAAACAATCGACAAACCAGCTACCGCCTGCGCATTATCGGGATTATGTTCTAGCACGGTACTAAAGTGCGCAGTCGCTTCATCCAACTTGCCTGGCTTATCGTACATCGCCAAGGCTTGCATTCCTTGCCCTAGTTCTACCGATTCTGAGTAAGGCTTTAGTGCCCGTGCGATTTGCGCCCAATTTGGTTTTGCTTGCCAGACAACTATACCAACTACACAGAGCAGCCCTGCAAGCACCATGCCATAACGCCAGCGACGACGGCGGGCTTGTGCGTCTAAATGCAACTGTAGCGCATGGATTTTCGATTGGCTCAGACTGCTGGACGGAGATTCTTTTACCACCAATTTTTGGCATTCATCCTGCACTTGCTGCCAGTTAAGACGCTTGCTGACATCACGCTTGGTCATACCTAAAATTAAATCGCGCGAGGCTGGCGAAACCGATGTTGGCCAAGCCCATTGATCAGACGCAGTTTGCGCTTGCGCTGCCACCAAGGCTAAGCCACGTAAATTGCTAAATGGTTNNGGTGTTGCACCAAGCAGCATCTGATACAAAATCGTTCCTAGCGCAAAAACATCACTCGCAGCAGTTGCCGCTTGCTCAGAAAACCGCTCAGGCGCAAGGTAAGCGATGCTAGCTTGCGGATCAATCTCTGCCACATTTTTCACCGCATGTGGATCGTAATGTTTCGCGAATCCCAAATTTAAGATACGAATCTTACCAGCGGCATCCACCATTAAATTCGTCGGTTGAAGATCCCCATGGATAAGTCCGGCTGTGTGCGCCTCTTGTAATGCAGCGGCAATTTGTTTGATATGGATTAAGGCAAGATTTTCTTGGCCTTGATGCTCTTTCATCCACTGACCAAGTGTTTGTCCTTGCACCATTTCCATCACAATATAGATATCGTGATCGACTTCTTCCAATGCATGAATTTTGACAAAAGCTGCATGCATCAAGCCAGCAGCAGTTCTGGCTTGCTTGAGCACAGCATCATATTCACCGCCAAGATTACTGAGACGCTTAATCGCAACCACCCGATGTAGTTTTGTGTCCCAAGCCTCATACACCGGTGACAGCGTATCTGCATCGATACAATGGCGAATTTCGTAATGCTTGAAGGCTTCCATCGTCGTCAAATTTTGCCCTTGATCACTACCGCTATTAAAATTTTCTGGGTGCATTATGTCAGTGCGAATATTTATTGTTGTTATGCGTTAATTTTCGACTTTACCATCAAAGCGACAATTCATCGTTACCAAAATAGCGATTTTTACATGTCAAGTAAGTTTTTTACAAATTAAAAATTCATCGTTGACATGTAATTGTCTTGAGCTTCATTGCCTAAGCTAACTGGCTCAGAAATCAAATGGCTGGTCATAATGATTTGACTAAGGAGCAGTCCGTCCACTTGAAGCAAGACGAATACCTTCATTTCGTCTTATAATGCTGCCAAATCAAAGACTTACTTCAATCTCATTTAAATTATTCATGCAATCCTCCGACACACCCTACGTCAATATTTCAGCCTATAAATTTATTACCTTTAACGATACGGCTGAAAAACGCCAAAATTTTATCGATAAATGTCAGGAGCTGAATTTAAAAGGCACCATCTTACTCACGCCAGAGGGGATCAATATGTTCTTGGCGGGTTTACGTCATGAAATCGATGCCTATATGGACTGGCTGCACGCTGATCCGAGATTTTCTGACATCGTTGCGAAAGAGAGCTTTTCTGACCGCCAACCGTTCACGAAGTTATTGGTCAAGTTAAAGCCAGAAATTATTACCATGCGCATGCCGCTGATCAAACCTGAAGATGGTCGCGCGCCTTCCGTCGAAGCAAAGACATTGAAACGCTGGCTTGATCAAGGACATGACGATAATGGGAAGCCTGTCGTCATGGTTGATACCCGCAATGATTTTGAAGTGGATGTCGGCAGTTTCGACAACACGATTGACTATCGAATTACAAAATTTACCGAATTTCCGGCTGTCATTGAAGCCAATCGCGAAGCACTCAATGACAAAACCGTCGTGACCTTTTGTACCGGTGGCATTCGCTGCGAAAAAGCGGCGATTCACATGCAAAATGTCGGCTTCGACAGCGTGTACCAACTCGAAGGCGGCATCTTGAAATACTTTGAAGAAGTCGGCGGAGACCACTATCACGGTGACTGCTTTGTATTTGATTACCGCACGGCCTTAAATCCACAGTTAGAAGCTACCGACACCACGCAATGTTATGCATGCCGCGCTGTTGTGACACCACGCGAACAATTATCGCCTTGGTATGTTGAAGGAAAATCCTGTCCACACTGCAAAAAGTTGTCGCGGGAAACTACTGAACAAGATGTTCAAAATATTGCCTCGGCATAAACTAGCAAGATCAATTAAGAATGCGGCGCTGCTTTGCTTGGCAGCGCTATATTGAGCTTCCTTTAAGCTTCCTTTTTTGATCACAAGTCATGGTTTAGACGAGATTTTCTTGCTGTCTTGCCTGAGTATCACATCACACTATGTCTAGTTATCGCGGTCGTTTCGCCCCTTCACCTACTGGTCCCTTACATCTCGGTTCATTAGTCGCCGCAATGGCAAGCTATCTGGATGCGAAGGCGCATCAAGGGAGCTGGCTGATAAGAATAGAAGATGTCGATTTCGATCGCAATGTTGCCGGTGCAGATCAGGCCATCTTGCAATCACTACAGCGCTGCGGCATGCATAGTGATGAAGAAATTCTTTGGCAAAGTCAACGCAGCGCTTTGTATCAATCTGCCTTAGATCAATTAGCCGATCACGTATTTGCTTGCAGTTGTTCACGCAAAGAAATTGCCGATTCTCGCTTACGTGCAGGCTTATCTGATTCACAGATCTATCCTGGCACCTGTCGTGCAGGTATCACAAATAACAAAGCAGCACGCGCCTATCGACTACGCCTGCCTGAAGGCACGGCAGCGCAAATTGAATTTGTGGATCGCCTGCTCGGCCCACAGCGCCAAGATTTAAGTTCTGCAGTCGGCGACTTTGTTTTGAAGCGTGCTGACGGATTTTGGGCTTACCAATTAGCCGTGGTGGTCGATGACGCCTTGCTGGGAATCACCGATATTGTGCGTGGCGCAGATTTACTCGATTCCAGCGCCAGACAAATTTATCTACAACAATTACTTGGCTATCCCACACCACGCTATTTGCATGTACCTGTGGTTACAAATTCCGCCGGAGAAAAACTGTCCAAGCAAACTGGCGCTGTAGGATTTGATGTTGGAAACGACAATATCTTGCAAGACGCCTTAATTCCAGCCGCCCGATTTCTGGATCTACCACTCACATCGACACCATCAAGCGTCGCTGAGTTTTGGTCAGTTGCGACCACATTGTGGGCGAACAAAATGGGCATACGATAATGTCGTCTGACATTTTCTGCGAATACGACCATCGAATCTATTGATTAATCTATTCATTAAGCACTCAGGCTTAACCATAAAAAAAGCAGAAAACAAATCTTGTTTTCTGCTTTTTTTATTGAAGCAATTTGCATTTTCGATTTAGTTGGTTTTCACGAACCCGCCTAACAGTGCCGCTTTCTTTTGCGGTTTCAACACATCGCTTGTGGCATTACTCAATAAAGGTTTACTTGGCGCCGGACTCGCACTTGGCTCATAGGGTTTCAAAAACCAAGGATCCACTTTTTCGCGTGGTGGCTGATAACTACGCACAGGACGTTCCGCCGTACGCTCAGCTTGACGTGGACTACGTTCTTGACGATTCGCAAAACTTGCTGATTTACGTTCTGTGTGCAAAGAAGTAGCGATAAATCCAGCCAGTTGTAAACGCACGATTTTTTGCTTAATCAATTTTTCGATATCAACCAACAAACGTTCGTCTTTATCAGTATGCAAAGAAATCGCATCACCCTTTGCGCCAGCGCGCCCCGTGCGACCAATTCGGTGCACGTAATCTTCTGCGTTATAAGGCAAATCGAAGTTAATCACACATGGCATTTCAGAGATATCTAGACCACGCGCAGCCACATCGGTGGCGACCAGAATTTCGACTTCACCACGTTTGAAGGCTTCTAAAGCGGCCATGCGTTCTTGCTGAGATTTATCCCCATGAATAGCGGTAGCCTTAATGCCCTGCTTCACCAAATGTACCGCGACACGCGAGGCACCTATCTTGGTATTCGAGAATACAATGACTTGCTTTAATCCACGTTCACGAATAATGAAAGCAACTGCATCACGCTTTTCATCTTCCTGAACTTTATACAAAACTTGGGTAACATTTTCTGCTGTCGCATTACTGCGCGCCACTTCTATCGTGACCGGATCATTTAAGAAACTTGCCGACAATTTCTTAATCTCAGGCGAGAATGTCGCAGAGAACATCAAATTCTGACGCTGCTTAGGTAGTAAATTAATGATGCGCTGTAAATCAGGGAGAAATCCCATATCCAGCATACGATCCGCTTCATCCATAATTAGAATCTGCGTCTGTGAAAGATTCACGGATTTTTGAGCGACGTGATCCAATAAGCGGCCTGGCGTTGCGATAACAATTTCCACACCATTGCGCAATATTGCCGTCTGCGGCGCCATATCCACACCACCAAACACAACCGTCGCACGCAATGGTGTATGTCGTGAATACGCCTTCACGTTTTCTGCCACTTGATCAGCCAATTCACGCGTAGGCGTTAAAATCAATGCTCTTACAGGATGACGCGCTGGTGATGCGCTGGTATTGGCATGTGCCATCAACAACTGAATAATCGGTAACGAAAAACCGGCTGTTTTACCAGTTCCTGTTTGTGCTGCGCCCATCACATCTCGACCTTGCAGCACCACAGGGATTGCCTGTGCCTGAATTGGCGTTGGATGCACATAACCCTGATCATTCAGTGCGCGCAAAATTTCTGGCGCCAAGCCAAAAGAATCAAATCGAAGAGTATCAGCAGCCAGTTCGGCAACCGTTGGAACAGAGGTTTCGGTCATGTTATGCATAGTGTGCCTCCCGCGGGTCTAACACTGCATCAAAGGTAGAAATTTGTGATGTTGCGTCAGCAAAGAGTAAGGCGTGGAAGAAATTCAACAGGGCGCATTATAACACCATGCATGTCCAGAACTATTTTTCGATCATGATTATTAAAAAACCTACTCTAAAAAATAGCAAATCAAATGCACACTTGGTGTGCGATCTACCCAAGGAGTGCCACAAAGCGCTAATAACTTATTGACGAATTGACTCACGTTCCAAAGTAAAACGCGCCACGCGGTCTTCCAGCACGGTGACACCTATGCCAGGCCCCTTGGGTAAATCGATGAAGCCATCATCTGCCAAAACCACAGATGGAGCAACGATGTCTTCGTTAAAATAACGTGCTGTTTCTGAAGTGTCTCCTGGCAAGTTAAAGCCCGGTGCAGTCTGTAGTTGGAGATTGAAAGCGCGACCGATGCCAGTTTCATCCATGCCGCCAGACCAAACAGCGATGCCAGCCTGCTGGCACAAAGCGGCAATACGCAGCGACTCAATCATGCCGCCGACTCGTCCCTGCTTAATATTGATGACACCGCAGGCCTTCAATGCTAGTGCCGAACGGGCATCGTCAAGGTCGTGAATTGATTCGTCCAAACACAGTGGCGTAGCCAATTCACGTTGTAGCGCAGCATGTTGAACGATATCGCTGTAGGACAAAGGTTGTTCTATCATCGTCAAATGAAAAGCATCAAGTTGGCGCAAGTGTGTTGCGTGTTCAAGGCCATAGTCACCATTGGCGTCGGCCATCAGCGTCAGCTTTGGATAGGCAGCGCGCACCGCGCCCACCCACGCAATATCTTTGCCTTGCATGACCTTCAGCTTCACACGGTGATAGGGTCGACTTGTCGCTTCTGCCACTGCATCGAGCAATGCTGGAATTGATTCTTGAATTCCCAAACTGATGCCCGACTGTATGCGCCGTTCTGAAAACCCCAATAAGGCATGCAAAGGGCGATCTTGCTGTCGCGCGATCAAGTCTAGCAAGGCGTTTTCGACCATCGCTTTTGCCATACCATGTCCCCGCACAGGGCTCCAACGCTTTAGCAACTCACCGATGGATTGTCCTGGCGTCAGCAATGGCAATAAAAAATCCTTAAAAATATGGCGTACGGTTTGCGTCGTTTCACTGGCATAGAAAGGATCGGGATCAGCCACACATTCGCCCCACCCCACCACGCCATCCGATTCTAGCCGTAACAACAAGGCTTCTTTTACAGCCCAAGTATGGACGCTGGTCGCAAAAGGCTTCACAAACGGTAAACGTACTGTGATCAAGTCGATGCGATGCAGAACCGGAATGTGCGCATCAACTGCCGGAGAAACCGGTACTGAACAATGCAAGAATTGTTGATCCATTTTCAAACTCCTCAGGCATAACCAATCGTTACGGCAAAAGCCACCATCGCCATCGACATCAGCAAGATCAATAATTGGAAACGCCAAATAATTCCAAACCATCGCGTCCAAGGCACACCAGCAACGCCTAAAGATGCCATCAAAATTGCGCCAGTCGGCACGCTCATATTCGCCATGGCATTACCTAATTGGTAGGCCAACACAGCTGTTTGTCGGGTGACACCGACCAAATCGGAGAGGCCAGACATCAGGGGCATATTAATCGCTGCCTGCGCACTACCGGAATGGATCACAAAGGTGAACATCGTTTGTACCGCCAACATGCCTTGTGCCGCCATCTGCG
>DLGN01000054.1:0-2002 GCA_002482715.1 Oxalobacteraceae bacterium UBA7693
TGCTAAGTATTGACCGATGGTGAGCATGTCGACATTGTGCGCGCGCATGTCACGCATGACTTGCAGGATTTCTTCGTCGGTTTCACCTAAGCCAACCATGATGCCGGATTTGGTTGGTACGTTTGGATGTTGTTCTTTGAAACGTTTTAATAAGTTCAAAGAATATTCATAGTCAGAGCCCGGGCGTGCTTCTTTGTAAAGACGTGGAGCGGTTTCCAGATTGTGATTCATGACGTCTGGCGGTGCCATGTTGAGAATTTCTAAAGCTCTATCCATGCGACCACGGAAGTCTGGTGTCAGAATTTCTATGCGTGTCATTGGCGACAATTCGCGGATTTTGCTGATGCACTCAGCAAAGTGAGCGGCGCCGCCGTCACGCAAATCATCGCGATCAACCGAAGTGATGACCACATAACTTAAGCGTAATTCGGCAATGGTTTTTGCCAGATTCAAAGGTTCGTTGACATCAAGTGGATCTGGGCGGCCATGACCGACATCGCAGAACGGGCAGCGACGTGTGCACTTGTCACCCATGATCATGAAAGTCGCGGTGCCTTTGCCGAAGCATTCGCCGATATTCGGGCAACTTGCTTCTTCGCAAACCGTGACTAATTTATTCGCGCGCAGAATATCTTTGATTTCGTAGAAACGTGTTGTCGGTGAACCTGCTTTGACGCGTATCCAATCAGGCTTAGGCAATCTTTCTGCCGGCACGATTTTGATGGGAATACGGGAAGTCTTACTCGCACCCTTTTGTTTTTCTGTTGGGTCGTAGTTGGTATTGTCGGTGGCGAGTGGGGTATTTTCGGTAGTCATAGCTCAGTTCATTGCTCAGTTGGTCGTTTAATTCGTAGCTAATTAGTAGCTCTATTAGGCGACGGTCAATAAATGTTGTAAACGCTTTGCTAAGGCAGTTTGTACTTGCTCCAGCGGGACTTGTACTTGCAACGTTCGCATGTCAATGGTGGCAAGTCCTTCGTAGCCACAAGGATTAATCCAAGAAAACGGCTGCAAATCCATCGCCACATTCAGCGATACACCATGATAAGTACAGCCATTCGCGCGTACTTTTAATCCTAGTGCGGCAATTTTTGCACCTTGCCATTCACCATCTTTCAGGTAAATTCCGGGCGCGCCGGCAATGCGTTCACCGGCGATATTATACGCTGCCAAGGTGTCGATCACCGCTTGTTCAATCTGATGTACGAATTCGCGCGCGAATAAACGGCCTTTAGTGTGACGACGTTTGAGATCAATCAAGAGATAAATCACTACCTGGCCCGGGCCATGAAAAGTGACTTCACCACCGCGATCAGTTTGAATCACGGGAATCTCATGCGGCGCTAGTACATGCGATTGATCTGCGCCAAGCCCCAGTGTAAATACCGGTGGGTGCTCGACTATCCAGAGTTCATCTGGCGTATCGGCAGTGCGTGCGTCGGTGAAAGCACGCATCGCAGAGAAGCTGGTTTGATAGTCTTCTTGCCCACGCTGACGGATGGTAATTGCCAGCGGATCGATGCTCGCGTCAATCATCCTTGTTCCGCCAGACGTTTGACTGTGACTCTTTGGATGAAAAATTGTCCATCTACGACTTTGCGAAACGGAATGCCATCTAAGACAAAACCAGGGCCACCTGTTGCGATCCAAGATTGCGCAAGGCGATCAAAGGCAACGGGATCTAATCCCAGCATTGGTGCCGAAATAACGAAGCGGGCACCGATTTTCAGTTTGTCTACGATGGATAGTAAGGCTTGCATGAAGATGAAATATTTCTATGTGAAGTGCTGGTAAGACTAAGTGCGAATTGCAGCGAATCGTAAAAAGCCAAGAAAAGCCGGATTTCAGCGTATTCAGTGCAAAACGCCCTGAAGATTTGACTTAACTTACAGCACCATCTTGACCATAGGGTGAGCCGATAAATCGCGATACAAATTGTCGAGTTGTTCGCGATGAATTGCACGGATAGTCACGGTCAATGCCAAATAATTGCCCTTGCTAG
>DLGN01000054.1:2051-5901 GCA_002482715.1 Oxalobacteraceae bacterium UBA7693
TTCTAATTTGCCTGCATGAAAAGTCGGGTCGTGAATCATCACCACTTCGACGATGGTTTGGGCAAAGGAATCCTGCATCACACCCATCACTTTGATGGGGAAGTCGCAAGGATATTCAATAAGGCTGTCTTCAGGTTTGATTTCGTGCATGATAAAACTTCTTTAAAAGGCAATTTGAGTGAGGTATTGACAGGTTTTTTGTGAAAAATCGCTAAAATTTGCAATTTTTACCTGTTTCTCAAGCCTAAATGGGGGCAATTCCACCAAAACCAATAGTTTGAACCCCTATCTGGCAGACTGCAAGCCTTGTTTATCTAAGCGGCTGTAAAACACTTGTGACTTTCATTTGTGGGCGCAGATTTTGCGCCTAAATGCGGTATGGCTTGCCACTTTAGGATTTTTGCTAGACGTCTTTATTGTGGTCGGTGTTATTATTGTTGCACTGTTTTCTTTTGTTGGGAGATAAGATGGAGTCGTCAAACATAGTACTAGATTGGATCGCGCAAGGGCGGGTGAAAGCTGGTCACGAAGTCATTGCGCTGGACTTGGCAGGCATACAACCGAAAGCAGCGCAGTGGCGACGTTTTATCGACCAGATGCTTTTGTGGTGTGGCGTGATTGCACTCGGCGCCGCATTGACTTTCTTTTTAGCCTACAACTGGCAAACGATGGGGCGTTTCGCTAAATTCGGTCTAGCACAAGCCGCGATTGCCTGTGCGTTAATCGCTTGTTGGAAGCTTGGTTTAGAGAGTACCGCAGGTAAAGCCAGTTTGTTATTAGCTAGTTTATTTACCGGGGCTTTATTAGCCTTGGTTGGACAGACCTATCAAACTGGTGCAGATACTTATGAATTGTTCCTCGTGTGGGCGATCGCGATCACGGCCTGGGTATTGCTCGCTCAATTAGGTGCGATGGTCTTATTTTGGCTGGGTCTGGTGAATCTTAGTGTGCTTCTATATTTTCAGACTTTTGGTGGATTTTTTGGCTTACTGTTTAGTTCAAGCAATCAGTTATGGGCGATGTTGATATTGAATGCAGTGGCATTATTGATGTGGGAATGGTTGCGCTGGCGTGGTGTGCGCTACTTGCAAGCGCGCTGGTCAGTGCGGGTCGTCGCGACCTTGGTGGGCGTGTTGGCAACGATGCTCATGCTAGAGGCAATTTTTAGTGGCGGTGATCGGTATCGTCAAATAGGCAATTCAGCTAACTTGCTTGCAATCCTCACTTACTTCGTTTGGGCACCGCTGACTTTATGGGTGTATCGCCGAAAAGTGAAAGACTTGTTTGTGTTGGCGGGTCTAGTCTTGAGTTTAATTATCACGTTCAACGCGTGGTTAGCACGCGAAGTGCTCAGCCACAGCGAAGCCGCAGGGTTCTTACTAGTCGGCTTGATGATCATCGGTTCGTCCGCTTTGGGCGGTATCTGGCTAAAGAAAATGGTGAAGGAGCTCCAGTCATGAATACCTCACAACATGAGTTGCTCACGCCAGTTTCGATCTGGACACGCTTATTGCAAGCAAAAATAGTCGATGGCGATATGCCTGCGCTTGATCACGCGCAGTCTGCGACTCAGCCTTGGTATATACGCGTGATGCTGGGATTTTCTGGTTGGCTTGGTGCCTTATTTTTGATGGGCTTTGTCGGCATTTTGTTCAGTCTTGCCAGAGATAATGGCATCGTCACGATTTGTATCGGTGGTGGTTTATGCAGCCTTGCTTATCTGTTGTTCCGCATACCTGGAAACAATGATTTTCTGTTGCAGTTTGCGTTAGCGGTCAGCCTGGCTGGGCAAGGTTTTTTTGTATTTGGTTTGTTTCAAGAGTTTCGTAGCGATGGTGCTGGAGTGTATCTGGCGATCCTATTGTTTGAAGTCTTGTTGACGGTGACTGTTTCGAACTGGATTCATCGTTTCTTGACGACTTTGGGTGCGGTGTTCGCCGCCTATTTTTTCTTCCAACAATCAGCAATTTTTGGACTCATGCATGGCTTGGTGGCATTGGCCGCTTGTGGCTTGTGGTGGTCGCCAATTTTGTTGCGCAGACCAGAGTTGCTACGTCCGATTGCTTATGCGCTAGCTTTCGCTTTGTTGTGCACGGAAGGTGGGCGATTTGTCAGCAGATTGGCATTTGATCCCAACCACGGCTGGTGGCTATTACACGGTTGGCGTGTTGGTACTAGTTTGGCGAATTTGGCACTTCTTACCGCTACCGTCATCGTATTGCAAAGGCAGCAGTTCGCGTTGAACTCCTTACCTGCAATATTAAGTTTAGTGGCCGCGATTATTCTATGTGGATTTTCTTATGTTGCGCCTGGCTTAAGTAGCGCGCTTTTATTGATTCTGATTGCGTATAGTTTTTCTGACCGGGTTTTGCTTGGCGTGGGATTAATCGCACTGCTGAGTTTTGTGTCGCATTATTACTATCAATTACAAGTGACTTTATTGTACAAATCAATCGTGTTATTGGGATTGGCAGGCTTACTGTTGATTAGTCGTTTTTTGTTGAAACGTCTTTTCCCCATCGCTGACTCGACAACATCGGCGACAGATAACTTGAAACAGGAGTCAGAGCATGTTTAAGTCTTCATGGAAGTTAAGTGCCAGATTGAGAATGTGGCTGGCGATACTCGTGGGCGTCCTGATTTTGGGCGCGGTTAATTTTTCGATTTATCAGCGCGAACAATTACTCAAGCATGGTCGTTTTGTTTTGCTTGAACTAGCACCAGTAGATCCGCGTTCTTTAATGCAAGGCGATTACATGGCTTTGCGTTTTCAAGTGGCGAATCAGGCTTTTCCGAATTTTCAATGGGGAAGCCAACGTGCGACCGATGAGGCGAATGCGATTGCCCCTGATGGTGCTTTAGTCGTCAGTGTCGATCAACATCAGCGTGCGCATTTTCAAAGGATTGCAAAGCGCGGGGAAGTGCTTGCCCCAAATGAACTCTTGATGCGCTATCGGATTCGCAATGCTCAGATGAAGTTTGCGACCAATGCATTTTTCTTTGAAGAAGGGCAGGCGCATCTTTACGATAAGGCGCGTTATGGAGGATTCCGTGTGGCAGACAATGGCGAGATGTTGTTAAGCTCTATGCATGCGGCTGATTACACGCTTTTGCAAAAGCAATCGAACCAATAAGAAACACATAGCTTGGACTTTTGGACGAAATCAAAACACGTCGACAAATTCTTGTATGATGGCGAAGATTTCACTTAAGGAAAAATGATGCCTAAAAATTTGCAAAGACAATGGTGGTTTATGTTTCCCATCACATTCATCTCTGGATATGCCGCTTATTTATTGGTGAGTGCTGCTGGAATTGGTGGATTAGAAACCTTGGCGCAAATGTTGGTGTTCGCATTGTGTTTCGCAGCACTGCGCACGGGTTTGCAATTTATTTCATGGCTGGGGATCGTGGCCTTTTTGCCTAAGTTAGCAAAGTCGGTGTTGGATCAGGAAGCGGCTTTAAAGTAAACACAAGATAAGCAGCAAGAAGTAAAAAGCCCGCGATGACTTGATGTGATCGCGGGCTTTCTATTTTTCTCGTCGGGAGAAATTACTTGAACAAAAGACGAAGAGAATCCCAGGCACGTCCAAAGATACTCGCTTGCGGCACTTCTTCTAACGCTAATACTGGAAATTCGGCAACAGCTCTGCCATCCAACATCATTTTCATGGTGCCGATTCGGCTGTTCGCAGCGATTGGCGCAACTAATGGATCTTTGCGCTCCAACGCGGGTTTCAAACGTGCGGCACTGCCTTTGGGTAAGGTGACATACAGATCTTGATTGAAGCCGACTTTGATCTTGCCTTGACTGCCTTTCCACACATCTAAAGTCTCTATGGCTTGTGCT
>DLGN01000054.1:5910-10656 GCA_002482715.1 Oxalobacteraceae bacterium UBA7693
CGGTGTCAAAGTTTAAGTAACCCCAGTTCAATAATTTCAAACTTTCTTGTGCGCGGATTTGGTCGCTTTTGGTGCCTGTCACAATCGAAATCAAGCGACGTTGGCCAGTCCCATTAGGGCGATTTGCCGATGAAATTAAGCAATAGCCAGCCGCTTCCGTATGGCCGGTTTTCATACCATCGACAGTTGGGTCTAACCACAACAAGCGATTGCGATTCGCTTGGGTGATTTTGTTATAGGTATAACTCTTGGTGGAGTAATAGGTTTTGTAATACTCAGGGTGATCAGCGATTAAACGTGATGCCAAAATGCCCAGATCATACGCAGTTGAGAAATTATCTGGGCTAGGCAGGCCATGTGAATTCGCATAACGTGTTGCCTTCATGCCGAGACGCGCAGCTTCGCGATTCATTTGCACCACGAAGGCGTCTTCACTACCAGCAACGGCTTCCGCTAGAGCGACGGAAGCATCGTTACCAGATTGAACGATCAAACCGAACAACAGGTCGTTGATGCTCACTGGTGTCGCTGGATCGATAAACATTTTGGAGCTACTTGCATCGACTTTCCAAGCGCGTGTCGATACTGTAATTTGTTGATTGATATCTAAGCGTTTCTCTTTGAGCGCGTTAAATACCAAGTAGGCTGTCATGATCTTGGTCAGTGAAGCTGGCTCGATTTGTAAAGTCGCATTATCAGAGTTAATAACTTGATTGCTAGTCGCATCTAACAGCACCCAAGATTTCGCATCGATCAGCGGCTTAGGCAGGGTTTGCGCTTGGGCGAGGGACACATTGGTTAGCGTCACTGCGATAAGCGCGAGTGAAGAGAGCAGAGAAGACAAAGTTTTTTTCATTGGAGATTAAGCAAAATAGAAAGGAAAGTAAATAATCGGGTTAGGTCCACAAATCACTGATAATTTTTTTGATATGCGGCAGACGACGATGGAAAAAATGATCAGCACCGGGAATCACGACCACCGGAATGTCCTGTGGCCTGAGCCACTCAAACACCGCTTGCAATGGAATCGTATCGTCGAGTTCACCATGAATCAAAATCGTATCTGATGGAATGTCTGGCATCGCCCATTTGCCCGCAGCGGCGCCGACTAAAACCAGTCTTTGCACAGGAATACCCGCGGTCGACAAACGTTGGTGTAAGCGCGATTGCACGAAAGTACCAAAAGAAAAACCACTCAATACCAAGGGCAGATCAGGGTAACGTTGACGCATGTGCTGCAACAGTGTTTCCATGTCGTCAGTCTCACCAATACCGGCATCGTGTACGCCTTCGGATTGTCCAACGCCACGAAAATTCATGCGGGCAGTAACATAACCAAGCGAAACAAAAGTGCGCGCCAGCGTTTGCGCGACTTTGTTTTCCATCGTGCCGCCAAAGAGCGGATGCGGATGCGCTACCAGCGCCAAACCTGTAGGAGCTGGAAATAATTCAGGATCGGGATGATTCACCGCACATTGCAGTTGACCTGCCTTGCCTGGAATAAGAAATTGCTCGGTGTGGATATTCATAAATCTTTATACTTTGAGACGTTCAACCACGCCATAACCGATCAAATCGACATCAATAATTTCGTCGATATCGCTTTGATCCACATAGGTGTACCAAGTGCCTTGTGGATAGACCACCAGCACCGGGCCTAGTTCACAGCGATCTAGGCAACCGGCTTTATTGATGCGAATTTTGCCTGCGCCATTCATGTCGAGTTGCTTGATACGACGTTTAGCATGCTCTTGCGCAGCTTGCGCGCCACTTTTGGCGCAGCATTGGCGCCCATCATCGCGGTCATTCAAACAAAAGAACACGTGTTTTTGAAAATAGAGATTGTCAGACATGAGATTTTTTCATTTATGCGAATTCAGCTAAAGCAGCGAATTTCGCGTGACAGATGAACAGAAGGCGCTATGATACATCGAATTGAAATTGCGAATATGCTGATCGCTGAAGATAACAAGCGATAATTTATGCCTGCTATCAGTGTGTTTTTTGAGGAGAACCGCACATGTCGACATTAAACTGGAAATGGATCCCAATTTTCGCCTTTGTGCTATGTAGTGCATGTGGGAAGCAGACCAAACGATCAGAAGCATCGGTTAATGCCTCAGTAAGTGCAATTGAAGAGCCTGCATTTAAGATTGCGGAGGAGCAGCGAAAAGCCTTGGGCCAAGCTAAACAAGTCGAACAAAATTTACAGAAAGCAGCAGATCAACAAAGGCGAGCAATTGAGACCGCCGCCAGCGGGAATTGAACGCTAATACTATTTCAATATCGACTGTTTTTTTGGGGTTTCTGGATAGTTCGATAATCTGAAGTATTCAATCGGCGTCAGTATGAATGCTAACAATAATGGAACGAGCAACTGGACGGGTATCAACCACCAATTCAAAAATATTTCCGGTGATCGAACATAGAATACAAGGTTGATAGCTAGTAGCGAAGCAAAGGAAATTACAAGTAATCTTTTTAATGTCGTCTTGAATGCATTGATGATCATGTTAATTTTTAATTAGTTGATTATGGTTTTTATTGTACGCCTTTTCATCGGTGGTTGAGCTGAACGCGTCGCATTCTGAGTCTGTACTGAATTTATATACTTGTTTTTTGTGTGTAATTTTTCAGTAAATACCAAATCGCAATGAAAGGCCAGGTTACCGATAGAAATTGCGCGGCACCGTAAAAATTCAGCATTTTCCCCTGCACCATGGTTTGTAAGGTATTTAAAAAGTAGGGGTTGCTGGGGATTAAATTGACCATCAGCAGGCTGATGCCCAGTAACAGCACGGCAAGTCGACGTTGCGCATGACTGGGCGCGAAGGAAAATCCATACAGCATGATGGTACTAATGAATATGCCACCTTTAGCGCCGGGTGCCAGCCATAGAAATGCATTTTCTGGTTGAAACATCAATGCAGTTGATAAGGCTTTGACGGCGAGGCCCGCGATCAGTAGCAGACAAGCGAGCGCAAATTTTGGCGCATGTCGGTTAAGTAAAGACAGGCAAATCAAAATGGCGCCAGTGCAGGCACTGGCAGTTATGATGGTTTCTGACAGCAAATAGGTTTCTGGGCTCAACTCGATACCATGTCTGAGATAGGCGCTCAGATCGATGTTCACATCCAAATATTCCTCACACCATAGCGATAGCACTGGCAATATTTGACCGTGACCAAATAAAAAAGCTTGCGGGAAAATCTGCGCAAGAGGCCACAAGCCAAGCACGACTAATTCTGGTGACGATTCACGCTGTAGCCACTTAGTTCGCAAGGACTGTAAGCGACCACTTTCTAAAATAAGCGGTATCAGTAGTACACCACACAAAGCTCCCAAGATGCCGCCAGCCGCATTGGTGATTAAATCTAAAAGCGAGGTGACGCGATTGGGCAGAAAAAATTGAATACTCTCCATCAACAAGCTCATGCCGCAGACACTCAGACTTGCGAGTAAAAAAGACCAGCGTGATCGAAGTAGTGGATATAAAGAGAAAACCAGTAAAACGCCAAATGGAATATATCCAATCACATTCACGATGGCATCGAATTTTGACCAATAACGAGGCCATTGCGAAAGTTGTGCTGTGAAGGCGGCAAGGTTTTCAAAATGCCAGTCTGAGAATGGATACAAACTGGCGTACACAATCAACACCGCATAAGCTACCAAGCTGGCGCGAGATAACGGTGATGCGCTGAGCTCTTGATTCGATGCCATGCGTTTGCGTGAATAAGTTTAGTTGCGAACTAGATTGGAAACAGTGTTTGATGTGACTTGAGTCTGTAACCAGGCAATAAGTTCCCCAATCGCTAAGTCAGTTGCTTGCGGCATCGCTTGCGCACCACCTTTGGCATCGGCACTTTCGCATCGTGTTTGTGTCTGAAAAATCTTCTGTGCGATTAACTGATTATTGTTGATCAAGCTGGCACGCCAGCGTAGTTGAACCTGACTTTGCGTAGGGCTGGAAAAATGTTGGGAAAATTCTTCAAGTTCTAATTTCAATAGCGGCAAATTTTTCACACCATCGCTGGCTGCGAGAACCGCGCCACCTGCTTGATTGATATGCGTCTTGATTCTTTGTTTTAATAGTTGTGCCGGAGGCATACTCCAACGACTTTGCGCATAAGGACGCAGCTCTTGCGCATTCTCATATTGCAATCGGTATAGCATTGCAGAGCTTTCTAAACTAGCGGGAACTTGTATTTCAGCCAGCAGGATTTTTAGTTTGTTACTTGCGCTGTTGTCGGTCGTGATCGACGTACTGCCAAAGTCAAATTGCTGATGTGTCACCGGTGTTGCACAGGCAAATAATAGGCTGGCGATTACTAGCGCGAAGGAAGTGCGAGATACTGCCGTGATAATCAATCTTGAAGAGTTCATAAAATATCCTGCGCAAAAATCTGATGGAGTACATTCATGGGAATGGCGATTCAGGTAACGGCCTAAGTTAAGCTAAGTGGAGCTAAGTCGATGTAAAAAACGTCGCCTCATTGCTTTTTGAAACCAGCTTCACCAGGCCCTGGTGGAATCGATTTTGGACCAAACAACAGGCTTTGTGGACGCTCATTAAAATTGTCGGTGCTGCGTTGCATGCTACGTAGTGTGCCACCTGCATCCAACACCAGGCTGTTAATCGCCGGCAGGGTCTCGTACTGCAGGCTATGACTTAATTGTTCAACATTGTTGCTAAGGCGGGTGATGCTGCCATTTTCGCCTTGTAAATTGTTGATCAGCTGGTTC
>DLGN01000054.1:10661-11751 GCA_002482715.1 Oxalobacteraceae bacterium UBA7693
GGTTGCTACTGGTGTTTTTTGCATTATCTGAAAACTGTTTAAACGCCAAAGCACTTTCCCGTGCTTGTGCAATGGTTTGCGGCAAGCTGGTGAGAACGGGATCTAGTTTTGCTGGCAATGTTTCCCATGCAGCAGCTGTTTTACCGATTTGCTTGACGGTATTGGCAAGCGATGCGCGATTATTTTCGTTAAGCAAAGCATTGAGGCGTTTACTGAGTTCTTCCGTTTGACTCAAAATTACCAAGCCACGTTTTTCAACTTCTTGTAATAAGCCCGGGCGCAAAGGAATGCGCATCCCCAGTTGTGGATCACGCACAAGTGCAGCGGGTTTGCTTCCATCGTCATCCAGTTCAATAAACGCGATGCCCGTTACGCCTTGATAGCCCAGTGTGGCGTAGGTGGATTGGGTGATTGGCGTGTCGGAAACAATATCTAAACTTAATAATAATTGTCCCGGCACCTTTTTGTCGAAATCGATATCGGTCACTTTGCCGACTTTGATACCTTTATAGCGCACTGCGGCCTGTATATTTAAACCAGATACTTTTAATGACGTGGCGATGGTATAGGGAGTACGCTGAATTTCATCTTTGCCTAGCCACAGTGCAAACACGCTGGCCAAAATAGCGAGGCCAATTGCGAACACGCCTGCGATCAGCGCGTGAGATTTACTTTCCATGAGGTGCTCCTGATGCTAGTTCAATGGCATGTTGCTGGATATTTGCTTGAGGTAAAACTTCCATCGCGCGGATACCGCGACCACCACGGAAGTAAGTTTGAATGAACGGATGTTGTACTTGTGTGACTTCTCTGGCTGTTCCAATTGCGATCATTTTTTTATCGGCAATCACACCTATGCGTGAGGATAGGGCAAACAAAGTATCGAGATCGTGTGTGACCATAACAACGGTGAGTTTGAGTAACTGATGTAATGATTGGATGAGGTTGACGAAACTGTCTGAGCTATCAGGGTCTAAGCCAGCTGTCGGTTCATCTAAAAATAATAATTCAGGATCAAGCGCAATCGCACGTGCTAAAGCAATGCGTTTGATCATACCGCCCGATAAGTCAGAAGGCATCTTTTTTGCAT
>DLGN01000054.1:11772-15850 GCA_002482715.1 Oxalobacteraceae bacterium UBA7693
GCGATATCCATAATAAGTGACTCGGGCAAATTTCCCAGCTCACGTAGCGGTTGCGCCACATTTTCGATAACATTTAATGCCGAGTACAAAGCGCCGTGCTGAAATAACATGCCAGATCGACGGCGCAAATGTTCAAGATGCTGCTGTTTTGGCGCATGAATATTATCGCCAAACACTTCGATGACGCCGGCTTTTGGAATCTCTAAACCCAAAATCTGGCGCATTAAAACGGTTTTGCCTGAACCTGATCCGCCAACGATGGAAAAGATCTCTCCACGCTGAATTTGAAGATTCAGATCATCATGAATCACAGTGCGACCGAATTGCGTGCGCAAATGTTGTATGTCTATGATGGTTTCGTTGCGGATTGGGGCGGTTTGGTTTTGCATAATATTTTCGTCAAATTAATACGCAACGTGACGGAACAAGACCGCGAAAAACGCATCGGCAATAATCACTGAGGTAATCGAAACGACTACTGAACTAGTTGTGCCTTGCCCTAGACTTTCTGTATTGGGTTTAATTCTGAGCCCATAGTGGCAAGCGATCACGGCGATCAATATCCCAAACACGACACCCTTTCCTAATCCTATCCAGTAATTACTCAGACTAACGACATCTGGCAATTTATGTAAAAAGAATCCTGGTGACATATCAAGGATGAATTGGGCGGAAATAGCGCCACCGATTAAAGCCATCACATCGGTCCAAATGACGATCAATGGCATGGTGATAGCTAGTGCAATGACTTTAGGCATGATCAAACGGAAGCCTATCGGAATTCCCATGACCCGCATTGCATCAAGTTCTTCGGTGACTTTCATCACGCCCAATTGGGCGGTAATCGCTGAGCCAGAACGTCCTGCAATTAGAATCGCGGCTAACATAGGGCCGAGTTCGCGAATAATACTGATGCCCAACAAATTGACGATGAATAAATCGCCACCATAACTTCTCAACTGTTGACCGGACAAATATGAGAGCACAACGCCAATTAATAGTCCGACCAGCGCAGTGATCGCCATTGCCTGAAACCCGGTACGATAAATATTTGCGGAAATTTCTTTCCATGGTCCAAGCATGGGGTGTCGCGCGAATCTTGCCAAATCTAATACGAGTTGACCAAGCAACTCTGTCACGCCAATCAGGTGTAAAGCAAAGTTGAGTGAGAGGCGACCCAGTTTGCCAAAAGGCGGAACTAAGGGTTTTTGTGGTGCTAACAGAGGAATCGCCTGGACTTCAGCCAAACGATCAAACAAAGCCTGATGTTGTTCGCTGACTTCAAGATGTTGAGGGAAACGTTTCCCCCAGCTTAGCCATAAAAGCTGCGCACCAATATGATCTAAGGCGCTGAGTTCGCTTAAATCCCAATGTAATTCAGTTCTGCGCTTTGCTGTTTCTAGGCCAGCATTAATGGTCTGCATTAAGCTTGGTTCGACCAGCATATCTGTCAGCCATGCTCCTTGTACCTGGACGGTAGTGTGCTCAGATTCGAGAAAAAGCAAAGTGGGAGTGGTATCGCGGCGCATGTTTGGAGTGTAAGGCACAAATTCTCTGTGAGCAATTGATATAAAAAAGCTGCTTTTGAATTATTTTTCTTGCGTCAGCGGGGTCTTGTTGTCGATCACTTCTTTGCAATCGCCTTTCAAGTGCGCATCGTCATAGTGTGTCCAGCCGTAACTATCAACATAGCGAGTATGGTATCGCCACTGCGGACTAAAAACACTGCGCTCCAATTTTTCGTCCGGGTAGCGGATATCAACCATATCAACTAAGGAGTGAAATACATTTTCTGTTGATAGCTTTGCGTTTTGATGTTCTTTCAATTGAGTGATTTTGTGCGGATGTTGTGCTGCGTATTGATTGGAATACCAAACAAATGCTGGAATGTGAAATTCATATTTTGTATTGTGCCCATGAAAGGCGAGATTACAAGAGCCATCATAAAGTGTCTGACCGTGATCAGAGACATACCAAAGTGCTGTCATGTGTGGCATTGCTTTGAGTTGCGCAATCATCTTCGCCAAGATCCAGTCAGTATATAAAACTGAGTTGTCGTAGCTATTATTTAATGCTTCTTTATTTTTTAAGTTGGTATAGGCTGGGTTGGGAATTCCAAACAGCGATGGTTTCCACTGATCGTATTCTTGTGGATAGCGGTGGCTGTAGTTCCAATGGTTGCCGAGACTATGAATCACAATTAATTTATTGGGGGCACTATCGTTTAGCGCATGTTGTAGTGGTGCGAGCAGAATTTGATCGTAACTGGAATTATTAGTAAATCCGCCTAAATTCAGAAACTGCACAACATCCGCTTCTTTTGCGATGACTGAGCTTGGTGTGTCAAATTGACCGAAGCTCATTTGATTAGAAATCCAAAAGGTTTTAAAGCCCGCTTCTTTATAAGCGCTTAAAAAAGATTTCTCATTAAAGCCAGCCTTTAAACTCTGCGTCGCAGGTTTGCGTGTCGTGATAATCGGAACGGACAAGCGAGTCGCAGCAACAGCAGTGATCATGTCATTGAAACTTACTAAATTTTCTTCTTGCGCTAAGTGGGGATTGGTATTGCGCTGATAACCATTCAAACTCCAGCGATCATAGCGAGAAGACTCACCGATGACGACAACAATTGTTTGTTGAAAATCATTGCCAGGCGCTTGTGTCGCGTGGAAGCGAAAAAGACGACTTTTTTCGTTCAAATTTGCGAGGTAGGTTCGCTCTTGATAAAAGTCGACAATGCGAGCCCAAATTCCTAGCGGCCAGCTTCGGGAGAAGCTTTCGAGGTCATAAAATTCTTCCGCCCAGCTAGGAAGCGGGGCTTGTTGATCGAGGTATTCCTCCAGACCCGCCCATGAACGTATTTGTGAGAGCCTGATTTCTGTTGATGTCGTGCTGGAGGGTTGACTGCTTGATGCGCTGGCGACACCAACTCGGGCTCCATAGCTCCAACAAATAAAGACGCTACAAATGATGGCAAGGCTAATCCAGCGAGACCGATGTTGCCAGTCAAGTTCGCGTGTTGTTTTGGTTGCAGGTCGTAAGGACCACCACCAAGCGAGTGCAGCTAAGAAAATAATTATTAGAAGCCAGACTTTGTTGCCAAGAAATTCCAAGGCTTCTTTAGGGCTGGTCTCGGCGATGATGCCAAGATGATGCGTGGAAATTCCTTGCCCGAAGTAAAGGCGCAAGTAGATTTCAATCGGAATTGCCAGAAAAGCGGGTATCAATGCATAGTGAAACCAGCGCGGCCCCTTAAAGACACTCCAAAGAACTAGCCAACATAGTGCCTCATAGAAAAGTAGTCGCCCAGGCTGCTCAACGGTTTTACCTAATATGTAATTGAAAAAAGGCAGACAACTGATCAAAAAATAACTTGCAATTAAGTAATATTTGGATGAGATGATAAATTTAGGCATTCAGCAAGGCTACGGTAAACTACATTGGATTGCGCAATTTGGAAGGAGGTGCAGGCGGTTTCACGATCAATGGCTGATCACAGTCTTAGGATTGTGGGGTATTTTTGCTACGAAAGAAATAGTCCATTAGGTAAAAAGTGTTGCGCCGTAATACAAATCTGTTTTTAGATGCTGATGCCAAGCTTCAACGTAGCGCTAAGTCGTTGTTTTCATTGTTTTTCATTGACTTTGTCCAAATTAAAGGTGTACACTCGCGAGTTCTCGATTTTATATGGTTTATTCTTACGCACTGCCAATTTGTATTTAAGCATGTGTATGAGCATGAATGGTCGAGGGCTTGCAGACTTTGTTTGCGAGTGAATATATAGATTTTAAGTGCCCGGGCAACCGTTTCCGGGCGTGTGTTTAACGTTGTATTTTGTTGGATTAAAAACGATGCCAACCATCAATCAACTGATTCGCCAACCACGTGTTTCTGCAGTGGTTAAGAGCAAATCTCCGGCGCTGGAAAACAGCCCACAAAAACGCGGCGTATGTACTCGCGTTTATACGACAACTCCAAAAAAGCCTAACTCGGCTTTGCGTAAAGTTGCCAAAGTACGCTTGACCAACGGTTTCGAAGTTATTTCGTATATCGGCGGTGAAGGCCATAACTTGCAAGA
>DLGN01000065.1 GCA_002482715.1 Oxalobacteraceae bacterium UBA7693
CAGCGTCGCTCTTCGTACAGGCCTAGGCTTAGCACAGGCTGGTGAATTTGGCTTTGTGCTATTGAATCAGGCTGGAGGATTGAATTTAATCGACCCATTGTTGTTGCAATTGATCTTGGCTTCTATGGTGTTATCGATGTTGATCTCGCCCTTTATCTTGGCGAAATCTGATTGGATCGTGCTGAAATTGTCGTCGAATGAATGGATGATGCAATCTCTGGCGTTGACGCAAATCGCGGCACGTACAATGAAGGTGAAGAAGCATGTGATTATCGCGGGCTTTGGTCGTAGTGGGCAAAGCTTGGCTAAGTTGTTGGCAGATGAAAATATTGATTATCACGCCTTAGATCTTGATCCTGATCGTATTCATGAAGCACAAAATGCTGGCGCGAATGTCTCTTACGGTGATGCTGGTCGTCGCGAAAGTTTAACGGCTGCGGGGATTAATCGCGCTGCTGCTTTGGTAATTACTTATACGAATACGCATTCAGCCCTAAAAATTCTGCATTTAGTGCATGAACTCAATCCAAGTTTGCCAGTGGTTGTGCGCAGTCATGATGATACTGACCTTGAAAAATTGCGAGCTGCTGGCGCGACTGAAGTGGTTCCCGATTTGATGGAAGGTAGCTTGATGCTCGCTTCACATGCCTTGGTGTTATTGGGGGTTCCATTAAGACGCGTGGTACACACTGTGCAAATGGCACGAGATGCACGATATGAATCTTTACGCGGATTTTTTCATGGCGCTAGTGATGCCGCTGATGATGCAGAAAATTTACAATTGCGTTTGCATACGGTAGTTCTGAATGAACGCAGTAAAATTATTGGTAAAACCATAGAAGCTTTAGCACTCGCAGAGTTAGCTGTTGATGTGACTGCGGTTCGGCGTGGTAAAAACAGATTGCAAGCTGAAAATGAGTTGGTACTACAAGCAGGTGATGTGATTGTATTGCGAGGCAGTGCAGAGGGCGTCGCACGTGCAGAACAGAGATTATTAAAATAGGAAAACAGATGATTAACTCAAGCGAATTTATAAAACAGCACATTCGTACAGTGCCAGATTGGCCGCAAGCGGGCGTGCAGTTTCGCGATATCACAACGCTGTTACAAGACCCAAAGGTATTTCGCGTATTGATCGATATTTTTCTAGCGCGTTACGCAGATGCGAAGCTCGATTTAGTGGCTGGTATGGATGCACGTGGTTTTATTCTCGGTTCGGTAGTGGCGTATGAATTGAATATTGGTTTTGTCCCGATTCGTAAAAAAGGTAAGTTGCCGTTCACAACAGTTTCCGAGAGCTATGAGCTTGAGTACGGTAGCGCGACGGTTGAGTTACATACCGATGCTTGCAAAGCTGGCGATCGTGTTTTACTCATAGACGATTTGATTGCAACTGGCGGCACGATGATGGCGGGTAAGAAATTATTAGAGCGTCTCGGCGCAGTCGTTGTCGAGGGGGCAGTGATTGTCGATTTGCCAGAATTGGGTGGATCGAAACTGGTCGAAGACACTGGATTGACGCTATTTAAAGTGTGTGATTTCTCAGGGCATTAATCTTTCTCTGGCTGAGGATTGATTAAAATTTAAGCATAAAATTTTAAGTGCCATCACAATTTCAAATAAATTGCGTTATACTTCGTCCTCTCCAAGGAGCGCTGCGACAAGTTTTGCTTAACATGCAATTGTTAAACTAAACTGCCAGGCTTGGATTAGACGAGTGGATTATTAGGGAATCCTAAAAATCACACTCACAGCAACTGCGCTCACGTTACTTTTTTCACTAGAAAGGAGGGCGTGAGAACGCCACCATCATGACATCTCAAACTACACAAGATTTCCACGTCGCTGACTTAAGCTTGGCCGATTGGGGTCGCAAAGAAATTCAAATTGCAGAAACAGAAATGCCAGGCTTGATGGCAATTCGTGAAGAATTCGCTGCTAGCCAGCCGTTGAAAGGTGCGCGCATTACCGGTTCTTTGCACATGACGATTCAAACCGCCGTGCTGATCGAAACTTTGAACGCACTTGGCGCACAAGTTCGTTGGGCATCCTGCAATATCTATTCAACACAAGATCACGCAGCTGCGGCAATCGCTGCTGGCGGTACACCGGTGTTCGCATTCAAAGGTGAAAACCTCGATGAATATTGGGAATTCACGCACCGCATTTTTGATTGGACCGATGGTGGTTACTCCAACATGATTTTGGATGACGGCGGCGATGCAACCTTGTTGCTGCACCTCGGAACACGTGCTGAATCCGATATCTCGGTGTTGAACAATCCAGGTTCGGAAGAAGAAACTTGCCTGTTCAATTCCATCAAAAAACACTTAGCAATTGACGCGACTTGGTACTCTAAGCGCTTAGCTGCAATCAAAGGTGTGACCGAAGAAACTACAACTGGCGTGCATCGTTTGTACCAAATGCATAAAGAAGGCAAGCTCGCTTTCCCAGCGATCAACGTCAACGATTCCGTAACGAAATCTAAGTTCGATAACCTGTATGGTTGCCGCGAATCTTTAGTTGATGGCATCAAGCGCGCAACTGACGTAATGATCGCAGGTAAAGTCGCCGTCATCGCTGGTTATGGTGATGTAGGTAAAGGTTCTGCACAAGCGATGCGTGCTTTGTCAGCACAAGTTTGGGTCACGGAAATCGATCCAATTTGCGCATTGCAAGCAGCGATGGAAGGCTATCGCGTCGTGACTATGGATTACGCTTGTGAACACGGCGATATCTTCGTCACGACGACAGGTAACTATCATGTGATTTCACATGAACACATGCTGAAGATGAAGGATCAAGCGATTGTTTGTAATATCGGTCACTTCGATAATGAGATCGACGTCGCTGCGCTCAAACAATACAAGTGGGACAACATCAAGCCACAAGTGGATCACGTGATTTTCCCAAGTGGCCGTCGTATCATTTTGTTGGCTGAAGGTCGCTTGGTCAATCTCGGTTGCGGCACTGGTCATCCTTCTTACGTCATGAGTTCATCTTTCGCTAATCAAACGATTGCGCAAATTGAATTGTTCTGTAACACGGATAAATACCCAGTCGGCGTTTACACTTTGCCAAAACATCTCGACGAAAAAGTCGCACGTTTGCAATTGAAAAAACTCAATGCACAATTGAGTGAACTGACGGAAGAGCAAGCGAACTATATCGGCGTGAAAAAAGAAGGACCGTATAAGCCAGAGCACTATCGCTACTAAGACGCGCCATAAATCCAATTACTGGGCGCATACCTTTGTCGTGAATACTCGCAATATCGACATATTGCTGCGTTTCACTTCGCGGTCTGCATCCCAGTAATTGAATTTCTGTCGATCTTAGCTTTTCAAATTTGTAAAAACTTTGGAGATACCATGCGCTTACTTGCTACCTGGTTAATCAACGCACTTGCGCTATTAGCGCTGCCGTATTTGCTCAGCTCGATCACGATAGATAGTTTCACGACGGCTCTGTTGGTCGCTGTGGTTTTGGGTTTCGTGAACACCGTGATTCGTCCAATCTTATTAATCCTCACTTTACCTGTGACTGTCTTAAGTCTGGGATTGTTTATTTTTGTGATTAATGGATTGATGTTCTGGGCAGTCGCCAGTATGTTTGACGGTTTTCATGTGGCAGGATTTTGGTCAGCGGTTTTTGGTGCTTTGTTATACAGCGTAATCTCATGGACACTCTCCACCTTACTCCTAACAAAAAATGAATCCACATAATTTTAGTATTGAATTCTTCCCGCCAAAAACGGAAGAAGGAACCGAAAAATTAAGGGTGACGCGCAGCAAACTAGCGGAGTTAAATCCCAAGTATTTTTCAGTGACTTTTGGTGCGGGTGGTACGACGCAACAGGGGACTTTGGATACAGTGGTTGAAATCCGCAAAGAAGGTTTTGATGCCGCGCCACATTTGTCTTGTGTCGGCGGTACGCGTGATTCAATTCGCCAAATTTTACAAACCTACAAAGACCATAATATTCATCGTTTGGTGGCTCTGCGTGGCGATCTACCAAGCGGTTATGGTATGGGTGGCGAATTTCGTTATGCCAATGAATTGGTCGAATTTATTCGCGCAGAAACCGGTGATTGGTTCCAGATTGAAGTCGCCGCCTATCCAGAAATGCACCCACAGGCAAAATCACCGCAAGACGATTTACAAAGTTTTGTGCGCAAGGTTCAAGCTGGTGCAAATGCGGCAATCACGCAGTATTTCTATAATGCTGATGCCTATTTTCAATTCGTAGAGAATGCGCAAAAAGCAGGTGTGAACGTACCTATCGTCGCGGGCATTATGCCGATTACGAACAGCAGCCAACTCATGCGTTTCTCAGAAATGTGCGGCGCAGAAATTCCTCGTTGGGTACGTTTGAAGTTGGCGAGTTACGGTGACGACAGCGCATCGATTAAAGCTTTTGGTTTAGATGTCGTCACACAAATGTGTGAACGCTTATTAGCTGGCGGCGCACCGGGTTTGCATTTTTATTCGCTAAATCAAGCAGCAGCGACTACCGCGATTTGGAAAAGATTGGTTTGATTGGTGTTGACCTATTATGCTTTTGCATGAAATTTAGCAAGAATAAAAAGCCACGATGTTCGTCGTGGCTTTTTTTGCGAATAAGGAATTGTTTGAAGCTTAGAAAAAAAGTTTATCAAGTTCTACCCCAGGTTCAGCTGCCCGCATAAAAGCTTCACCCACCAAGAAACTATGCACATGCGCATCACGCATGCGTTGTACATCAGCCTTATTCATAATGCCTGATTCTGTGATCACAAGTTTGCCTTCTGGAATGCGTGGCAGTAAGCCTAATGTCGTGTCCAGTGTGACGTCAAAGGTACGTAAATTACGATTGTTGATACCAAGCAGATTGGTCTTTAATTTTAAAGCTGCATCCAATTCTTCACCATTATGCACTTCAACTAACACCCCCATGCCGAGTTCATGTGCGCAGGCTTCGAGTTCTGCCATTAATCCATGATCGAGTGCTGCGACGATCAGCAAAATACAATCCGCGCCCCAACTTCTCGCTTGATATACTTGATACGGATCTATCATGAAATCTTTGCGTAATACCGGCAAAGAACAAGCGGCACGTGCTTGCTGTAAATAGATAGGCGCGCCTTGAAAAAAAACTTCATCAGTTAAGACAGATAAGCAAGCTGCGCCATGTTGCGCGTAACTAGCGGCGATCTCTGCGGGGTGAAAGTTTTCGCGGATTACACCTTTGGAGGGTGATGCTTTTTTGATTTCGGCAATAACTGCAGCATTGCCGATCGCTATCTTATTCCGCAGGCTTGCTTCAAATCCGCGCAAATCTCGTTGCGCTTCTTTGTTAGTTTCTACGTCGACACGCAAGCTGGTGTAACTCTGAGTTTTCTTATCGCGTGCGACTTCTTCTGCTTTCATTTCGAGAATTTTATTGAGTATGTCTGACATGCCTATTTCCCTAACTGATGCGTGACTTCGACTAGCTGATGCAATTTGTGCAAAGCTGCGCCAGAGGCGATAGCCGCTTGGGCTTTTTTCACGCCATCTGCAATAGAATCAGCAATGCCCGCACCATATAAAGCTGCACCTGCGTTTAAGCTGACGATATCGGTTGCAGGGCCAGGTACGTTATTTAAGACATCGAGAATACGTGCTTTGGATTCTTCCGCGCCCGATACTCTCAAGCTACGATTCGAGACCATTTGCAAACCAAAATCTTCAGGATGAATATCGTATTCGCGGATTTCACCATTCACTAATTCGCCGACCATGGTAGGCGCACCGAGTGAGACTTCATCCATATTGTCGCGACCCCAGACGACGATCGCATGCTGGGCGCCTAAGCGTTGCAGTACGCGCACTTGAATACCAACCAAATCAGGATGAAACACGCCCATCAGAATATTTGGTGCGCCCGCAGGATTCGTGAGTGGACCAAGGATGTTGAAAATCGTACGCACACCTAATTCACGGCGCACTGGTGCAGCATGTTTCATGGCTGCGTGATGATTCGGCGCGAACATAAAACCGATATTGGTTTGTGCGATGGATTGCGCGATTTGTTCTGGTTGTAAATTGATATTTACGCCCAGCGATTCGAGCACGTCGGCGCTACCAGACGACGAAGACACGCTGCGACCACCATGCTTAGCGACGCGCGCTCCTGCCGCAGCGGTAACGAACATCGATGCGGTCGAAATATTGAAGGTATGTGCGCCATCACCACCAGTGCCAACGATATCAATTAAATTCTTGGTGTTTGCCATCGGCACTTTGGTCGAAAACTCGCGCATGACCTGTGCCGCTGCGGTGATTTCGCCGATGCTTTCTTTCTTGACGCGTAAGCCCATGGTGAGCGCTGCAATCATGATCGGCGACATTTCTCCACCCATGATTTTGCGGAACAGCGACAACATCTCATCGTGGAAAATTTCGCGATGTTCAATGAGGCGGGTTAAAGCTTCTTGCTGTGAGATCGTCATTTTATCTTCCCAATAAAAAATTCTTTAATAATGCGTGACCGTGCTCGGACAAAATCGACTCAGGATGAAATTGCACTCCCTGCAAATCAAATGTCTTGTGACGTACACCCATGATTTCACCGTCTTCAGTCCATGCGGTCACTTCTAAACAATCCGGCAAACTAGCACGCTCGATAGCGAGCGAGTGATAACGCGTCACCGTGTAAGGGCTAGGTAAATCGCTGAACACACCAACGCCAGTATGCGCAATCGGTGAGGTCTTTCCATGCATAACTTCTTTAGCGCGAATGACTTTGCCACCAAAAGCTTCGGCGATACTCTGATGACCGAGACAAACGCCAAGAATAGGAATCTCACCAGCAAAGCGTTTAAGCACAGGCACCGAAATTCCTGCCTCCAAAGGTGTACAAGGACCAGGAGAAATGCAAATACGATCAGGCTTCATCGCCTCGATTTCTTCCAGCGTAATTTCATCATTACGATACGTGCGAATTTCCTCACCCAACTCAGCAAAATATTGCACGAGGTTGTATGTGAAGGAATCGTAGTTGTCTATCATTAGTAGCATTTAAATCTCTCCGTCTAATCCATCTTGTACTTGCTCGGCCGCACGTAACATCGCACGTGCTTTGTTTTCGGTTTCTTGCCATTCCATTTCAGGCACAGAATCAGCCACCACCCCAGCTGCCGCTTGCACATACAGCATGCCATCTTTCAACACGCCGGTGCGGATCGCAATCGCCAAATCCATTTCGCCACCAAACGATAGATATCCGCAGGCTCCGCCGTAGATACCACGTTTGACGGGTTCGAGTTCGTCGATTAATTCCATTGCCCGAACTTTAGGAGCGCCAGATAAAGTACCGGCAGGGAAGGTGGCTTTAAGTACATCCAGGTTGGACATATTCGGCAGCAATAAACCTTCAACATTCGAGACGATGTGTTGCACATGTGAGTACTTTTCGATCACCATTTTTTCGGTCAGCTTGACGCTGCCGGTTTGTGCGATGCGACCGATGTCATTGCGGGCGAGATCGATCAGCATCACGTGTTCAGCGATTTCTTTTGGATCAGCTAGCAATTCCACCGCGAGTTCTTCATCACGTTCAGGTGTCGCACCGCGTGGGCGAGTTCCTGCTAATGGACGGATCGTCACTTTCTTGTTGCCATCGCTGAGCTGTTCGTTGCGGACTAAAATTTCTGGTGAGGCACCGATGATGTGCATGTCGCCGAAATTGTAGAAATACATGTACGGTGAAGGATTGATCGAACGCAGTGCACGATATAAAGATAGCGGTGAATCGACATAAGGTTTCTTGATGCGCTGACCGATCTGCACTTGCATCAAATCGCCCGCCATAATGTACTCCTTGGCTTTCAACACGGCTTTCAAATAATCTTCTTTAGCGAAATCGCGTATCGCTTCGGTGCGCACTGATGCGGAGGTGATAGGTACGTCGACGCTACGGCGTAGCATCGCACGTAAATCTTTCAATCGTTGGCGTGCTTTGCTCCACGCTTCAGGTTGTGTTGGATCGGCATAGACGATTAAATATAATTTGCCAGAGACATTATCGATAACGGCAAGTTCTTCGGTGAGCAGGAGTTGAATGTCAGGCAAACCGAGATCATCTTTTGGTGCGGTTTTTTCTAAACGCTTTTCCACATAACGCACGGCATCATAGCCAAAGTAACCAGCGAGCCCACCGCAGAAGCGTGGCAAGCCAGGGCGCAAGGCCACGCGGAAACGGGATTGATATTCAGCGATGAAATCTAAAGGATTGCCTTCATGCGTTTCTATGACTTGTGCGTTCTTGATGACTTCGGTGTGAAAGCCGGTGGAGCGAACTACGGTGGATGCTGGTAAGCCGATAAAGGAATAGCGACCAAAGCGTTCACCGCCTTTGACAGACTCCAGCAGAAAGCTATTTTTCCCGCCATTGGTGGCTTGCGCGAGTTTCAGGTAGAGCGTGAGTGGTGTTTCCAGATCGGCAAAAGCTTCAGCGATCATCGGGATACGATTGTAGCCTTGTGCGGCCAAGGATTTAAATTCGAGTTCAGTCATGATGTATGTGCGTTAAATGTGTTTGACCGAAAAGACCACATTCGATCAGCGCCAGACGTCAGCAATGCAGACGAGGCTAGATCCAAAATGTGAAATCAAAAGGTCGAAACGGTACAGCGAAAACTTACAGAATCTTGTCAAAGATGACGAGAGATGAAAAAACGTCGTTGGCGCGAATCAGGGTTTGGATAAAACTCAGACACACAGACGAAAGCGCCCACACTGGTCAGGTAGATTGCCAGCGTCGCCATAGCCAGGCCTCAAAAGTGCCTGGAGTAGTTGATGGACGTTTCTTATCGAGGAACATTCTAATTTTGTTAGAAGCTTGATGAATTGGTTAATGTTTTTTTACTGACTAGAAAATGAGCAGCAGCCAATAAGGTTTCGACTATACCATCACTTTCAATAGTTTGTACAGCCTCGCCGTGATTGTAGCCATACGGCACCGTCAGCACTGGGCAGCCCGCAGCACGCGCTGCTTTAGCATCATTCGATGAATCACCAATCGCGACCACCTGTGCCGGAGCCAAGTGAAAATCGAGGCAAACTTGTAACAGCGGGAAAGGATCAGGTTTTTTGCGCGCCAAAGAATCGCCGCCGTACACAACCTCAAAAAAATCGCTCAAGCCTTTTTTAACCAGTAACGGCGTGGTGAAAGCGATAGGTTTATTCGTTACACAGGCCAGACGTATTCCTTGTGCCTTGAGTGCTTGCAGGCCTTCAATGACATCGGGATATAAAGTGCTATATTCTCCATTGATCGCCAGATAGTGCTTTTGATAGCTAGCCATCGCCTGTTCAAAATGTTGTTCAACTTGATCTGGTTCGAAATCGGTTGATAGCACACGCATGATGAGATTCTCTGATCCTTTGCCGACAAAGTTGGTGATCGTGACGATGTCTAATGGCAGAAGTGAAAACTCTGCACGCATGCGATTAATGGCGACTAGAAAATCTGGTGCCGTGTCTAACATGGTGCCATCAAGGTCGATGATGGCTGCTTGGATGTTTTGAAATTTAGGCATGCTTGAGAAGAATTTATCGTCTGCGTCACCATCTCAAATTTGACATGATGTTGAGACGGCAGATGGTTGAGATTGTCATTCCCGCGTGCTTCTAGCGGGAATCCAGTGTCTGTTGGTTTGTGAAGAGTCGTCGGTCGTCCAGTTTGAGTTTAACCGACTAAAGCCAACTCACCCCGCATAGCATCAATCACAGCCTTATAATCAGGCTTACCAAAAATCGCAGAGCCAGCCACAAAAGTATCCGCCCCTGCTGCAGCGATTTCACGAATATTGTCCACTTTCACGCCGCCATCCACTTGCAACATGATATCGCGGCCGGATTCATCAATTAATTTGCGCACGGCAGCGATTTTTTTCAAAGTATGAGGAATGAAAGACTGCCCGCCGAAACCTGGATTGACCGACATTAAAAGGATCAAATCCAGCTTGTCCATCACATGCTCCAATACATGCAAAGGCGTTGCCGGATTAAACACCAAACCTGCTTTGCAACCGTGATCGCGAATTAGTTGCAGGCTGCGGTCGATGTGTTCAGATCCTTCTGGATGAAAACTGATGATATTGGCACCCGCTTTGGCAAAGTCAGGAATGATGCGATCAACTGGTTTGACCATCAAATGCACGTCAATTGGCACTTGCACATGTGGACGAATCGCTTCGCAGACCAAGGGGCCTATCGTCAAATTAGGTACATAGTGATTATCCATGACGTCAAAATGGATCATGTCCGCACCTGCGGCAACGACGTTACGAACTTCCTCGCCAAGGCGAGCGAAGTCAGCAGAGAGAATACTAGGGGCGATGCGGTAGGTTGTCATATTGAAATCTCGAATAAATGTGCAAAATAAGTACGCAAAATAATAGATTTGGCAGACGAAATGTCTTGAGTCCGCTATTTTACTCCTGCGAAGAATGCTGTGCTCTTGTAAGATGCACGTTTTAAGTGCTTTCTGAATGCAGATAAACACACATTCAGCGAGTGCTTGGCTCGGTTTTTTTTCGTATTTGCCATTGATTAGGGCGAGGTTTTATGTCTAAGTATGAATTTAAAGTGTCGGTCGTGACGCAGTATCTGGAAGAGCAATCGAATCCGGATAAGGCGCATTTTGTATTTGCGTACACGATCACGATTAAAAATACCGGTGATATTCCGGCGCAGTTGATTTCGCGTCACTGGATCATTACCGACGCGAATAATAAAACGCATGAAGTGCAAGGCTTAGGCGTGGTGGGGCATCAACCTCTACTTAAACCGGGCGAAGCATTTGAGTACACCAGCGGCAGCTCATTGGAAACACCGCACGGCACGATGCAAGGGACCTATTTCTGTGTTGCGGAAGACGGGCATAAATTCGATGCACTGATTCCTGAATTCGTTTTATCTTTGCCGCGCACTTTGCATTAAACCTGAAGCTGTTTGGGTTTGCCTTAGTTTTTATCTGTTTCGCTAGTTTTCTTCGTTTTTTTATTCGATGGTTTTTTTCCAGAAAACATCGTCCACCAAACGATAAAAGCAAATAAGCAGAAGGCACCTAAAGCTTCGACGGCCAATAACCACATGATTAATCCTTTATGAATTCTTTGTTCGAACAAAAACGCATTTTAGCAGCATCGCTGATTTTGACTTTGGTGGCTTGTACGACGCCACCGAAACAGCTGCCAACGGAAACAAAGCCAGTAACGCCGCCTGTGACGTCGGTCCCACCGACTGTGCCACCGACGGTACCACCAACTGCACCGCCTAAGTTAGCGCCGATCACGAATTACACGCAGGCCTACAAATTAAGTTCTTACAGCGAGATGCCTGGTTGGGGTAATGATGATTTGCGTGAAGCGTGGCCAGCCTTTGTTAATTCCTGTTCGGCACTCAAGAATAAAGCAGAGTGGAAAGAAGTGTGCGGTTCGCTAAAGAATGTGGAACCGAAAAATTTAGCTTCTATTCGAGCATTCTTTGAAATGAATTTCTCGCCTTATCAAGTAAAACATCTTGATGGCGCAACGGATGGTATGGTTACTGGCTATTATGAGCCTTTACTGAAAGGTTCTCGTACCAAAGGCGGTGTGTATCAGACCGCCTTATATGCGGTACCAAATGATATGTTGGCGATTGAGCTTGGTAGTGTTTACCCAGATTTGAAAAATATGCGTTTGCGTGGACGGCTAGTTGGTAATAAGGTCGTTCCTTACGCTTCGCGTGCTGATATCTTGCCTTTTCTTGCTGGTAAGGAGTTGGTGTGGGTCGATGATCCTGTAGATGCATTTTTCTTGCAAATACAAGGCTCCGGTCGTGTGCAATTGAATGAAACAGGCGACACAATACGTGTTGCTTATGCCGATCAAAACGGGCATCCATATAAATCCATCGGACGTTATTTGGTGGATAAAGGGGAATTAACATTAGATCAGGCTTCGGCTCAAGGCATTAAAGCTTGGATTGCGAAAAATCCTGCGCGTCAGGATGAGTTATTGAACGCGAATCCTAGTGTGGTGTTTTTCAAAGAAGAAAAATTGTTGGATCCGAATATAGGGCCGAAAGGCGCTTTGGGGGTGCCGTTAGTGCCGCAAAGATCAATTGCCGTTGATCCAACGCAACTACCCTTGGGTGCACCAGTATTTTTGTCGACTACAATGCCACTTAGTAGTGAACCACTACAAAGATTAATGATGGCACAAGATACAGGTGGTGCAATTCGTGGTGCAGTACGGGCTGATTTCTTTTGGGGTTTTGGACGTGAGCCGGGTGAATTAGCGGGCCGTATGAAGCAGCGTGGGGCGATGTGGCTGCTGCTGCCTAAGACTTTTGAAGTCAAGAATAATTAAACTCATTTATATATTGGAGTAAGTAATATGGAATATCAGAACATACTTGTAGAGACGAAAGACAAAGTCGGTGTAATTACTTTAAATCGCCCAAAAGCCTTGAACGCTTTAAATGATCAATTAATGGACGAGCTGGGCCATGCCTTATTCGCCTTCGATCAAGACGAGAATATTGGCTGCATGGTGATCACTGGTAGCGAGAAGGCTTTTGCTGCAGGTGCTGACATTGCGGCAATGGTTGATTACAACTATATGGATGCGTACAACGGGAATTATGTCACCAAGAACTGGGAGCATATTTTACGCGTGCGCAAACCTGTGATTGCAGCGGTAGCTGGCTACGCTCTAGGTGG
>DLGN01000091.1 GCA_002482715.1 Oxalobacteraceae bacterium UBA7693
AATGAGGATGCTCATATTTTCGAATTTGTAATGAATTTCACCTTCGAAAATATGAGCATCCTCATTAGAGGGGAGCCGATACATCGTCCAGCTAATTCCAAACCACAACAATGGTGCGAATAGCAGCATAAAAATTAAAACTTTGATGATTCTTCGCATGTCGACTCTCTAAATACAAATAAAGTCTAACTTTACTAATTAAAAAGGTAATTGAACATCTAAATAAAGACAATTTATTTCTTTATATCTGAATGCCAAATAAATCATCGCCATATCTCGAAAAAGTGAGCGAAGGGGCAGCCAGAAGAACATAGAGCAAGCATTAATTTATGAGACTCGAAACTGCTCATTCAGGTGAATTCTTGATCCCAGATGTGAGATTTATTAACATTCCTGTCCTTGATGAACCACTGGTCTCACTTGTGTGATTTCGCTTAATAGAAAACAACATATAATCGCGCCTTTCGATTAACTGCCTTACCCAATTCAATAACCTCAAGGATATTCATGTACTTCCAGTTTTCTACCTTAGTTCCTAAGATTTCCGCCGTAAGTTTGATTTTAAGTCTGAGCTTAGGTTTAAGTGCTTGCAATCGTCCAACCGAAGCGGTTGATCCTGCGAATTCTGTTGCAGCGATGCAGAGCACTGATTTGGTCCTTGGTACTGGTGTTGTCGCCGAGTCAGGTAAGCAGGTAACCGTGCATTACACGGGCTGGTTGTATGACGCAAAAGCGCCTGGACAGCGTGGTGAGCAATTTGATAGTTCGGTAACACGTGGCACGCCATTTAGTTTTCAGCTTGGTGATGGTCAAGTGATTAAAGGCTGGGATCAGGGCGTGGTTGGCATGAAAGTCGGTGGGCATCGTAATTTAATTATTCCATCGGATCTCGGGTACGGTCCGCGTGGACGTGGGCCGATTCCTCCGGCGGCGACATTGGTTTTCGATATCCAGTTAATTGCGGTGAACTAGGGCAGCTATTTTGTATCCAAGCAGTGTCTTCGAATGCTTAGTGCCGCGCGTATTCAGATGAATCGCGATAATTGATTAAGAATTACGCAGTATTGAATGTAGCTTTTATAGAAAGTCTCGTATGTCAACAATGAATAAGATTGCCATCGCCTTGGCGCTGAGCTTTAGCTCATCCGCAGTTTTTGCCGCTGAAGTGGGCATTGCTTCGTTTAATTTGGCGTGGATGGGGAGCAAAGATGACTTTAAAAAACATCTCGAAGTTTGTTCTGCACCACAAGTGAACTGGTGTGAAACCCGCGCTAGAACTATGCGCGACGCGCAGTCCCCAACGAATGAAGAAGTTGAACGCGCCAAGCAATGCCAGGCCAATTTTGAAACGGCTGCTGGCGGTGCAGAAAAAAGTATGATGGTTGCGCCATGTAATGCCTATCGACTCAATAGCAATAATTGGCAGAATGGGAATGAGTGGTACGCGCAAAAAGTGAATGGCTTGGCTGCGACGATCGATAAGCTAGTGGTCGACGAAGGGATTTCGATTTTTGCGTTTCAAGAGGTGAGCAATCGCGCTGCAATCCAAGATATTTTGGGTAAGCATGCGGCAGATTTTGAGTCTTGTGTGGCTGAGCATAATGCGTTTCAGACCGTTGGGTTTGCTTGGAAAAAATCGCTAAGCAAAAAGCCCGTCGTTTGTAAGAATGAAGATTCTTTAGCCATCAAAGAAAAAGCTGATGATGTGAAAGGGATTCGGCGTTTGCGTCCGGGTGTGGAATTGAATTTAACGATACAAGGAAAAGCGCTTAGTCTCTTGAATGTGCATTTGAAATCATCTTGCGCGAATCTGGTTAATACAGAACGTTATCCTGCACGTTTGCTGACCGATAACGATGCGGCGTGTAAAGTATTAAATCGTCAAATTGCACCGCTAGAAAATTGGATAGAGGCAGTCGCCGCAAAGACGCCTATGTTTATCCTGTTGGGTGATTTTAATCGTCGTATTGATGAAGAAGCCGCTGCGAATATTCCTGCAAAAGAAGTGCGCTTGGATGGTTCTGATCCAGCGAGTCCGAATACCACAGGTTCATTTGGTGAAGTGAAATCGCGCGTGATGTGGCAAGAGATTTCGGATGGCGCGCCAAGCTTGGTGCAAATTCCCTTGGCGGAAGGATCTGCGTGCAAAGGCTTCGTTGGCTTAGATCACATTTTGTTCAGCACTGCACTGCATGCGAAACAAGCGCAGGGTTTTAACTCGCTTAAATTGCCTGTGATTCAAGAAGCAGGGCAGAAGATCATCTCCAGTGATCATTGCCCGCGCATCGTTAAAATGAAAATTTAAGTAGATTGATGGGGAGCGATTAGTTTTTTCTGAGTTTAGAAAAACTGATTGGTTCCCAAGGTCGCATTGCCATCAATACGCCGATGCCATGGCGTTTCTTCAGGGGTGATTGCAAACTTTCTGCATGTAGCTCTGCAAATTTTCGTTTGAGATGACGCAATTCTGTTTGAAACTTACTCGCGGCTGCTTCGGTTAGCATGCCGTGCGTAAAGGTGAAATTTTCCATCTCATGATGAAAGCGTGAGTTGAGAAAATCCGGCATCCCTTCTTGTCGGAAGTAATCGCGAATCGGTCCACCCGGTATCCAATCAAAATCCCGACTGATATTTAATCGAATACGATTGCCGGGCAATAGGCTAATCAACTTTAATTGATCTAGCTTGAGCAAATGCCGTAAGCATTCGGTTTCCGACAATCGATAGGTGCTGAGAATATCAGCCATGCTCCAATGGTTGACCGCGCAAACGGCAACCATCAACAACACACTGTCGGATATCAGCTCGGTTTCTTGTGCGCTACTTAAAGTGCTTAACTTTGCCTGTGTCAGGCTGGCTTCTTGTGTTAACTCTGCTAAGCTAAATCCCAAAAAATGACTAATTTCGATGATGCGATCGAGTGTGATCGGCGCTTCACTGCTGTCGCTAAACATGCGCTTGATGCTGGCTTCTGACAACTGCAACGCATCGGCAACATCACGGTAGGTTTTGGCTTGCTGTTTTAGTTGATATTTAATCGTGTTGAGCAATTGTTTGATTTCAGTCATAGCGTTGTGTGCTGGTATTTCGTTGGCAGCCTAGTGGCTGATTTGAGCCCTGAAAAGGACGATACACTTACTTTACCATTTCGTGCCATCCTTGAATATGTCAGGTGTGAATCTCCTTGAGTAGCGCCTTTTGCGACTTTGTATCAGAGATGATGCAACTTGGTTTATTGCGATTTGGATTGGCACGCTGGTTTGGCATGCTGCGGCTTCTTGAGTTTTTCTTGAAAGCAGGTGAATGATGGAAAGCAAATGGCGTTTGTTGCCGGCAGTAGTAGTTTTGGTTTGCGCGATATCCATGTTGATGTATGGCGAGATACCGCAATACGATGCATATCATGTGTTTGCAGATAACCAGACGTATTTTGGTATTCCGAATGCAATGGATGTGCTCAGTAATATTGCATTCGGATTGACTGGCCTCGCGGGCTTGATCGGCTTAAGTCTGGCCTGGATTCTTGGTCGAAGAAGGGGGGCACAAGTGACTGCCGATCGATGGCAGCCCCGAGACATCGCTTATCTTGTATTTGTTGTGTCGATTTTTGCGACCAGCTTTGGTTCGGGTTTTTATCATTGGGCGCCGGATGATGCGCGGCTGTTTTGGGATCGCTTGCCAATTGCTTGCGCTTGCGCGAGTTTATTGGCTGCGGTTCGTATCGAAGCAATGAATATTCGTCGATTTTCTTTTGCTGCAGCGAATGTGCTTGTGTTGCTCGTGCTCGCGCTGATTTCGGTACATTGGTGGAAAAATACTGGCGATTTGCGTTTCTATCTGGCATTGCAGTTGCTGGCAATTGTATTGATTCCCTTGTGGCAGATGATTTATCCAACAACGCGCCAAACACGGTGGGTCTTCGCGATAGCGATTGGCATGTATGTGCTGGCAAAAGTGGTAGAAATTTTGGATGAGGCGATCTTATCTCACACAGGTTTTATGAGCGGACATACGATCAAGCATCTATTGGCGAGCGCTGCTGCTGCATTGATTATTTGGAATTGGCTGAGCGCGAAGTGTGTGCTTAGATGCCAGCGCCGCGACAACTGACTTGAAGCGACAAGTTTGAGGGCGGATCGTCGATGCTCAGTGCTGGTAGCAAAAAACGCTACCAGCCGTAGCGATATATCGTACTTTTAAGATAATAGATATGAATATGTAACTTGATAGCACCTTCGTGTTCAAATGGCGCATCTCTTGTTTATCCGTTTTGTCCTATGCCCCACTATCGCATATTGCCACCAGTTTTTGACTCTTCAAAAAATCTGCGCGTTATGCCATCTGCGATCCATAGTTTGGAGGCGCAGGCTGAACTCAGACAGCAAGCTTTGCAAGCATTACATTATCAAAAACATGCGTCGGTGAAGTCGCTATCCAATACGAATAGATCTGCGCTTCAACGACATGCCATTCCAGCTTTACTCATCTTCGCAACATTAACGACTTTGGCAATTTGGTTTTTTCTATGAACCTAGCTATATCTTGGT
>DLGN01000207.1:0-4987 GCA_002482715.1 Oxalobacteraceae bacterium UBA7693
CCAGCTCCACGTCAACAACAGCAAGCTTACAGTGCGCCAGTGCAGCAACCACGCCAAGCTCCTGCTCAGCGTCCAGCGCCGAATTTCTCGGATATGGATGACGATATTCCGTTTTAGAGATGGATAAGTGTTAGGTGTAAAAACCAAAAACAACCCAGTTAAAACGCCATGTTTAACTGGGTTGTTTTTTTATTTGCTTGTTGTAAATTTGATTATCGACTTTTATTATTTGGTATCATTATGCAATCCACTTTGAATTATTTAGGTTCTTTTTTAACCATATGCTGATTGAACGACTTTCTATTGAACTAACTAATCGTTGTGACAAGGGTTGTGGCTTTTGTTATAACCAAAGTCAGCCAGGGGGCGGGACGCTTTGGACTGTGGATGAAATCATTACTTTGGTTAAAGATTGCGTCTCACACGGCTTACGTGCGGTTTCATTTGGTGGCGGTGAGCCTTTGCAATATGAAGGTTTGCATGAAATTTTGGAGGCATTGCAAGGCGTACTTTTTCGGTCGGTGACTAGCAATGGATTATTGCTCACTGATGCCAGTCAATTTGAGCGTTTGGTTGCTGCTAAGCCTGACAAAGTCCATATCTCCATCCATAAACCTAGTTCGGAAGTCGAGCTTGATCGTGTTATTGCTACCGTGTTGGCGTTAGACACGGCAGGAATACCCAGCGGTATTAATCTGCTGGTCGCCGCCGATCAACTCGATACAGCAGCTCGTGCCGCTCAAAAGATCAGGGATGCGGGCATCAGTAATCAACGTATTGTTTACCTTCCCCAACGTTCTACTAATACACCTACACCGAAGGATGTCGCGAAAGTTGCTGGTGGGCCATTTCAATCTATGAGCTGCCTTTCTTCATGCGCTACAAGCCCGCGTTTTTGCTCACTGTCTTGGGATCGTAGTGTAGCTTGGTGTTCTTATACATCGGCACGGCATGTCTTGACCACGCTATCCTACGCCGGATTGATGGGGAGTTTAGAGGGCTTGGGATTGATCAATTGTGCTATTCAGACACGCGAAGAGAGCAAACCAATTTCCTTGATGTCGAGGATGATAAAGTCAATAGCTGACTGAGGGAATTTACCATGATAGAAAACGATTACCCGGCCGCACACAGTATGGATACCTATTGGTTTGCCATTGATGAGGCAGGTGAAGTGGCACACATGAATACGCGTGAGGAAGGTCCTGCACCCAAAAATCTCAAGGATAGAAATGGAATTTTTGCACTTAGTGATTATTTAGAAAAAGATGATGACGGCATCGCACTTTTACCCACACAGTATGACCCTTTTTCAGATGGGTATTCGACACTAAGTTTAGAGCAAGCTCGCCTTGAGTTGAACGATAGCGAGCAACATATACTGGAGCGAATCACCCTTGAACCGGATTTGGCTTGGTATGACCCATACGTACATCGTCGATTTGCCCAGACGATTGTTTTGCTCACAGATGCGAGTGATGTAAAAAAAATGACGGTGAATTTTGATGGTAATTTTCTTATTCGGCTGGATCGCTCCGCGGCCATTTACTATTTTGACCGCGCTGATGTGATAGTTGCCTTGCATTTACTTGCGCAAGGGCGCTTGTTGGCATGGCATCCAATCGAAGACGACGACTGTTATGGTTTATTGGCCGCACTTGGTATCTATGAATTTGAGAGCTCGCACGAATTCCCAGAAACATACTTAGGTGAGGCTATTTTCCAACCTAAGGAATTACCGCCGCGCTATCGTAGAAAGTATGTGCCAAAACATGCACGAACCTGGCAAGCTTTACCGCAAACTGACAATCTTCCAGCAACTTTACCTGGTGTGCGATTTTCTGAAATGGAGGCTATACAATTAGCAGACCATATCCCTTGCTATAGCTGGAGTTTTGGTAACCATACGCTCTCACATTCTGCGATACTCGCCAATATTTCTACGATACGAAATACACAATCCCCAGCTCGCACAGCAACTTTTTCTAAATGGCATCAAATGGCAGAAGAGGGGGATGCAATTGCTCAGTATTCTTTGGGTTACCTCTATTCTTTCAATCCAGATGTGCGTCCTGATTATGTGAGTGCATTGTATTGGTTTAAGCGAGCCGCTGAGCAAGCTGATGCGAACCTGCTTGGTTCCACTGATGCATTTGAAAATGGTTCTGCTGCACAATGTAGTGTGGCAGATATGTATGAACGTGGACTGGGTGTTGAACAGGACCTTACGCAAGCACGACATTGGTACTTGAAAGCTGCCGCGCTTGACAATCATATTGCACAGTACCAGTTAGGACTGATGTACAAAAATGGTCTTGGTGTCTCACAAGATAATGCGCAAGCCCTAGACTGGTTTTATAAGTCTGAGCGGCGGGGGTATGTAAAAGCAAAACAAGAGTGGTATTCCTTAGACCCTATTGTGCATGCCGAGCAAGGCGTAAATATGAATTTATATTTTGCACGAAAATTAATCCAAGATCCTCACGAATACGTTACAAGGCAGTTGTGTGACGGCCTTAAGGGGGTCGATAGTATTTTCTGGGTTGATCGTGAAATCTCGGGCGAAGACATTATCACGCGCGTTGCTAAGATCATCGACACGGCGCGACTACATTCAGAATGGATAGACGAAAAGTTGTACGTGAAATTTCAAGATGAATTGGTTTTCGCTTTTCAAAAAGACCAACAACAAGAACAAGAAAGAACGCTAATTGCTCTCACGCAGGCACTTAGCTCGCAATATGGTATTCGTCGTTGTGATAGAGAAACGGGGCGTTGGGGTACGATAGCTTTCATTATTCTTGACAATCAATCGTGGTCTGCGCTTGAAGCTGAATTTGGAAGTAAAGTTGATTCTGCTCTTAAAAAAATATCAGAAGATTCATCCTATTTTCCGAAGCCCGTTGAGAAAAGTAGTGGTGATACCTATGTACAGCAGTTGATACCGCTCGCAGAACAAGGGGATATAGTCGCTCAATATCGTTTGGCTTATTGCTTTCAAGATGGAAGTGGTATAGAACAAGACTACATTCAGGCTGTAGCTTGGTATCGGAAAATCGCAGAAAAGACGGAAGCGACGCCCGTTGATTCAAGCGATATGTTTCAAAATGGGTCGGCAGCAAAATGTAATCTAGCAGATAAATATGAGCACGGTTTAGGTGTCTCTCAAGACTATCAAAAGGCGTTTGAATGGTATACAAAATCAGCGGCGCAAGACAATCATGTCGCGCAATATAGTTTAGGTAATTTGTATAGAAATGGCCTAGGAGTACCTAAAGACTTCAGCTTGGCTAGAGCATGGTTTGAAAAATCGGCTAAACATGGTTATGAGGATGCAGCTAGGGCATTAGAACAAATGACAGAACTCAATGAGTGAATTTGATATTTGTTACTCGGCGTTCACCCGATGTTGATTTGCACAGCGTGAATAGGCAATGACCACCATTGCAGTAGCAACCACAGAATCGTGGAAAGACAAACAAACCGGTGAAAAGAAAGAAGCGACAGAATGGCATCGCGTGACTTTCTTTGGCAAATTAGCAGAAATCGCTGGTCAATACCTGAAAAAAGGTTCACAAGTTTACATCGAAGGTAGCTTGCGTACACGTAAGTACACTGACAAAGATGGTGTAGAAAAATATGCGACCGACATTCGTGCCGACGAAATGAAAATGCTCGGTAGCCGTCAAGGTATGGGCGGTGGTGGCGGCGCTCCTATGGATGATGATGGTTATGGCGGCGGTGCTCCAGCTCCACGTCAACAACAGCAAGCTTATAGCGCGCCGGTGCAGCAACCACGTCAAGCTCCTGCTCAGCGTCCAGCGCCGAATTTCTCTGATATGGATGACGATATTCCGTTTTGAGACCCAGTTGAGATATTGATGTAAACAATGGCCTATAAATCACTGATTTATAGGCCATTTTTCTTGGTGCGAATCCAATGTCGCGAATGCCAGCTTCCGTATGCTGTTTTCGAAGGCCAAAAGCATCAATCGTGGACAAATGCTTTGTAGCTAAACTCCGATGACACTAACTTCTAATCTACGAGTAAGGCGGTTGATTGCCGAAATACTTTCATGTTTTGCAGATTTTAGACCAAAGAATTCTAAAAAACGGATGTTAATATTTCCCTTACTTAAATTAAATATATTTATAAAATATCGAAGCGGATGGTGTTAGCCTTACTTTTGCCGAAAGATGATTGCTTAACGCGCAAAGTGGAATCGATCGAGTTTGTAGTCAATCCATCTTCATTTTAATAAAAAGGTGAACATAATGAATCGTAGAAATTTACTGAAAACGCTTAGCTTAAGCTTAGGCGCTGGCATTGTCACGACGGATGTTTTGGCGCGAGTTGGAGAGAATACTTATAGTTACCTGATTGGAGAAAATTCGAATCACCAACCCATATCCAAACCTGTCACGGTGATTACTTGTGGTGCTGGAAGTCGAGGAAATGTTTATGGCAATTATGCGACGCAATTTCCGGAGCAACTTAAAGTGATTGGCGTCGCGGAACCTGTCGCTTTTCGTAATGAAAAATACGCAAAAAAACATCAAATTGAGGCAGCGAACCGATTCGATACTTGGGAAGATGTATTTAAAAAACCAAAAATGGCAGATGCGGTGATCATCTCGATGCCGGACAATCTTCACTACGAGCCTTGTATGCAAGCTTTGCGTCTCGGTTACGACGTGTTACTGGAAAAACCAATCGCGCCCACGGAAAGAGAATGTAGAAATATTTTGGCTTTGGCCAGAAAGACTGGGCGAATTGTCGCTGTATGTCATGTTTTGCGATACGCACCATATTTCGTCAAGATGAAAGAGTTGATCGCCAAAGGCGCAATTGGTGAGGTTATTAGCATGCAGCATCTTGAGCCAATTGAACACACCCATATGGCGCATTCTTACGTGCGTGGCAACTGGCACAACTCAAAACAGACTACGCCGATTATTTTAGCGAAGTCCTGCCATGACCTCGATA
>DLGN01000207.1:5013-25721 GCA_002482715.1 Oxalobacteraceae bacterium UBA7693
TCGATATCATGAAATGGGTCATTGATAAAAAAGCTGAAAAAATTGTCGCGATGGGTAATCTAAAATGGTTCCGCCGCGAAAATGCACCAGCAGGTAGTACCGCTCGTTGTACCGATGGATGTCTGGTCGAACGCTCCTGCCCTTATTCTGCCATTAAGGAGTATGTCGACGTCGTTGGTAGATCGCATGTCTTAGACATTCCCGAAAATGTGCCAGATCGCAAACTTGCTGCGCTTGAGAGACTTAAAACTAGTAATTATGGTCGCTGTGTCTATCGCATGGATAACGACCAACCCGATCATTACGTATCGAGCATACAGTTCAGTGACAACGTCACGGCCAGTTTTTCTATGGAAGCCTTTACCGCGTATCACGGAAGACGTACACGAGTGATGGGTGCGATGGGTGATATGGTTGGCGATATGAATGAGCTCGTTATTCATGATTTTCGAACCAAAAAAGAGACGCGATTTGTTCCTGATGCCGAGGACGTTGCTGGATACAAAAACAGTGGTCATGGCGGTGGTGATTGGTTACTAGTCAAAGATTTTGTACAGGCGGTTGCTCAGCAAAATCCAGCGCTGTTGACCTCAACTATTGACGAGTCAATCGAAAGCCACATTATGGGCTTTATGGCGGAGAGTAGTCGTAAGAATGGCCGCGTAATGGAGGTAAAAATTTAGTTGCGCGCCATCATAAACATGACTTAATTTGGTTTTAAGAAAAGCGGAGTCACCTCCGCTTGATTCGGGGGAGCTCGACGTTCTATTTCAATGAAAAAATGCCGTGCTGCACAATGGATCGTTTGTTGTGGTGATCAACAATCTTAGTTTTTGAGCTTGCAAAGAATTGAAGCGAGGATGTGCTGCAAGCTTGGAGAAAATGCACCATTGTGTCGTGTTATCACTTCTATGAAAAATGTCTATTTGCCGATTTTCTTATATTTTTTGCGGATTTATCCATAGTGCTTCGTCATTTTGCTTGCTACTATGTCCGCGACATCGTAATAAAAATATGCTGTTGTAAAGTCGGCGTGAGTGAACTGAATTTATTTTATTAAGTCTCATTTGTCAGCCTAATTTGCAGGCAAGTTTTGGCGCGATGCAAAAAATAAAGCATTTCCAATACATTAAAAAAGGAAAGCAAATGGAGACAAAAGCTAATTTCAATGCACGTCTGTTGTTTACTTCGAACTTGGCGATTTTTACGATCGGTTTAGGCTTCGCCGTGCGCGCCGCAATAGCAGATGATTTGCGTGTGAAAATCTTCAATGTGATTGATGCTGCACAGTCAGCAACCATGGTCGGTCAGGCATTAGGTATGACCTTTCTTGGTTTCGCTTTCACACTACTCATCGGGAGCTCATTGGTCGATATTTTGGGCTCCAAACGTATTTTGGTTTTCTCTGCCCTGAGCAACTTGGTCGGAAGCTTACTGGTGTTGTGGGCTTCGATTCGCCCAGTCGATGCGAGCAGTTATACCATCGTCTTGATTGGTTTAATGTTGACCGGCTTAGGATGGGGCGGCGTCGAAGGTGCAGTGAATCCATTGGTCGTTAGCATCGATCCTGATAACAAGATTAAGCGTCTCAACATCTTGCATGCCTGGTGGCCAGCGGGCATTGTGTTTGGTGGATTATTCAGTATTGCAGTCAAAGCTTTTGGATTGCCTTGGCAAACAAATTTGGTGGTGCTTTGCTTGCCAGCCTTCGCAATTATCATGCTAGTGCGCGGTCAAGTTTTTCCCGTCACCGAACGTGTTGCGCAGGGTGTTTCTTATGCAGACATGTGTCGTGAACTGTATCGTCGTCCGCAATTTTTAGTCTTCTTGTGCTGTATGTGGCTAACGACCTCTAGTGAACTAGCTCCCGGTCAGTGGGTCGATCTCACTTTGAGTCATACCGTTGGGATGAGTGGCATTTTCATTCTGATCTATGTTAGTACCCTCATGTTTGTAATGCGTCATTTTGCAGGTCCGATTGCCCATCGATTATCCAGCATCGGTTTGTTGTGGGTGAGTAGTTTGTTGGCAGCGATAGGCTTGTTCGCACTCAGCCGTGCAAATAGTCCAGTGACCGCTTTACTGGCAGCGACAATTTGGGGTGCTGGCGTTTGTTTTATGTGGCCGACGATGTTGGCGGTTGTCTCCGAACGTTTTGTTCGTGGTGGTGCCTTGGCGTTGGGTTTGATGGGATTTACTGGGGGGATGGCGATACAGTTTCTATTGCCGGCGCTTGGGAAAATATTCGATGAAGCGAAAAATCTGGCGGCTGGTGGTGCTGACAAACTGGCTACATTAACTGCAGAGCAATCCGCCCAAGTTATCCAAATCGCGTCAAGAGAATCCTTTCAAGCTATCGCGATGGTGCCCCTAATTTTGTTGCCAATTTTTGCGGCGATCTGGTTGCACGATCGTCACCAGAGCAAGAAAATGGCTGCATAGGCTACGCATCGCGACGGATAAATTTCTCACTTCAGATTGTGATATTCAATGACGGCAATGGATGTTAAGAATTTTTATGCGAAGCACGGCATCTCGTCACCCTATGCCATCTTCGACCTGCTTTCCGATACGTTTTATTTTGCAAAAAATTGCCATGGGCAATTCGTTTGTGCAAACAAACTTCTGCAAGAAAAATTTGATTTGGAAAGTGCCGAAGATGTCATCGGTAAAACTGATTTTGATTTCTTGAGCCACGATGTTGCCAGCCGTATTCGTGAAGACGATCTCGCTGTGATGGCGGGGACACTTGTGGTCAAAGACAAGTTTGAGGTCGTGGTCGGTGTGAACGGTAAATTGTTTTGGTTGTTTACGACTAAAACGCCGATTAGGAACCGCAAAGGCGTGATCGTTGGAGTGGAGGGTTTTAGTCGAGATGCAGAGCGGTCGCAAAACATTATTGAACCATTTCAGGTCTTTAAATCGAGCATCGAGTACATGCAACGCGAGTATATGAATGACATCAATATCGCTGATCTGGCGGAACTGGCGTGCATGTCTTTAAGCACCTTTGAACGCAAATTCAAAAAACATTTTTCGCAGACGCCAATACAGTACATCAAGCACTTACGCATTCACCAAGCTTGTAAATTATTGGCGACGGGATATGGCATTAAGAAAGCGTTTTCTGAAACGGGATTTTGCGATCAAAGCTATTTTACTAAAGAGTTTCGTGCAGTGATTGGTATGACACCACGACAATTCTCGTTACTAGCAGAACAAACGAAAGCGGCCTCGTAAGCTAGGAAAATCAACAAAAGATAGACATTTAGTTGGAGACAAAAATTGAAAAATTCGTTTCACAAAATTAGCTACTTGGGAGTGGGTATGTTGTTGAGTTTTAGCCTATGGAGTCCCAGCATCGTTCATGCCCGGCAAACAAGTCAGACTGCAAATAGCCAGTCCGCAAGCAGTCAGAATGCAGTTAAGTCCACTCAGTTCCCTCAACTGAGTGTGCAACTGTGGTCTGTAAAAGAAGATGTTAGTAAAGATTTTGAAGGCACACTAAAGAAGCTTGCTGCGATGGGATTCCAAGGTGTTGAATTCGCGGGAGATTTTGGCCCATATAAAAATGATGCACCAGGTTTGAAACGATTTTTGGATAAAACCGGCTTACAAGTATCGGGTGCGCATGTTGCTATCGCACAGCTGAAGCCAGATAACTTCGCCAAGGTCGTTAAGTTTTATCAAGATATTGGATGCACTAAGCTCATCGTGCCAAGCGATGCGCGCGCAGGCGATCCTGTCGGTGTGAAATTATTAGCGCAGGATTTAAGCGCACTGTCTAAACAGTTAAAGCCTTTCGGTATGCGAATTGGTTTCCACAACCATAGCGTCGAAATGAACACCTTTGAAGGTCAAACGTATTGGGATGCTATTGCAAAAAATACGCCACATGAGGTCATTTTGCAGCAAGACGTTGGCTGGACGAGTTACGCAGGTAAAGATCCCGTTTTGTTTGTTAAGCGTTATCCCGGTCGTACCTTGACGACGCACTATAAAAGCAAATTACCAGTGAAGTCCGCTCAGACCGATGGCGGGAAATTTTATACGACCATCATCGGACAAGACAGTATTGATTGGGACGCTTTGTATCAGGCGAATGTACAGGTTGGTGGTACCGAATGGATAGTGGTTGAACAGGAAGAGTATCCAAATGGATTAAGCCCTATGCAAAGTGTAGAACAATCTTTGCGTGGATTGAAAGCTGTTATCGCGGCACGAAAAGCAGGTGCTGCTCGCCCTCACAATGCGCTAACACCTAGTGAGCAGGCCAATGGTTGGAAACTTCTGTTTGACGGCAAGAGTACGCAAGGTTGGCACGCCTATGGTAAAGCCTCAGTTGGAAGCGCTTGGAAAATCTATCAAGGCGAATTGCAATTAGATGTGAGTAAAAAAGATGGATGGCAAACCTCTGGAGGTGGCGATATTGTCACCGACGAACAATTTGATCATTTTCATTTGCAATTGGAATGGAAGCTACAGAAGAACGGTAATAGTGGCATTTTTCTGTATGTGAACGAAGATGCGAAACAGTTTCCTTACGCTTGGAACACGGGCTTAGAAATGCAAGTGTTAGACAATGATGGTCACGCCGATGGAAAAATTTTCAAACATCGCGCAGGGGATTTATACGATTTGATTGAGGCAACCGAAGCCGTTGCCTTAGCCCCTGGACAATGGAATCTCGTCGATATTGTGAGCGACCGCGGCGAATTGGATTTCTATCTGAATGGACGTCATGTTTTGAATACCCGCTTATGGACAGATGCCTGGAAAGATTTAGTTAAGCAAAGCAAATTCAGCGATATGCAAGGTTTTGGCGAATCAAAAAAAGGGCACATTGGTTTGCAGGATCATGGGGATGCTGTCAGTTTTAGAAACATGAAGATCCGCCGTCTTTGAACAAAATACGAAACCCGAAGAAGATTGAGAAATACACTTTAAGAAGAAAAATATGGACGAGAATTTTTATGACGCGATTGTGATTGGCTCTGGCATCAGTGGTGGTTGGGCGGCCAAAGAGTTAACCGAAAAAGGCTTGAACGTTTTGTTGCTGGAACGTGGTCGCAATGTTGAGCACGTGAAGGATTATGTCAACGCCATGAAAGAGAATTGGGAGTTTCCTCATCGTGGTGGTCGAACACAAAAGATGATCGAAGACTATCCAGTGTTGAAACGTGATTATCCTTTGAATGAGACGGTACTTGATTTTTGGGCGAAAGACAGTGAAAGCCCCTACACGGAAGTAAAACGATTTGACTGGTTCCGTGGCTATCAGGTAGGTGGTCGTTCGCTGATGTGGGGGCGTCAAAGTTATCGGTTTAACCGCTGGGATTTCGAAGCGAATGCCAAGGAAGGAATCGGCGTTGATTGGCCGATTCGTTATGACGATCTCGCGCCTTGGTATAGCTATGTGGAGAAATTCGCAGGCATACAGGGCAGTAGAGATGGTTTGGATGTTTTACCCGATGGACACTTCATGCCCGCAATGGAACTGAATTGCGCTGAGAAACATGTGAAGAAACGGTTGGAAGAAATTTACAAAGGTCAGCGTCATTTGATTATTGGGCGCTCTGCAAACATTACCGAGCCTTTACAAAACCGCGTGAACTGCCAGTATCGCAATCGGTGCTGGCGTGGCTGCCCGTTTGGTGGCTATTTCAGTACGCAATCTTCAACCTTGCCTGCGGCAATGGCTACGAAGCGTTTGACTTTACGTCCATTTTCTATTGTGACGCAAATTCTTTATGACAAGAATACGAAACGTGCACGTGGTGTTGAAGTGTTAGATGCAGAGACCAATCAAACCTATGAATTCAAGTCCAAGATCGTGTTTGTTTGTGCATCTTCGTTTAACTCAACATGGGTACTGATGAATTCAGCCACCGATGTATGGGAAGGTGGTTTAGGTAGTAGTAGCGGCGAGCTCGGTCACAATGTGATGGATCATCATTTCAAATTAGGCGCGGGTGGTACTGTGGAAGGATTTGGCGATAAATATGATTTTGGACGTCGCCCGACAGGTATTTATGTACCGCGTTTCCGTAATGTCTATGACGATAAGCGCGATTATCTGCGTGGCTTTGGCTATCAAGGTGGAGCGGGGCGTGGACGAGGCGTTGAGATTGCTGAATTTACGATTGGTAAAGAGTTGAAAGAAGCAATGAGTGTACCGGCTGAGAATTGGGGTTTCAATATCACGGCCTTTGGCGAAATGCTGCCCGATCATTCGAATAAGATCAGTCTCGACCGTACCAAAAAAGATAAATGGGGTTTGCCTGTTTTGGCGATGGACGTCGAACTGAAAGAAAATGAAAAACGTATGCGTATCGATATGGTGAACGATGCGAAAGAAATGCTCACGGCGGCAGGTCTAAAGAATGTTTACACCTACGACAATGGCTACGCTGTAGGATCAGGTATCCATGAAATGGGTACAGCGCGCATGGGACGCGACCCCAAGTCTTCAGTTCTAAATGGAAACAATCAAGTCTGGGATGCGCCTAACGTTTTTGTTACTGACGGTGCATGCATGACTTCAAGTTCCTGTGTTAATCCTTCCTTGACCTATATGGCGTTGACTGCACGTGCAGCCGATTTTGCCGTGAATGAGCTTAAACGTGGAAATCTATAACGCTTGATACATACCGAAGAAGAAAGCAAAAAAATCTAAGAGGAAAATGATGAATCGAAGAGAACTCTTGCAGTTAGTCGCTACGATGACGGGAATGGCAGTGGTTGGTGGCGAAGCATTTGCTCTAAATCTAGGAACGGGCTTATCTTATGCCGCTGGATCAAGTGATATCCGTTTCCGGTTGACTGCGCGCGAGATAAATTTACTTGATGAAATAGCGGAAACTATTATTCCTAAAACGGATACACCTGGCGCTAAAGCAGCCAAGGTAGGGCGCTTCATGGAGGTAATGGTGCGTGATTGCTACACCAAAACACAACAAGATGCCTTTGTCGATGGACTGAAGAACTTCCCAAGTTTGTGCCTGGCGCAATATCAAAAAAATTTCTTTAGTATGAGTGCTAAGCAAAGGCATGAAATGTTAGTGCGCTTGGAAAAAGAAGCCAAAACCTTTAATGCCGGTCAATCCGAAAGAGATAAAGAACGACGTCACGCTCTCGAGACGGAAAATAAAGACAACGATTTTGCGCGGCAAAAAGAATTCGAAAGCCTGCCAAAGCATTTTTACACCATGGTAAAACAGCTGACCTTATTAGGCTTCTTTACCTCCGAAACTGGTGCAACGAAAACCTTACGTTATGTGGCGGTACCAGGTCGTTATGACGGCAATGTACCTTATGTCAAAGGGCAGCGCGCCTGGGCTTAATCTCGTTCGGTAAAAAAATTGTAGGGCTTTAGCGTGGTTGCTGTTTTTGCTTTGAATAAAGAAAGAAATCTATGTACACATTAGATCGTCGTAGCTTGTTAAAACAACTCTCACTCGGCACCATTGCAATGCTCGCACCCAGTGCCTTTCATCTGGCGAAGGCACAAACTATGGGTTCGTTAAAGGGCAATATACGTCATTCGGTTTGTCGCTGGACATTTCCACATCTGAGCCTGCCGGAGCTCTGTGGTTTGGTAAAAACGATCGGTTTTTCTGCTGTGGACTTAGTCGGCCCAAAAGATTGGCCAATCTTGAAAATGCACGAGATTGATTCTTCGATGTGCAATGGTGCGGAAATCGGTTTGACCAAAGGTTGGAATGACCCGCAATATCATCCAACGCTCATCAAGAACTATCTCGAACACATCGAGTTAGTCTCAAAAGCGGGTTATAAAAATCTGATCTGCTTCACAGGTAATCGACGCGGCATGGACAATGAAGTCGGTTTAAAAAATTGTGTCGATGGACTGAAGAAAATTATGTCTCACGCGGAGCGGCATGGCGTCGTATTGCACATGGAAATACTCAATAGCAGAATTGACCATATCGACTATATGGCCGATAGCAGTGATTGGGCATTCGAATTGTGTAAGCGGATTGACTCGCCAAATATGAAGATGCTGTTCGATATTTATCATGTGCAAATCAATGAAGGCGACATCATTCGTCGTTTGCGTAAATGTACACCTTATATCGGACATTACCACACAGGTGGAGTCCCAGGGCGCGGTGAAATTACGGAGGGACAGGAGCTAAATTATCGTGCGATTATGAAGTCAATTCACGCAACCGGTTTTCAAGGTTACGTCGCGCAGGAATTTTCGCCCTCAGGTACTACGCCTGAAGAAAAAGCCAGCTCTTTGAAACGGGCTGTTTTATTGTGTGACGTCTAAATTTAAAGCAAGCTCTGACAATTCGTATGAACAATTCAAAACAAAAAAATCGTATCGGCATGGTCGGCGGCGGGCAGGGTGCGTTCATTGGCAATGTACACAGAATCGCCATGCGTATCAGCGACCGGTATTCACTCGAAGCAGCGTGTTTTTCTTCTGATCCGCTGCGCGCCGCTGCCAGTGCTGAAGAAATTGGAATTCCTGCAAATCGTAGTTATCCTGATTTCCAGACGATGGCGCAGGCCGAGGCAGCAATTGAAAATGGCATCGCAGCTGTAGTTATCGTCACGCCGAATCACTTGCACTTCCCCATTGCACAATGTTTTTTAGAGCATGGCATTCATGTTATCTGTGATAAACCTTTGACCATGACCAGTGCTGAAACAAGTGAACTGATTACCATCAGTGAACGTGTTGGCAAGCATGTATTTGTCACTTATAACTACACAGCTTACCCAATGATAAGGGAAGCACGTGAACGCGTGCGATGCGGTGACCTCGGCGAAATACGTATTGTTCAAGTTGAATATAGTCAAGATTGGTTAGCCACAGCACTCGAACAGTCTGGACAAAAGCAAGCAAGCTGGCGTACTGATCCCAAGCAAGCAGGTGCCGCTGGCTGCCTTGGTGATATCGGTGTGCATGCTTTTAATTTGGCACATTTCGTGTCTGGTATAACACCCATTAAAATTGCGGCGGATCTACATTCGTTCGTGCCCGGTAGAGTGCTGGATGACCATGCGCAAGTCTTTATGCGCTATGCCAATGGTGCACGTGGCAGTCTGCTAAGTAGTCAGGTAGCCGTTGGCAAGGAGAATCATTTGCGGCTGCAAATTTTTGGTGATAAAGGATCGTTGGATTGGTGTCAAGAACAACCCAATCAATTGAGTTTTTCTACGCTAGATGGTGCTATGCAAATATTGAGTAGAGCACGTCATCAAATTAGTCAGGCGAGCCGAGATGTTAGTCTGATTCCCGCTGGACATCCAGAAGGCTATCTCGAAGCATTTGCTGTGTTGTATAGGGAGTTCGCAAACATCCTCGCAGAACCAGTTAAGCCGCATGTTGGTGCCAATAGCAATGCTGAGCATAGTGCTATCCCTGCCTATCTCGATCTTTGTTTTATCGAAGCTTGCATTGCTTCATCAGCACAAGATAGCACTTGGGTTTCGCTGAAAACCTGATAAGTCTGAAATGGCAAGGCTTACGATGTTCCGTATTAATGACATCAAAAATAAAACTAAAACTAAAACTAAAACCAAACTAAAAATTCAAATGGGATTGAATCTATGAAAACCATCAAAGGTCCAGCAATTTTTCTCGCGCAGTTTATTCGCGGTGAGGCACCGTTTAACACGCTTGATGGTTTGGCTAAATGGGCGGCCGACAAAGGCTTCGTTGGAGTACAAATGCCGAGCAATGTCGGCCATATTTTCGATCTGGATAAGGCTGCCATCAGCCAAATTTATTGTGATGAAGTAGCAGGCAAGCTTGCTGAACATGGTTTGGTTATTAGTGAGTTGTCGACGCATCTCCAAGGGCAGTGTTTAGCGGTTCATCCTGCTTACGATAGTCTTTTTGACGGCTTCGCACCGAAGCATGTGCATGGTAATTCAGCCGCCAGAACGCAGTGGGCGACCGAACAACTCAAACTCGCGGCACAGGCATCACGTCGCTTAAACTTGAATGCCAGCGTAACATTTTCTGGCGCTTTAGCTTGGCCTTATATGTATCCGTGGCCACAACGTCCGAATGGCTTGGTCGAACTTGCATTCGCTGAATTAGCAAAACGTTGGAAACCGATACTGGACGTTTATCAAGAAAACGGTGTCGACCTCTGCTATGAAATTCATCCCGGTGAAGATTTACATGATGGTTTGAGCTTCGAACGTTTTTTAGACGCAGTTGGCCAACATGAGCGTTGTCATATGTTGTATGACCCAAGTCATTTCGTTCTGCAGCAACTGAATTATCTCGATTTCATCGACATCTATCACGAGCGCATTCGTATGTTCCACGTCAAGGATGCCGAGTTCAATCCTACCGGCAGATGTGGTGTCTATGGGGGTTATGCCCCTTGGTTAGAAAGAGCAGGTCGTTTCCGTAGCGTGGGTGATGGCCAGGTTGATTTCACTGCCATCTTCAGTAAATTGGCTCAGTACGATTACAGCGGTTGGGCAGTACTGGAGTGGGAATGCTGCCTGAAAGATAGCGAGACTGGCGCACGCGAAGGCGCAGAATTTATTAAACGCCATATTATTCCGACGGCCAAGCGTGCGTTCGATGATTTTGCTGCGAGCGCGGTGGATGCATTCGCATTGCGAAAGTTAATTGGTATTGCTGAGTGATCGCAATGCGGTATGTTTCAAGTTGTGTATTGATACTCAGCGCGGCATCCCATCAATAAGCGTAGCCGTTCGCAAGGTTCCGACAATTTAATGTGCATCTTTTGCTTGTCGGTTTGAGCTGAATGCACTTTATTCGACATAAATAGACAAAGGCCTATAAGTCGTCGACTTATAGGCCTTTGCTCCTTTAATATCGCAAGATTTTCCGTGACATTATTTTTAGGATTCTGCTGTGTTATTTTTCGATCTTGAACAAATTGTCCCCTGGTGTCCGGTCGATACGCAGTCGTCTTGGATCGATCTGAATATACTGCGGACGTTCAGAGCTACGAAGTTTGAGAACGCTGCGATCTTGTGTGAATAGGTGTTTCGTCAGCAAAATTCTGTCCGCTTGTTTCTCGATTGGGAAGTTGGTAAATAAAGCGACTTCGATTTCTTCATCAATGCGCTCTTTCTCCTCAAGATTATTGGCTTGGTTCACGACAAATTTGAGCGTACTGAGATCAACAGTCGTCTCGTATTCACCATTCGCTAATTGCACCGATTTAACATTGTGTACCGTGAAATCATGAAATACGACACGCTTAAATAAATCATCAATTACCTTCTTCTGCGCAGCATCTGCTTGCTGATAAAACAGATTCAATAAGTCCAAAGAAGTTGGCTTGCGTGGATACGCGAAATCCTTGAGTAAATTGCGTAACGCGATATTAATTTTCTCCTCACCAATCAAGCCCATCAACGCATGCATACTATGTTGACCTTTGTTGTAATAAATATGCGGTTCCATGCCAACACTAAACAAAGGACGTTCGGTGTTTTGGCTATAGGGGCGCAAGCGTAAGTAACGGTCGATTGCCTGATGTATCGCTTCCAAGTTTGCCGTCTCGCCATAGAGCTTATTCATCATGACAAGTTCTATGTATTTACTCAACACTTCCGTCAACATGGAATAACCGCCTATGTGATTCGGATCAATGGCAAATCCCCAAAACTGATGTGCAAATTCGTGCGAGACGCCATTTAATAGAGGGTTCTTTTCAGCGCCTCGATTATCTAAGTTAAAGAAGCGATTTTCCACACCCAAATACATGCCGGGTTGTGCGCTACCAAATGACTGCGCTTTGGCGAAATACGGTAGTTCCACCACGGTGAACTGTTTATCAGGATACGCTTGTAAATGCGTCGCAAAATAATCCATCGTTTTGGTCAAAGCATCCAAAACCAAGGCATCATCTTTATCATGTTTAGGACTGCGATAAAGGCGAATATCCACATCATTATGCCGCGCTTCTTTTATGGCAAATTGCGCCGAGATCATTGCCAATTGCAATGCGACTTTATGTGATGCTTTGTAGTGGAAAAATTGTCGCCCCTCTTGCTGCCATTGGCGCTGTAATTGACCGACCGTCACCATTGTTTGGCGGCTGGTAAGCGGTGTCGATAGTGTGGCTTCAAAATGCACTCGATCCTCTTTTACAAGTTGATCGCGATCACTCGGAATTGCCAATTTGGTAGACGCTAAGCCACGGTCTTTACGCTCTTGTTCATTACTGATCATATAGCGTGAATCGAAGCCAAACTGTGGTAACACATCTTCCAATTCAATATAACTTCCACCTTTGGTAATCCAATGTTCGCCATCTAATTTGGCAAAAGCATTATGTGTGACGGCCAAGGATAACGTCACATCTCGTGTCTCGTTTGCTTGCATTGCAGGTTCCAGCGCAAACCAATAGCTTTGATACGCAGCATCATAAGAAAGCAGTTTTGCGCCGTTGATCGCCACACTTTGTTCTATGTGTGGCTGCTTGAGTACATTGACTAAAATCTTACTGATAGGTTGCGCGTTTTGATTGCTAATTTGTAGCTGTGCCTTGGCTTGATAAGACCGTTGTTCCGGTTCCACATCCACCTGGAAGTTAACGCTGGTGATGGTCGGTTGCGGCAAGTCCTTATATTGACTGTACTGCTTCTCATATTGCTCCATCCACGCCAACTTATCTTTCGCGCTGATGTAGGTGTTGAATATGTTTGTTTGATAAAAAACGTAGCTGCCAGAACCAACAAAACACAACATAAAACCAGCTAACCAGGCTTTACTACTACGTGTCCATGATGTGGAAATCAAGTGCTCACCCCGGCGCCAATATTGCACAGCGAGCAGGCCAAAGATGGCGCCTAATGATAGCCAGTAGAAACCGTACCAATGGAAAGCCTCATGGTGATAAATCGTGTTTGCCATTTCAGAGAAATAAAACTTCGGACTGTAAGCAAATACCAGCAAAGGATGCTTGACGTTCAGCGTCTTCCATAAGATATCGAGGCTGAAGACACCGATGGCAAGCAAAAATCCGACTGCTTTGTGTTTTGCAAAACACTGCAAAAGCAAGCTCAATAAAGCCACCGACAGAATCGGTACGCCTGCGTAATAGTAAAGCAGGGCATAGGCAGAGAAATTCAAATCTGTTATGCCGCGCAGCAGTTGAAAGACAATCGCGGTTAACATGCCTGCGGTGATCAGACTAAAGAGAATCGCTAGGACATTACTGAGTTTGGCGAGAAAAAAAGTAAAGTTGCTGGTCGGCGTGGCATCAACAATCGCATACGCATTGACCGCTCGGTCATTCCAATATAATTCAACGGCATAGATGACAGCGACTAATTTGCCGAAGATGATGAAGGGATCCAGCAGCGATTCTAAGACTAATTCGCTCGACGCATAATAAGGCTGAGCCCCATTGATGGGCCCGGTCAACATCTCCACTGTCAGATGTACCGCCACAAAAACTATTGTTAGTATCATTAATACCCAAAAGACTTTAGCCCTGGCCAAGCTTGCATATTCTATTTTGAGTTTTGAGAACCAAATATCGATATGGAAATCCTCAAACTGATGGTTGGGGACGACCGCTTGATAAGGCTGAATCTTTAATCCAGAGCTTGTCGTTTCCAATTCAACTTTCTTTGAGCGCTCTTCTTGCAATTTGAATGAGAATCGTTGATAGGTATAAGCGAACATCGATAAGCTGATCGCGATCCACAGCAAGCGATTGCTCAATAAACTTCCAGAGAGTTGCGGTTCCATCTGATTTCTTTGTGCGTTTACCCAATACGCCGATTGCTCAAAGTAGGCGATCAAGCCGTACGGTTCCAACAAAGCAGAAAATCCATAATTACCACTAGTGAGTGGCGATGACCTGGCTAACAAAGGTGAGTTGCCTAACACGGAAGCAATCACATACAACACATACACGATAATCGCAGCCACATAGATCGCTAACATATTCTTGGTAAAGATTGCGGTGGCAAAAATGATAGATGTGCATAGCAAAACGCTGGGCATGATAAAGATGGCGAAACTGGATACATAGTAATGCGGCCTGAATGGGCCTATTTGCTTGGCGTCTAAAAAGAAGCTCGTCACTATCATGGCGAGCAACATCGCAAACATCACTAACAGCGCTGCTAAGAAAAGTCCCAAAAAGCGGCTCATCATGTAGTGAAACTTATCGAGCGGCGTGGTGAATATCATGGACTCGGTTTTATATTGACTGTCACGCAGCAACACAGGCGTTGCTAAGGCGCAGACAAGAAAAATAATATTCGGCGAGATAAAAAGTAGCGTCTGGGTAATCGCGTAGGAGGAGTTCGCGAATAAAAAAGCCGAGCCGCGCTGGGTCGTGATGAGTGATGCTAATGCGCAAAACAATAAAATACCGAGCCAGAATCCCGCCTGTTTAAGATACAGTTTTAACTCGAATAGGACTAAGCGATTAAGCATGTTGCGCTCCCTTTTCAAATTTTTTCAAGGTCGCAAAATAGACGTCTTCTAAACTAGCAGAGACTAGTTCGAATCCAATTTCAGGTTGGAATTCACTTTGTATCACGATCTGCGTTTGCCCCGTGACCAGACGCTCAGAGATGACGTTGAAGTTTTCTTTGTACTGCGCGGTTTGATTGCGCGGTAACATCTTGCTCCAGATGCTGCCATCCATTTCTTGAATGAGATGTGCTGGTTTGCCTTGTAAACACACTGCGCCATCAATCAAAATCGCCATGTTAGGACACAATTGGCTGACATCTTCGACGATGTGGGTGGAAAGGATGACGATAACGTTTTCACTGATTTCGCACAATAAATTGTGGAAGCGATTACGTTCTTGTGGATCAAGTCCAGCGGTCGGTTCATCCACAATAATCAGGCGCGGCGAACCAAGTAATGCCTGCGCAATCCCAAAGCGTTGACGCATACCGCCTGAATACGAACTCACATCTTTTTTCCGCACATCATACAAATTGGTTTGGTGTAGCAACTGCTCAATTTGCGCTTTACGCGCTTTATGATCAACCACACCTTTCAGTAGGGCGATGTGATCGAGCAAATCATAACAAGATACTTTAGGATAGACCCCAAACTCTTGCGGTAAATAACCTAAGCAACTACGTAAGATGTTGGGATTTTGAATCACATCTTTGTTATCAAAACTAATTTGGCCATGCGAGGCTTTTTGCAAAGTCGCGATGGTGCGCATCAAGGATGATTTGCCCGCGCCATTGGGGCCTAGCAGACCGAACAGGCCTGGTTCAATATCTAAGGAAATGGATTTAAGCGCATGCACGCCGTTGTCATAGGTTTTAGAAAGATTGCGTATGGTTAGCATAATTGCCTCTGTTAAAAGGATTAGGGCATGCGCAAAATTGCGCTGGCTAGAGCCTGCCCTCGAATGTCTTAGTCGGGGGCGGGAAGCCGAAGACAGTTTGCGTAAGTCCTAAACATAAAAGTTTTAATCACTTTCATCATACTGGTTGTAAAATCAAAATAAATACGACAATGACGAACGACGCATAAACCATGTCAAACGACAATTCATTCTGAGTACGAGCTTGAGAACTTTCTTAAAAATATTATTGGTGAGTGGACTGTATGCCGGTGTGCTATACGCCGTTTATCGCTTGAATAACTCTGATCTGATGATGGTTTTCATTACGCTGTCGCTCATGATTCCTATTGTTTTTCTGATCTTCGATAAATTCAAACAAGCGCAAGTGATAGACCGTTTGCATCAAGAGACTTTGAAAGCCGAATTGAATTTATTGAAGAGCCAAATCAATCCGCATTTTTTCTTTAATACGCTCAATAATTTGTATGGCCTAGCCGTTGCTAAATCTGATCTCGCGCCGGAGGTGATTCATAAACTCGCGCAAATGATGCGCTTTACGATTTATGATGGGCGCAAAGATAGCGTTAGTGTTGAGGAGGAAATTGCTTACTTAGAAAATTTCATTGAACTCAATCAGATTCGTCAGCAACATCAAATAGATATACGCTTCAGTAAAAATATCGCAGATTCTAAGCAGCGTATTCCGCCACTGCTGTTTATTAATTTGTTGGAAAATGCGTTTAAGCATGGTGTAGAAACCTTGGCATCGCAGCCCTATATCCATTTCAGTTTACATACCAGTCATCAAGCTATCGCATTTATGATTGAGAATAATTTTGATGCGCAAGTGCTGGCGAGGAATAAACTGAAAAGAGGGCAGGGCGGTCTAGGTACGGATAATGTTCGGCGTCGTCTGGCTTTACTTTTTCCGAATAAGCATCGATATCAATGTTCAGCTAATGAAGATCGATATACCGCGAAAGTGGAAATTGATTTGTGTTGAGTTAGCCACTTTTTTTGCTTTGAAAATGCCAAGGGTTTTTGTATGAGATTGAACTATTTAATCATAGATGATGAACCCATCGTTCATACTTTGATACGAAAATTTGCGGACGATTTTGGCACGCTTGATTTTGTTGACAGTGTTTTTCGGGCGAATGACGCACATCTTATTTTGGAAAAGACTAAAGTCGATTTGGTTTTTTTGGATATTCAAATGCCTGGATTAACCGGGTTTGAATTCTTACAGACACTCGATAAGCGACCTTATGTCATTATTGTCTCTGCTCACAAAGAATATGCCTTGGAAAGCTATGAGTACGCGATTACCGATTACTTATTAAAACCTTTCAATGCTTCTCGCTTTTCTATTGCGGTAGAAAAAGTGCTGCAGGATTTGAAGAGAGTCAAGGCGATACAAGAAAAATTGCTTGAATCCCACCACACAGATTCAAAGACCATCTTTATTAAGGACGACAAAAAACAACATCAGTTGGCGTTGGATAAGCTGATTTATATTAAGGCCAACGGAAACTTCACTTCTGTTTATCATACCGGCGGACATATACTTAGTCAGATGAAAATTTCTGACTTTGAGAAGATCTTACCGAAAGAGAAATTTAGCCGCGTGCACCGTTCCTATATCGTTGCGCATAGTGGAATCACCCTCGTGAAAGCAAATGAAGTGCATTTGGGTGAAGTCGTGATTCCAGTTGGCCGGGTTTATAAAGATGATGTTGCAAAAATTCTTCAAAGCTGATGTTGAAGATTGGGAAATCGTCCTTGCCGATGTTGTGTTCTATCAGATTAAAAGATTCATTTGCCTGTACAGTGATGCGTTCAACAGGCCCTAGTATTGAGTCGCTTTTTGAAAAAGTTTTGGCTTGATTTAAGCGGAAAATCTGACATATAGTTGAGTTGAACTATGCTATTGGAACAATTATTTGTATGAACTATCGCGCACATAGGTTGATAACATGACTTCAATTTTCCCTATTTTTCCTAATGAATCCACTGAGTCGGACACAGCCGAACCATGCGGCGGTTGTCGAAGTGATACACCATTTGAGCTGGCGTTTGAATTTGCTTATCAGCCGATTGTTGATTTCGCGTCGCGAACAATTTTTGGGCATGAGGCGCTCGTTCGCGGACCGAAAGGCGAGTCGGCTGCGAGTATTTTGGCGCAGGTGAATGATAGTAATCGTTACCGCTTCGATCAATTATGTCGGGTAAAAGCTGTGCAGGGCGCAGCACGCTTGGGAATGCAGGAATTTTTGTCGATCAATTTTTTGCCCAACGCTGTGTACAAACCGGAAGTATGTATTCGAACCACGTTTGAGGCTGCGCGCGAGCATAACTTTCCAATTGAAAAAATTATATTTGAAGTTACTGAGGGCGAACGCGTACAAGATCGCCCTCATCTGGTCAATATTTTTAGACAGTATCGCAATTTTGGTTTTAGAACAGCGATTGATGATTTTGGTGCTGGGTATGCTGGCTTGAATTTACTGTCGGAATATCAGCCAGATATCATTAAAATTGATATGGATTTGGTGCGTGGTATTGATGCAGATAAAGCGCGTCAAGCAATCGTCAAAGGGATTGCCACTATCTGCGAAGAATTGAACATTCAGTTGTTAGCGGAAGGCATTGAGACCCGTGCTGAGCGTGATTTTCTTTTTTCGACCGGCATCAGTTTGATGCAAGGTTACTGGTTTAGTAAGCCTGTATTTAAAGGCTTGGGAATCATCCCCCAGACTGCATGGGAATAGTCAGTTTGTATATCAGCTTGCGATGCATTGAGTGAAGCAAAAATGTAAGGTCGCGCGTGTTTAGATTGAGCTCGGAAATAACAAAGCCTCCCGCGAAGGAGGCTTTTGCTTTGTACGCCTTAGCTTTTAAATCAAGTCCAGCGTCAATTTAACTTAATAAACTAAATTCAATTGGAACACCACCGTTGTACCACTGACTTCGTTTCCAACAATCAGCAATGGTTTGCTATTTGGTGACTTGTCTGCCGGAATAAGTGCCAATCCTTCTGGGCCGCGGTCGCCAGTTAAGGCATTGCGAGTATTGAGGTAAGTGACATAAGTTGGTGCTGTTGGATTGCTCACGTCATACACGATTACGCCACCGACCCGTTCCATACCAATAAACGCAAAAGTCTTATTGCCGAAAGTGCCGACAACAACACCTTCAGGCTCTGGACCTTTGCTGGCACTGCGTCCGTCGAGCGTATTATTGTCATGGCTGGCGTTGAAGGCAACATTGCTGAGCGCTTTCGTGCGTTGTTCGAGGTCGTCGCCTGAATCAAATACTCTGACGATATCGCTGGACCAGATTGAAAACGAACGTGCGCCAAAGGCGAATAATTCTGTACACAGTCCCGCGGCATTTTTACCTGCACTACCACCGTTCGGCGTGGTCGTGATGCGCAGACGACCGAGGTTAGAATCAAATAATAAATTAGTCGCTTCGCTACCAAATACGGCTGGATCTAGACCTAATTTGCAATGGGAGCCTACCCGCGTTTCCTCATTAAATCCTGGCCAATCTGCACGCGCGTCACCTTCATTCGCTGTGATCAGGTAAGTGCTGCCATTGACTGTATAGCGTGCAATTGCATCAGGCAGATACATACCCTTAACTGGTTGTGGAGCAATTTTGACGAGGGGTGTGCCGCTGTTGGTGTTGGTGCCGCCATCCTCATCACTAGCATCTAAACCTGCACCCGCAACATTGTGATTCTTAAAACCCAATGGTTTGATTGCGGTGACTTTTGCGCTAGCGATATCGACAATCGCAATTGCATTATTTTCTTGCAGCGTGACATAGGCAGTTTTGTTGTCCGCACTAATCGCGATGTATTCTGGTTCCAGATCTTGCGCAGCATTGGCGCCAGGACCATAAATACGAACACCGCTAGCGCGTAATTCTGCTTCTTTACCAATATAGGATTTGAAGTCAGCAGTACTGACTGTCGAGGTGCCAGCGCGATTGACGGTGATGACACTGACCGAACCTTCAGGGTCCACCGAATCAGCTAAGCCATAACTGTTCGGTTCGCCTTCGTTTGCCACAATTAACATTTTTCCGTCAGAAGTAAATGTCAGCATATCAGGCAACGCGCCGACGTTGACGGAATGTAATAGTTTTAGATCCGCCGCATTATAGAATGCGACTACACCTGTTGAAGTCTTCAGTTTCCCTTCGATTGCAAGGGCAACCAAGCCATCATGTATCGCAACGCTATTCACTCCACCACCGAGACTGCTGATATTAATGGTGCTAATTAACTTGGGCGCAGTTGGTGTGCTTAAATCAAGTACATCAACGGAACCATTGGCGCCATTAACGACAAATAGGCGTTTATTGGCCGGATCAAATGCCGTAATTTCGGCAGCACCAAGCGCAGCGCCGTCATAGCTGCCGATTTTTTCCATCGTCATGCTGACTGGCGTTGGTGCAACTGGAATTGGCGTCTCTTTTGTGTCATCGCTATTGCCACCGCAGCCGCTCAAAAGTGAGATCGGAATAATAAGTGATGCCATTAATGATGCCACTAATGATGCCAATGAGTGGCGTTTACTTGAGTTCTGCATGAATGTCCTTGGTCAGAAAAATGAAATGAAAAACCGCGCTAGATAAACCGCAGATTGTTTCAAGCTTTGATGACGGGGATGTGACATGCGAATTGTGAACTGCTAGATCGGGCTGGTTCGCGGACGATGGGTAGCTTATTAATCCATGAACGATGAGAGATGAGTGATGAGTGAGGGAAAATCATTGCGCACCGCGCGTAGGAAAATTCGCTAAATGAATGTGTCTACTCAATATAAATTGCTTCTAGCATTTACATGCATTTACATGCATTTACACGCATGCACATGTACTTAGGATTTTTCAAATTTATTGGTATCGATGTTAAAGACCGTATCTGGAATGCGCAGGTGAGGAGCGATGGTATCCGGTGGATCTTCTGGCGCAATACTGTTAAGCCATAAATCCATTTTGCTATTTGCCATCAAGCCACTATCAGCCTGAAGCTTATCGCTATGATTTTGTTGGGCTCTTCTTTCTAAACGACGAAGCTCTTCCTGTGCTGACACTGGCTGGTTGATTGAAGCTCTCGCTGTAGGGCTTTGGTTTTTGACCAAGCGTTCACGCCTTTGTTTATCGCTGCTTGCTAAGGCTTCCTTTTTCTGACGCGCCTTAATGCGTTCTTCTGCTGCCTGAATTTCAGGCGTTCTCTTGAGGGGCGATTTTTCGTGAGATTCTTTATCAATACCAAAAAGTTTTTTTAGGAAATTCATTGCCCGTCCCTATGTTTAATATTTCTAATTAATTTTAATTATGTCCAGTGATTGCTGGTCACTACTCAAAATAGTTGTTTAATTAATT
>DLGN01000207.1:25741-43033 GCA_002482715.1 Oxalobacteraceae bacterium UBA7693
ATAGGAATAAGCAGGAACTGTGCCTAATAATGTCGATAGAGTTGATTTCATTAGCGGAGGGCGCTTCAAAAAGGGAATAAATGCGATGGGCGTCCATCCTTGATTGTTTTCGTCAAAATTTGCCGAAACTGGATAGTCACTAACCGTAATTGTCTGCGCTTTATGTTTTGCTGGATGTGCGGTAGGTTTGCAAATGAATACTCGTTTCGGTATTTTGGATTGCCTTAATCAGCCGTATTCTTTCTAATACCGAGGACAGTTCCGATAAATTGGTGGCTCGCAGGCTTGCTAATAAATCCCAGCGACCATTTGTGTCGTGAATTTCTTCTATTCCTGGCTCACCCAATAAAGAAGCAATGACTGCACGGGTTTCGTTACCTTCGACAGCGATGCTAATCCATGCGTGAATTTCATTCTGTTGTGCATCTGGTCGCAGACGGACTGTATAGCCAACGATGATGCCATCGTCTTCAAGCTTGGTAATACGATTGGTAATTGTGCCACGTGATACTTTGAGCTTATGTGCAAGCGTGGCAATGCTCATTCGGGCATCCGTGCGTAATAAGCTAATCAGTTGTTGGTCTAGTGCGTCCATTTTGTGCATTTCGATAATTTAGGCTGTCATTTTGGCAGAAATTTGATGAATTTGGTACATTTTTACTGATTCTGTTTAACATCGACATCCCGTAAGATTCTTCCATCAAGATTTTTTAAGAACTTACGCAAAGTTGTTGCAGCGAGATTTACCGGAAATTGTTAACGTCATTTCCAAAGGTGAAGTGCTTAGTTTTATCTCAGCTGGTTGTAGAAATTTTACGCAAGTTCTCATTAAAACCTCAAATAAACGGAGACTAAAATGAGTAAGCAAAACCACACAACACAATCTCAACAAACCATCACACCACGTCGCGCAGTCACCCAATATTTAAGCGCAGAACGTGTCGCCGAAATTATTAACAAGCGCGGTATTGGCGCTTGTATTACTGGCGTTGCTTCCTACATCAATCAAGATTTTTTGCGTTGGAATTCTTTCGACAAATGCGCGCGCGTTGCGAATCATTCTGATGTTGGTGTGATTGAATTAATGCCGATCGCCGATGATAAATCGTATGCGTTTAAATATGTGAACGGCCATCCGAGCAACTATCGTTTTAATTTGCCAACCGTGATGGCATTTGGCGTTTTGGCCGATGTCGAGACCGGTGTGCCAGAACTGGTTAGTGAGTTGACTTTGACGACCGCTATCCGTACTGCTGCGATGTCTGCGGTTGCTGCGCGTGCTTTGGCGCGTGATAACTGCAAAACCATGGCGATCATTGGTAACGGTGCGCAAAGTGATTTTCAAGCTTTGGCATTTCACCATTTGCTTGGTGTCGATATGTTCCATTTGTTCGATATCGATAGTGCAGCGACTGATAAATTAGAAGCAAATTTGCACAAAATGGGCTTGCAAACTAAGCGCTTTGCTAGCACCAAAGAAGCGGTCAAAGGGGTTGATATCATTACGACTGTCACTGCCGATAAAACCAACGCAACGATTATTACCGCAGACATGATAGAGCCTGGTATGCACATCAATGGTGTTGGTGGTGATTGCCCAGGAAAGACAGAGTTACATGCTGACGTTTTGCGCATGGGACCAGTGTTCTGTGAATTTGAACCGCAATCGCGTATTGAAGGCGACATGCAACAAATGCCAGCCGATTTCCCTGTGACCGAATTGTGGACAGTATTGTCGGGCAAAGTAGTAGGCCGTAGCAGCCCTGATCAAGTGACTATTTTTGATTCCGTTGGCTTTGCTTTAGAAGACTATTCTGCATTACGTTTTATGCGTGACGTCGCAATTGAATTGGGCATGAGTGAAACTTTATCCTTAATTCCGGCGATGGAAAACCCTAAGAATTTATTTGGATTTATTGGTGATAATGCCAATTCCACTTCATCCGCAAGCGTCACATCACGTACAACCCCGGCATTTGTTTCCTAAATTGCGTGACCACATCTTCGTTGAGCTGAAAATAAGTCGTGATTTAGTAATGACTTAATCGCAAATAAAAAGTTTATTAAAAGCCTGAATTCTTTCAAATTCAGGCTTTTTTTGCGCTTAAACGTGGTTTACGACAAAAATAATCACAAAATTTTTTAAAAAATCACACAACTTGTGAGTATTTGTGTCAACCGGACTTAAGTGAACAACGTTTTTTGCCTAACAGCAGCTTTGTCGAATCCATAAAAGACAAAGACATTTAGGGAGTTGTCAAAATGATCTACGAAATTTTAGTCCGCCCGTCTTACAATAAATTGATGACATCAGATCATCTGATCTGGGTAGAAAGCAATATGCCGACCCGTTTCTTTGAGCAATGGTTGCGTGACCATGCTTTATTGGATGGCAGTGGACGTTCTCCTATCGTTCGTTGGGGTATCGTACAAACGCAACGCCCTGCACATTTCCAATTAGCGACACAAGAATCGGCTTTGACAGATCGTATTGCTGAATTGATGAGCGGCGCGACACATTTGGCAGAGATGCCTGCAGTTCGTGCACCAGCAGTTGCCAAAGCACCAGTTTTTCTCGCAGCCTGATAAGGTACTGCTTGGGGATGCAGGACTAAACTAGATTGCAACGAATACAGCTTAGTCAGAACAAAACGAGTAATTAGGCTGATCTAAGGTGATTGGCTTACCTATTTGGTTTTAGCAGCATTCGCCATGTGTATTTGTATATTTGCGTATTTTGCTTTTGATTTTTCAAAAACTGCCAACTAGCTTGGCAGTTTTTTGTTTACCAGTGATTCCCGATATTGATTCAATATTCATCGCCTCGCGTTCAGATAATTCAGTTTGGCAGCATATAGTGCAAGGTCTTTTTGATTGCTGCTGTTTTGTTTCGCCAGATTGAGTTCTTTTTCAGCATCCGCTATTTCACCTAAGCGGAAATGTGCCAATCCCAACCAGAAATGAAATTCGTGATAATCCGGTGCTCGTTTAAGTTCTCGCTTAAATAAGGATTTCGCCGCTGCATAATCATTTCTATTCATCGCAGCCAAGCCTAACTGAAAGAAGTGAAACGGGGGATGGGGTTGTTCATCGAGTATGCGTTGACTTAATTCTTTCGCTTCAGCGACACGGTCAAGACCATTGAGCGTTTGTACCATATTCGACATCGTTACTAAACTTTTTGGGTTCAGCGCTAATGCGGCGGTGAGTGCTCGATAAGCAGGTTCAGCTTGATTGCGTTTCATATAAATAACGCCGAGAGTATTGTAAGCTGCTGCAAATTGATTATCTGCGCTGATTGCTGCGCGTACCCACCAATAGGCTTGATTGTAGTCATTACGTGCTAAAGCCTCCGCTGCACGGTTGTTCATGAACATTGCAATGATGGTGTTCTCGTCAATTTCTATCGAACGCATATTTGCTGCTTCGCCTCGTTGCAAGAAATCCACTACCATTGGTTCTGAACTATTATTGTCTATGGTCATCGCCAATTTTCTTTGGCCGAGTACGATATTGACGTGCTCGCTAGAAAAATATAGTTCGCCAGCACGGCTCCATTCTTCTTCAAGAAACACCTTTTGATACGTTGTTTTTAACCCCATCTGCTTGGCGAATGCCGCTGTCATAATCACTAAAGATAAACAATTGCCGGAACGTGTATCAAAAGTGTCGGAGGCGTTTCTGGTATAGCTCGAGTCATAACGTAAACGCAGTTTTCCTTCATCATAAAGCGCCATATACAAGGCACGTTGATCGCTGTGGATTCTTGATTGCTTGCGGATCTCGCGATCGAGAAATTGTTGCATGGCAGGATTGAGCCGGAAGATATTTTCAGCGGAGACTGATTCAGTAGGTGCGGAGAACAGTTCGTCATGGAACAATTTTTCGTCAGTCTGTATCACTTGCTGGGTCACACAGGCGCTTAGAAGTAATAATTGACTTACACAGATTACGCTGAGGAAGAAAAAACGTCGCATATTGAATGATGTTCTATGAACATAGTGAGCGCTAGAAGAACACATGGTACGTCAGTGTTGATTAATAGTTCAAGTTAAATGCTAACCTTTCTCGTATTATTTTTTTTATCGAAAAGAAATTTTCAGCGGTTCTTTTGAATTGTTTTTGTTTGCATCATTTAGATGAAATATGCTGATGACGTCAAGCAAGTGCGTTGTTTCATCTTTCATGCTTTCGGTTGCTGCGCTTGCCTGTTCGACTAAGGCTGCATTTTGTTGGGTCGTTTCATCCATCTGCATAATTGCCTGGTTCACCTGCGTGATCCGTTCAGATTGTTCATGACTATCTGCTGTGATATCGCTCATGATGCTGGTCACCCTATGAATACTCTCAACAACTTCATTCATCGTTTCTCCAGCTTGATCGACGAGTTTGCTGCCTATGCGAACTTGTGATTCTGATTCATTAATTAATGTCGCAATCTCTTTTGCCGCAGAGGCAGACCGTTGTGCGAGACTTCTGACCTCACTTGCGACCACGGCAAAACCACGCCCTTGTTCGCCTGCGCGGGCAGCTTCAACCGCGGCATTGAGTGCAAGAATATTGGTTTGAAACGCAATGCCATCGATGACACTAATGATGTCTGCAATTCGTTTCGATGAATTATTGATTGCGCCCATAGAACTAATTACCTGAGCAACTACGGCACCACCTTTGGCAGCGGTCTGCGACGCCTCATTGGCGAGCTCGTTTGCCTGATGCGCATGCTCATCATTTCTTTGCACTGTCGAGGTCAGTGCATTCATTGAATTTGTGGTGTCGTGTAAAGAAATTGATTGTGCCTCGGTGCGATTGGAAAGATCAAAGTTGCCTGAAGCTATCTCCATTGATGCAGTGGAAATGGAGTCCGCACTTTTGCGCACTTCTCCGACAACACGCGCCAGACTTTCACTCATGTCTTTCAATGCTTGAAGTAGGTATCCAATTTCATCATTGCTGCGCACTTCAATGACTTTATCTAGTCGGCCTGCGGCCACCGTTTGTGCGATTCCAATCGCCTGATTTAGCGGAACCGTCACACCACGGGCAATAAAAATCGACAATATGATCTGTGTGGCTGAAGCGGCGATTAAACAAGCGACAATCATCCACAGCATTCTTTGATTATCTGCCTTGCTTGTGGCAATTGTCGATGAAGTTTCTTTTTCTAAATGCTGGAGGTTCATGTCCAGTTCTGATTTGAGGGCATTAAATTCTCGTGTTGCTGTCTGCATTGAGGCGATGCCAGTGTTGGGATCTACAGATGCCATATCGATAGCGCTAAGTACCGCAGTCGTGTATCTATTGAGTATAGGAAGAAGTTTTTGCACAGTCTCTTTGACACTGCGATTGTTCTCAAGCCTCTTCAATTCAGAGGTGATTTTGCTGGTTTTATCATTGATATCCTTGCTTATTCCTGTGATCGCTTTTTCATCCAGGCTTGCCATAATGGCGATGTTTGCATAGACCTCAGAATTGATTTGACCGAGCGCAATTGTTTGTGCTGAGATACCTCGAAAGCCTTCAAATGTATCCTCTTTTAATCTTAGCAAACGCCGATCCTGCTCACCTGAGAAAAAATACACCATGCCGCCGATAAGGATCAGAAAAGCCATCGCGACCGCAGGTGCGATGAAAAGTTTGTGAACAATTTTCATGCTCAGACCTTGTAAGGAGAGGATATTCCTCTAAATATGCTTTCTTACATTCGCAACTGCTTGGTAAGATCAATCTAGAGGAAATACATCAAGCGTGTAGCAAAAAATCCGCGGAATATCTTTATAAATAGACGCCGCCACAGACTATTGTTGAGTCAAGGCGCTCACAGTACATTGCCTTTGGTTCGATCTTTTTACTTTCTGGGTTGGTGAATTTGTACTCTTGCCAGAAAGTCGCCTTTGTTTTTGCCAAGTCCACGCGCTCTTTCACAAAAGCTTTTCCATCAATGTCGGTTAGGCCGATTAAGTTTTTGCCAACCATTTTTATGTTGGCACCATGCGCATGTACCATGCCGTCCAAACCGTAGACAACAATGTAAAGGTCGCGATCCGTGAATTTTCCTGGCTTTGCACTAAATTCTTCGTAAGCCTTTTTCTCCCCATTGGCTTTGACGAAGGCAACTGCTTTTTTAACCATTGCTTCAGCTTCTGCTTTTGTAGCACCACCTTCAGCACTGAAAGCCGACGGCGCACATACAGCGAGTGATATTAAAATGGAAGTTTGAAACAGGCGGGACGAGGCAGAGGTGAACATGGTAATTCCTTTCATTAAGATTCAAATTGAGATCAAGAAATGAAACAAACCAATAAAACGCCGCTTCAGTGTAGGTTAAATTCTATGCGGTGTGAAAACTTTTTTATTTTTTGATTGCAAAAAAAGAACAGCTGGAAAGGAAGCCATCGTTGAGGTGATCAGACGATGGCTTAATATAAATACTATGAATTTAATGGTGCAGACGTTTATGTTTGAGCGACGACCAGAATGACGCCACAATAAATGCCACACCGATCAGACCAGTAAAAATTTCTGGGATGTGATATTTGATACTGGCAAACATGATTAAGGCCAAAATACCAATCGCATAATGTGCGCCATGTTCTAGGTAGACGTATTCTTCCAATGTGCCTTGACGTACCAAATACACCGTCATCGAACGCACGAACAAAGCGCCTATCGCCAAACCTAACATGATGATGACGACATCGCTGGTGATCGCAAATGCGCCGATCACACCATCAAAAGAGAAAGAGGCATCAAGCACTTCTAAATACAAGAAGCCACCAATGCCGCCGGTTTTGACAACGGCACCTACATTGATATCGGTGACTTCTTCTTTTTCAAGCAAGCTGCTAATGAAATCAACACCAACATACACGATGATGCCCCATACGCCAGACAGCAGCACCGCATACTGCTGTGCGGCATCGACCAAGCTGACGCTGCCGACCACGACGCCAAGCGCAATTAAAACAGGAATGGAGCCGATACGACCAAAGCTCGCAATTTTCGCCTCGACATTGCCCAACCAATGCATTTCCTTTTCATCATCGAGTAAGAAATTTAAAAATACCAGTAATAAGAAAACACCACCAAAAGCAGCAACTTCCGCATGATGATTGATTAAGTGGGTAGAAAATTCTTTGGGATTGTCGATGGCTAAATTCCACACTTCCGCCATGCCTAAATCAGCTGCTACTGCTACGATCACCAACGGAAAAACCAAGCGCATGCCAAATACGGCGATGATGATACCTACGGTTAAAAATAGCGTTTGCCAAAATGCATTCCAGTTTTTTAAGACCGAGGCATTGACGACGGCATTATCAAATGACAGCGAAATTTCCAATATCGCCAAAATCATTGCGATACCAAGGGCGCTAGCTGCTGCGGTTACGCCACCGTGGGTGTAACCCCAATAGGTGGCAATGCCTAAGCAAATTAGAGAAATGAGAATAGAAAGGCGAAAATGTTGCATGCTTGTTTAGTCCAATTGGGTAAGGCCACTGAGCTATGTCAGGGCAGAAAATGAACTGCGAGAGTGCCACATAATGGGACTATGGTGCAAGCTGTAATCAAACGCTGAGGCTATAAAGATAGTAAGGACGACTTTAGTTGACTTCTGCGACAGCAGTCTCACGTACCAATTGCTTCAATTGCGGCAAACAAGAACCGCAATTGGTGCCGCAACGCAGAGCTTGTTGCAAACTTCCTAGGCGTTGTTTCTCATCACCGTTGCGTAGTGCCAAGTCTTGTTTAATTTGTTGTGCTTTGATGTTGAAACACGTACACACGACTTGATGGTCTTTGCTATGTTGTTGCGCGCTGCCGTTAGCAGGTTTTGATTGTGCCAATAATGCAGGCGTAATCGTCAGCACCTCTTCGTCTAATAGCAATTGCTTGAGCCAGCTCTCAGCCGCAATATCGCCTGCCAAAGCGAAACCTGCGATGCGTTTTTGTGGCAATAATGCGGGATCATTTTCTATCAGCAGTTGACGTGAAGTGCCGCGTTTCGCATCGCCATAGTGCAAGACTTGCTCGCCGTGCAGACCAAGTAAGCGGCTAATCTCTGACATGATGTCCGCTGAAACGGCAGTCAGGTTCGCCGCACGAAATAGCAAGCCTTGACGTTCACGTCCAAACAAGACGCAACTGGCGTAAGCGAAGTGTGGGTAATATTGACGCAATGTTTGTTGTAATTCCAAAATACGTGCCGGATCTATCCACACACAGGCGGTAAATTGCCAAGCGAATTCCAATTTCGTAATTTTGACCGCGCTGTGTTTTAACTCCGGCTGTTTAGAGATAGGATCGAAGGCGGGATTGCATAGGCTATTTACGCCGAACTGCGTTTGCACCAAACCATCCTGAAGGCGCGCGCCAGAAACAAATTCCTCCCCCCAATGCATTGCAATAAAACTTTGTCCCGCCTTGAGTTGGTCACTCGCTTTGGCGATGAGAATTTGCGTGCCGCGTTGATTGCCAACCTCGACAAAATCACCATCTTGTATAAAGCGCCTTTGCATGTCTTGCGCTGCCATTTCTATGCAAGGCTCAGGCGCATGGGCATACAGTTGCGCCACTAAACCAGTGCGACTCATGCCATGCCATTGATCGCGCAAGCGTCCTGTATTTAAGGCAAATGGATGACGTGGCGTGATTTTTTCTGCGGTTGCGACATAGGCGCAATTGATGAAACGGGCTTTGCCATTCGGTGTGGCGAATTGATGATTTTCGTATAGACGTTGTTGTCCTGCTTTTGCATCGGCCGGGTAAGGCCATTGCTGTGGGCCACGTTCTTCTAACATTGAATACGACAAACCCGTGATGTCGAGATCGCGTCCCGCTGTGCTATTGCGATGTTCATTCCAGATGATTTCTGGATTTGTATAGGAAAAATCAGGCTGCGTTTTATTGAGTTTCTTTGCCAAGACCTGCGCGAATATTGTTGCGATTTGCCAATCATGGCGCGCTTCACCGGGCGCCGGAATCGCCGCCCTTACGCGTGAAATTCTGCGTTCAGAATTGGTGACCGTGCCGGATTTTTCTGACCAGGTTGATGCAGGTAACAGGATATCGGCATACGCCACAGTTGCCGTGTTGTGATAGGCTTCTTGCACGATCACCAGTTCAGCTTTTTCTAATGCTGCACGTATTAAATTTTGATCCGGCATGGATTGCGCCGGGTTGGTGCAAACGATCCAGATGATTTTGATTTCGCCAGTGCGCACCGCTTCAAATAATTCGACTGCAGTTTTGCCTGCTTGTTCAGGAACGCTGGGAATATTCCATAGCGCGGCCACTTCAGCTCTATGCGCGGGATTGCTTAGATCACGATGTGCCGACAGCAAGTTCGCCATGCCACCGACTTCACGCCCGCCCATCGCATTCGGTTGTCCGGTTAAGGAGAATGGCCCCGCGCCGGGTTTGCCGATTTGCCCTGTCGCCAGATGCAGATTAATCAGCGCACTGTTTTTGGCTGTGCCTGCACTCGATTGATTTAGCCCCTGACAATACAGTGAGAGTGCAGCCTTGCTTAGACCAAACCAACGTGCCGCCTGGATCAAATCTTTTTCGGCGATACCGCAAATTTGCGCAGTAAGGGCCGGCGTAAAATCACGTACGGTTTGTTTGAGTTCGGCGAAGCCTTCGGTATGCGCAGCGATGAATTGCGTATCGATCAAATCTTCCCACAGGCACAAATGCAGTATGCCGTGAAATAGCGCGACGTCGGTGCCGGGTAAAATCGCCAAATGCAAATCAGCATCCCGCGCGGTATCGGTGCGACGTGGATCGACTACGATCACTTTTAGATTCGGATTATTTTCGCGTGCCTGTTCTATGCGACGATACAAAATCGGATGTGCATACGCTGTGTTCGATCCCGCAATAAAAATTAAATCCGTCAGTTCTATATCTTCGTAACTACAAGGCGGTGTATCAGCCCCCAGACTTTGTTTATAGCCAGCGACCGCGCTGGACATACATAGTCGTGAATTACTATCGATGTTGTTCGTCCCGATCAAACCCTTGGCGAGTTTATTGAAGACATAATAATCCTCGGTCAGCAATTGACCTGAGATGTAAAATCCCACGCTATCTGCACCGTGCGTTTGTATGCACGTGGCGAATTTGTCTGCCATGGTTTCCAGACAAACATCCCAATTCACCTGCTGTCTTTTTTGATTGCGCGTAGTGCGCATTTCAGGATACAAAGCCCGCACTTGTTGTTGCAGCATAGGCTGCGCCGTCAGGTGCAAATTACTACCCTTTTGCATAGTTTGCCGAAGTTGGCTGGATGCGCAGGATCGCCGCGTACGCCCGTGACTTGTGTGCCATCAGACTCGATGATGACGCCGCAGCCGACGCCGCAATAACAACAGGTAGATTGAGTCTCGTGCATAGTTTCTGACCTTGGCCTTTGGCTTTGAGTGAACTTAGGTTTCAATCGCTAAAGTCAGCAATTCGTGACTGCACAAGTACACTTGATCTGCTTCTACTTTGACACTGAATTTCTGTGTACAACCTTCATCCGGCGATACCGCACAACCGGTTGGTAATTCTATGTTCCAGTTATGCAAAGGGCAGGCGACTTTTTCGCCGAAGACGATGCCTTGCGATAAGGGGCCGCCTTTGTGCGGGCACTTATCTAAGAGTGCGAATACTTTGTCTTCCGTGTTTCTGAAAATCGCGACGTCGGTATTTGCTTGCCGTTTCACGACACGTGCGCCGAGGACTGGGATGTCGTCTACGCGACAGATGACTTGCCATTCTTGGGACATGGTTTTTCCTTTGTTTGTGCTTTAATCTAACTGTTCGATGAGTATTTTCTTCTCTTCAAGCCATAGTTATCTACGTAAGCTTGAGTACCGACAACAACTCCTTCCCCTTCAAGGGGAAGGTTGGGATGGGGATGGGTTGTTGGCGTTGACTGAAACCCATCCCCACCCTAGCCCTCCCCTTGAAGGGGAGGGAATATTCATCGTACTTCGAGCTTGTGTAAATACTGTCGATATAGTCTACATTCCAATCCGCTCAAACTGCCTAGTATCCACTTGCGCCTTCTCGGGTTCATGCCAAGGATCAGCTTCACCTTCCAATGAAAACAACAAGCGCTGATACAACTCTTCACGTCGTGCAGAATTTTCTAGAATTTGTTGTTTGACATAGTCCAAACCAACGCGAGCGATATAGTGCACGGTGCGCTCTAAGTACCATGACTCTTCGCGATACAGTTGCAAGAATGCGCCCGTGTACTCCATCACTTCTTGATGCGTTTTAAGCTTGACTAAGAATTGCGCCACTTCGGTTTTAATGCCGCCATTGCCGCCCACGTACACTTCCCAACCTGAATCCACGCCGATCACACCGACGTCTTTGATGCCTGCTTCGGCGCAATTGCGTGGGCATCCAGAAACGGCGAGTTTGACTTTATGTGGCGCATACATGCGCGCTAATTCACGTTCTAGTTGCTGTCCCATCAGTGTGGAATTTTGTGTTCCAAAGCGGCACCATTCGCTGCCTACGCAAGTTTTTACTGTGCGCAAACCTTTGGCGTAGGCGAGGCCGGACGGCATGCCGAGGTCTTGCCAAACTGCGCGTAAATCTTCTTTCTTCACACCGAGTAGGTCGATGCGTTGACCGCCCGTGACCTTCACCGTTGGGATATTGAATTTGTCGACCACGTCGGCAATTCTGCGTAGTTCGGAGGCATTGGTTTCACCGCCCCACATACGCGGAATTACCGAGTATGTGCCATCTTTTTGGATATTCGCATGGGAGCGTTCATTGATGTAACGCGATTGTGGATCATCTACCGCTTCTTTCGGCCAGGTCGAAATCAGGTAGTAATTCAAAGCAGGACGGCAACTCGCGCAACCATTTGGCGTGCGCCATTCCATGAATTGTTGAACCGACGCTACAGTCAATAGATGATTCACTTTGATCGCTTCACGTACCGCATGATGCGAGTGATCCGTGCATGAACACATGGCCTTGGCTTTTGGCGTGGCAGAGTAATCGCCACCAGCCGTGAACATGATGATTTGTTCGACCAAACCCGTACATGAGCCGCAAGAGGCTGAGGCCTTGGTGTGTTTGCGCACGTCTTCTAAAGTGAATAAACCTTTTTCTTTAATCGCTTTGACTATCGTCCCTTTACACACACCATTGCAACCGCAGACTTCGGCGGTGTCTGGCATCGCTGCAGCTTTGGTATGACCTTCGTGGCCGACGTCACCCGTGTTCGATTCCCCAAACATCAATGAATCACGTATCTCCGCGATGTTTTTTCCTTCGCGCAGCAGCTTGAAATACCAACTGCCATCAACTGTGTCGCCATACAAGCAAGCACCGATCAGCTTGTCGTCTTTCAATACCAGTTTTTTGTAAACGCCACCGATAGGATCGGACAAGATAATTTCTTCGGTATCTTTGCCGCCCGAAAAATCACCAGCAGAAAATAGATCAATACCCGTGACTTTGAGTTTGGTAGAAGTGACTGAACCTTGATAACGACCGATACCAAAATTGGCTAAATGATTCGCGCAGACTTTCGCCATCTCAAACAAAGGAGCCACTAGGCCATACACCGTGCCGCGATGATTGACGCATTCACCAACGGCATAAATGCGCGGGTCATAAGTTTGCATGGTGTCGTTCACGATTAAACCACGATTGCAGTACAAGCCTGCTGATTCCGCTAAAGCCGTATTCGGACGAATGCCCACTGCCATCACCACGAGTTGCGTAGGGATTTCTAAACCATCAGAAAAACGGATGGCTTTGACATGACCGTTTTCATCGCCTATCAAGGCTTCGGTATTTTTTTCTAATAAGAAATTGAGTCCGCGATCTTCTAAAGATTTTTGCAGCATCTTGCCAGCCGTCAGATCGAGCTGCCTGTCCATCAACCACGCGGGCAAATGCACGACCGAGACGTTCATGCCGCGCATCTTTAAACCATTTGCGGCTTCTAATCCGAGCAAGCCACCACCGATCACGACGGCGTGCGTGTGTTCTTCCGCCGCAGCGATCATGGCATTGGTGTCGTGGATGTCGCGGTAGGCAATCACACCTTGCAAATCTTTGCCCGGCACCGGCAGTATGAAAGGCGAAGAGCCGGTTGCGATCAGTAATCTATCGTAGTCGGTTTCCGTGCCGTCTTCGGCGATCACGACGCGCCTATAACGATCAATCTTGACGATCTTTTTGCCTAAATGCAGGGTGATATGATTGTCGGCGTACCAGTCCACATCATTGAGCATGATGTCTTTAATTGTTTGTTCGCCCGCTAATACTGGCGACAATAAAATACGATTGTAATTAGCATACGGTTCAGCGCCAAAGACCGTGATGTCGTACAAATCCGGCGCAATCTTTAGCAATTCTTCCAGAGTACGAACGCCTGCCATGCCATTGCCGACCATGACGAGTTTGAGTTTTTTCATGATGAAAATCCTTAATGTTTTTTGCTCTAGGCGACTTCTTTGCTCGGATGCGATTGGCGGTGATACAAAAATTCCAGCACCGCGCTGCGATATTTGGCATATTGCGCATCGTTCGCTAAAGCGACCCGTTCGCGTGGTCGGGCTAATTCCACCGATAAGACTTCACCGATAGTCGCAGCTGGGCCGTTCGTTAGCATCACGATTTTGTCGGATAGTAGTACCGCTTCGTCCACATCATGCGTGACCATCACAACGGTCGATTGCGTCTTCGCGACGATTTTGAGTAACTCATCTTGCAAGTGCGCGCGCGTTAATGCGTCGAGTGCGCCGAAGGGTTCATCCATCAATAGGACTTTCGGTTCAATCGCCAAAGCGCGCGCGATGCCAACCCTTTGCTTCATCCCGCCCGAGATTTCATGGGGGCGTTTTTTGTCCGCCGCAGTCAAACCCACCAGCGCCAAAGCATTGCGAGTGCGATTGATAAGCTCGGTCTTACTTTCGGTCGCAGCAAAGACGCGCTCGACCGCCAGATAGACATTTTCAAAACAAGTCAGCCACGGCAATAGCGAGTGATTTTGAAACACCACACCACGCTCAGGTGAAGGCCCGGCGATTTCGCGATTCGCGCACAGCAATGCGCCGGAAGTGGCAGTGGTTAATCCTGCGATCAAATTTAATAGCGTCGATTTGCCACAACCAGAATGACCAATCAGTGTAATAAATTCACCTTTGGCGATGCGCAGATTGATATCGCGTAAAGCATGAAAGCTACCTTTCTTAGTATCGAAGCGCATTTCCACATTTTGGATTTCTATGTACTTCTTATCGTTGGCGTCCATCGCTTTTATCTTATCCATGATTAGGCTCCTGTTTCTTCGTAAGTGACAGCACGCGCCATTGCAACCAAGGCTTGCTCTAACAGTAGTCCGACGAAACCAATCACCACAATCGCGATAATGATGTGCGGCACGTTCAAGTTATTCCATTCATCCCAGACCCAGAAGCCGATACCCACGCCGCCCGTCAACATTTCTGCGGCGACGATCACTAGCCACGCCGTGCCAATTGCCAAACGTACGCCAGTTAACATATACGGCAGCACGCTAGGCAATAAAATGCGGGTTAAGATTTTCCATTCGGAGAGGTTTAATACCCGCGCCACATTCATATAATCTTGCGGAACACGTTGTACGCCGATGGCAGTGTTGATCACCATAGGCCAAATTGAGCAGATAAATATTGACCAGATCGCCGCTGGATGCGCTGCTTTAAAAACTAATAGACCGATGGGCAACCAAGCCAATGGCGAGACCGGTTTGAGCAACCTGATAATCGGATTAAACATGCCCGCCATAATGCTGAAGCGGCCTATCATGAAGCCGAGTGGAATGCCGATCACTGCCGCCAGTCCAAAGCCCACCGCGACCCGTTTGAGAGACGCATAAATATTCCAACCTATGCCTTGATCATTCGGGCCATTTTGATAGAAGGGATCAGAGAAGAGCTTGATCGCTTCTTGCAAAGTGACCCAAGGCGAGGGCAGCGAGGTATTTTTTTCTGCAATAATTGCCCAGATCAATACCAGCATGGCTAAGCCCAAAAACTGCGGTAAAAGCTTGAAGGCAATCGACTTAATCTTGATTGTCAGATTAGAGAATGCAGAGGGCTTGGCCATCATCGTTTCCTTTTTGATTGCTAGTACGTTTGCCGGTGCAGCTTTGGGTTTCTCCGCTGCGCTGGTATCTGCATTAGCCGAATCGCTTGCCGAATAAGTTGAAAGCAGAGTAGTCATTACTGTTCCTTAGGCTTTGATCTTAAATGCAGCGGCATACGCAGCAGGATTTTGTCCATCCCATACCGTGCCATCAATCAGCTTGCTCTTGCGCATAGGGTCTTTTGGTACATTGACTTTCGCCATGGCTGCGCCATCTTTGTAAATGTCGATACGATTGACTGCTTTTGTGACGCCCAAATAATCAGGATCAGTTTTCAATAAACCCCAACGTTTGTGCTGAGTTAGGAACCACATGCCGTCGGACAGGTAAGGGAAATTCACCGCGCCGTCATTAAAAAATTTCATGTAATGCGGATCGTCCCAAGTCTTACCTAAACCATTTTGGTAACGCCCCATGATGCGTTGATTAATCACGTCAACAGAAGTGTTGACATAGGATTTCTCGGCAATGATTTCTGCCATCTTTTGTTTGTTCATCAGCGAGGCATCTATCCAACGGCTGGCATCGAGAATCGCGGCAATCACTGCACGCGCAGTTTTAGGATATTTTTGTGAAAATTCAGCGGTGCAGCCTAAGACTTTTTCAGGATGATCGCGCCAAATGTCTTGCGTCGTCGCCGCAGTAATGCCTATGCCATCAGCGACCGCGCGGTGATTCCATGGCTCGCCGACGCAGTAGCCATCCATATTATCGACACGCATATTCGCGACCATTTGCGGTGGTGGCACGGTAATGACTTTCGCATCTTTCATAGGATTGATACCATGCGCCGCCAGCCAGTAATACAGCCACATCGCATGAGTGCCAGTAGGGAAGGTTTGTGCGAAGGTATATTCACGCTTTTCACGCGCCATTAATTTAGCGAGACCAGCACCATCGACCGCGCCTTTGTCGGCGAGTTTTTTAGAGAGCGTAATCGCTTGCCCATTATTACTCAACGTCATCAAAACATTCATATCCTTCTTCGCGCCGCCGATACCGAGTTGTACGCCATACACCAGACCGTACAAGACATGTGCCGCATCGAGTTCGCCATTCACTAATTTGTCGCGTACGCTGGCCCAGGAAGATTCTTTGGTTGGAATAATTTTGATGCCGTATTTTTTGTCAAAGCCCATCACCGCGGCGATCACTACCGATGCGCAATCAGTCAGCGGGATGAAACCGATTTTGACTTCTTCTTTTTCTGGTTTGTCTGATCCGGCTGCCCACGCGGTGTTCGCAGTGCCGATGGCGCCCAGGCCTAACATGCTGCTTGCTCCAAGACCGACCATGCTGCTGGCACTTTGTATAAATTCGCGGCGGCCTTGGTTTTGTGCTGGTAAATTGGCATTGAGTCCGATAGTAGCGTGTTCATTGTTGGCACCTGTTGCGTTTGATTTGATGATGGTTTTACTCAGTGGCTTATGCATAGTCAGACTCCAGCGTGATGGTTTTCAAATTGCATGGTCAAAACGAAAAAAGGCGTCTTACTACCACGCTCATTCGAGCAGGTAGGAAGACGCCTTTGTCTTGTGAAAATTGCCGCCGTTAGCAAATTTTCTGGGTGTACCAACATTGGTACTTAGCTTTATCTTTGCAAGTAGTGTGCCAAGTGCGGTGCCAAGTGGTTCTATGCCAAAATCAAGATGTAACGAGGAGTTTTGTAGATGATTTGTTAAAGCCTTGCACCGCTTTGGACGCCAACTTGGTGCAATGCACCAAATCGTGGCGGTAATTAACCAAGCAAATCGGCCACATCCAATATTCTTTGTGCCAATTCAACTAGTTTCAGATTTTTCTCCATCGCCTGCTTGCGCAGACGTTGATAAGCTTCGTTTTCGCTGAGTTGGTGGCGTGCCATTAACAAGCCTTTGGCGCGTTCTATAGTCTTACGTTCGGCTAGCTTGTTTTTGGTATCGTGCAGTTCAGTGCGTAATTTTTGATCCGCCTGAAATCGTGCTACTGCCACTTCTAATACTGGTTTGACGCGTTCAACTTGCAAGCCTGCGACTACATAGGCCGACACACCCACTGCCATCGCGGACGCCAGCTGTGAAGGATTATCCTCTTCCGTAAACAAGACGATAGGGCGCGGTGCATCGCGGCTGACTAACACTAATTCTTCCAACACA
>DLGN01000207.1:43104-43940 GCA_002482715.1 Oxalobacteraceae bacterium UBA7693
TCGATGATGATCATGTCGGGTTGCAATTGTGTTAAGCGATCAACTAGATACATATCGCCGGGAATAGACGCAATGATGTTATAGCCCGCTTGCAGCAAGCCTATGCGCAAGTCGCGTGAACGTGTCATTTGTCTTTGTATTGCAGATGCATCCTGATCGCTTTGTTCAGAAGCTGCCATGACGGTATTAATGACGACGATCTTCAAACTAGAGGCGTGTGGATCAGACAAGTAATGCTCCAATGAACAATCGAAAATGCATAAAAACGATGGCGAACAAGATGGTTCATGCAATATTCGCGCCATGCCTGAATTGAATTACGCAGCCAGATTCCACTGTTTGCAAAAGAAAAGCGAATTGCACACAGACTACACGCTCAGCACATGCTGTGATCACATCTGTTTTTTATAGTGTGGACTTGTCATTTCTAATAGGTGTTTTATGAAAGCCAAGATTCTTCTGATCGTACTACCGCAAACAGAAATTGGTCAGTGCATGCTGACACCAACTTCGCTTGAGCACATTCATCGCCTTGCGACTATTTGGCAAGATGCAGGTTATGCTGTTGAACTATTGAATGCAGAAACTGCAAGATTGAATTTATTCGAAATCGTGCGAGAAACGCGTAGGCAAGCACCTCACAGCGTCTGGATAATGAATGCAGAAACTGGTTCTGTTCACGCCTTGGTTTTGGTGTTGATTGCGATGCTGAGATCAGCCTTGCCAGCTTTGCCAGTAATATATAAAAATCGGGTTTTTAGTTAATACATCGATCAGAGCGGAACATTTTCTACTACAATGTCCCTAATTAAATCTGCTTCGCAAAGTACCTATCA
>DLGN01000207.1:43955-45918 GCA_002482715.1 Oxalobacteraceae bacterium UBA7693
AACATCAAGCCCATCACATCACACAAACTGGCATCGATCACAAAACGATTTTTGTTGATCATGCCGATTACCAAATATTTCTTGATTGGCTCAAGTCAGGGGCGAAACAGTTTGCAGTGCAGATTCACGCGTATGCAGTTTTGCCAGACCGATTTCATCTGCTGGCGACACCTACCGATGAACTGGGCTTAGGAAAATTGATGCAGTGGCTGGGGCGTTACTATGTACCGTATTTCAACGCAAAATACAAACGCAGTGGTTTATTGTGGCAGGGTAGGTTTAAGGCAACGGTATTGGAAGCAGCTCAATACTTCTTGCCTTGTTGCGTGATGTTGGAAGAAATGGCTGTGCGTCAGCACTTGGTACAAGACCCAAGTGCTTATCCGTGGTCTAGCTGTCAGCATCATTTGGGTATGCGTGTTGATCCTTTACTGGCTGATCATGCAATGTACTGGGGATTGGGCAATACACCATTTCAGCGCGAAGCTGCTTATCGTGAACTGTTAGAAAAGGGTTTGTCATCATCGTTTTTGCAAGCGATCAACGATGCAACGAACAAGGCTTGGCTTCTCGGCTCAGAGGTCTACAAGGCCGAAATGGCAAAGCTGACCGAGCGCAGAGTAGAACCCGTCGCACGCGGACGCCCTAGGAAGAAAGCGCCTATTTCAGTATGAACAAGGTGCGGGAATTAAAGCGGAAGAGAACTTTGTGACAATTTGCAGAGACGAAAGCTGCTCATTAACCGTCTCGGCTCTGCAAATTAAATGCCGAATCACTCGCCGACTAATTGCACGGCATCGATTTCTTTGTATCCACGTTCTAAGTTATTCGCAATCGTTACTTTGACCGACTTTACTTTATAGGCGGTTTTTTCAAAACTGCGTACAAACCAAGTGCGATTGCCACGTTTGTCCGCTTTTTGATCGCTAATGCCTTCCCATACCGTATTCCATTTACCGTCAACACTTTGCAGTTCAATCTTATTGACCGATTCAACACCTTTGCCATCGTCGAAGACGATCCTGACCTCGGTAGCAGACACAGGTTTGTCATAATTAACTTCTAACCAATCGAAGCCAATATCTTGATGACCATTGGTCCAAGATTTTCCATCGACGCCACCTTTCACATTGGTTGCCATGTTATATGGTGATGCGCCAGAACTACCTTCATCGCCAAATGTGGAGCTGGCTTTTCCACTACTTGCCCATTGTGCCTTGGTATCATTTAAATATTGGTCTTCCATCTTGGCATAGTCCATCAGCGCTTTCTTTTTCTCTTGCTCACGTTGCTCTGCCGTTGGTTCTACTTCGATAGGTTCCACTTTATTCGCTGTTGGAGTTGGCGCAGGTGCTGTCGCTGCAGGCGTTGGCTCGGTGGCAGCCGCTTCTGCAGAAGCTTCTGGTGCTTTCTTACTGCAGCCAAGTGCTAGCATGCAACTCAATATAATTAGTAAGTGTGAAGCGCGAGATATTTTTTTCATAGGAGGCTCATTTTAAAAAAGATAAATGAAAAATCATGTTGAATGAACATGAAGCAAAGCGAGCATTTTATGCGAGTTCTGAAGGAAGTCTGTGAGAAATTGTAAGTGTTACTTTTTATAATGCGTTTTTTCGATATGAGGCGGGAAAAAAGACAACATAGTTCTTCCTCTCGATCATCGCTTGTGTTCTGCGTATTCAGATGCTGTGATGCTATAGATCAGACTTTGTTCTTGGCCAGGCACATCATTTGTCGTATCGACCATGCGCATCCCCACTTTTTCCAAGGTCTTTCGAGATGGCAGGTTCTTCGGCCTGACTAAACCCAACACTGCATCTCTTTGTCGTTCAATAAATGCGTTTTGAAGACCTGCTTCGGCAATCGAACTGCCGATGCCTTGACTCCATACCTTTGGCGACAATCGAAAATATAAATTCAAACCCATTTGTGTACCAACCGCAGTATCCATGATCCCACCAAA
>DLGN01000093.1 GCA_002482715.1 Oxalobacteraceae bacterium UBA7693
GGAGGGCTAGGGTGGGGATGGGTTAAATTGAGGCAATCAACAATGTCGATCGCACGACTAAAACCAACAAAAACCAAATCCAAAACCCAAAAAATAATCACTCCACCGCACCACCCAGCACAGACCGCGCCATATCAAATGCCAAACCATAATAAGGCCGCCCGTTAAATTCAAACTCATCAATCACCGTCATCCCCAGCTTCTTAGTATGCGCATGATAAGAATGTGGATTAAGACGATTGATGAAAGTCACACCAATCGGATAACGCTCACACATCCCCAAACGCATAGCCTCAAACAAACGCGGAAACACCTCCAGCCCACGATACGCCGCATCGACGCACACAGGACCATACTGAAAAGAATTCGCTTCCGTAATCGCCCGCCCATCAAAATCCAAGGCAGGCAAACGCGCCAACATAAACGGAAAAATCGGCCACTGCGCAAAGAAATCCCAAGTCCCCGCCAAGGCATAACCGATCACGGTTTCTGTTTGATCATCTGCGGAAGTTTCAACCGCGACGAACACACCACCATCCGCCATTAATGCTTCAATCTGCGCGACAGTAAATGCGGTGGTGACGAAGCCGTTCTTTTGTTCTGCTTCGCTTAGATTGCTTAATAGATTGCGGCTTTGCAGAGCTAGGATGCCGGGGATGTCTGAAGGTTTGGCTGGGCGGGTTTGGGACATTTCGCCTCTTTAAACTTGATTGAAATTAAATTTCACGTGTAACTTTACATGGCAATACAGATCAATTTCCTGAAAATGCTGAAATTCGATAAAGAAACTACAAAATTTCCATATGGCATAAAAAATGCTTGTTTTACAAAACAAAGAATTGGGAAAACTTAAGTGATTTTTTAAATATTAGTTTTCGGTTCAAATAGTTTATCAATTATTTCGAGAGTGAGTTATGCGAATACATTTCAATAAAATTAAACGAAATAATATTTTTTGCCCAGAGTTTGATAGCCTGCAAGGAAACAATGAAATAGATTTAGAAAGTAAAGATGTTGTAATCATTTACGGGCCAAATGGAACAGGTAAAACAAGTTTTTCAAAAGTTCTTACGCGAGAAAATAAAACAGAGTTTTCGCTAAACATGGATGGCCAAATTTTCAATTCAGAGAGTGAACCACTCTTCCATGTTGTTGAAGATCAGAACGGAAGAAATGTTATAAAAGGTTCTACCGAAGATTTCATATTAGGTGATGACGTAAAACGTGAGTATGAATTACAGCGTGATTTGGAGTTGGGATTTAAGAAGTGTTTTGAAAAAATCATTGCCAATCTCAAAGACGATTTCGGTATCAATAAGAAGGAATCAAACTTTCACAATCTAATTGAGAACAAAAAAATTGTCTCTTTCATCAGCAAACTTGCAAATAAACTAGATAAAGGAAAAAACATTGATCAAGCCGAATTCATCGAAGTAATAAGCACCCTGGCAAAAAAAGAAATTGAAGATCTAGATCAACGAAAATACAGTTTTTTTATTTCAGACCTAGGGGATGCAAAGAATTCTATTATTCAAAAAGTTCTTAAATTCGATATAAAGAAAATCGAGAAAGATCTCAATTTCATTAAAGTAGAACAAACTGATGTAGCTGTCTCGGTACTGGAAAAATTTAACTACATGACTGACTGCTTGGTTTGTGACACACATGATATTGACACTACCTTGTTATTAGACAAAAAGAAGACGGAAAATGCGACGTCTCGCAATTTGCTGCCTGAATTAGTAAAAGAACTTCTAAATGAAATTTTGGAGAAACTTGAAGGGAATGATCCTTTCAAAATTAGTGAAGCAATATCAATCTCACTCAGAGACGGGAATATTGAGAACTTTAAAACGATTTGCTCTGAACTGCACAAATACGAAGCAATTTACAACAGTAAAATATCTAATTATTTTTCCGATGTTTTTATTGGGACTAATATCGTTGCAGATTTCCGAGAATATACGAATCTCAAAAAAAACAAGCCTTTGTTAGAGAATGAAGACATCATCTTTACGCAAAAATTTCTAAACGAATGTCTAGGGAAAAATATCGAACTAAAAAGGGACGCAGATGGAAATCTACGACTATTACTTGGGGACAGTGAATTTCTAAATAGAGGAAGAAATGAGCTTTCTTTAAGTAACGGAGAACAAAATTTTTTGTCGTTAGCATTCGAGTTATTGAAGGCACAAAAGGTAGCGGAAAACATTATTGTATTAGATGATCCAATCTCAAGTTTTGATTCTATTTTCAAGAATAAAATCGCGTATGCAATTTTGCAATTTCTTAATAAGAAAAAAACGATTTTATTAACTCATAGTACTGATCTTGTTAAGCTAATTGAACATCAAAACAAGTCGTGTTTTAACATGTACATGTTAAACAATACACCTGGTGAATTGAACGGTTTCATACCATTAAATTCAAATGAGGTAGAAATACTAATTTATATTCATCAGTTCTTAAATCAATTGCGCGATGGAATTCAGAATGAAATCCAAAATGAAGAAAATTTTTTGATTGCGATTGCCCCTTTTATGCGAGGGTATTGTCAAATTGTTGGTCGCCTAGATTTACGAGATGAGCTAACTAAACTCATGCATGGTTATAACAATGAAAAAATTAATCTGACGTTCATTTACTCGCAACTTTTTGGGCTCACTTTCTCAAGCCAAGTCATCCTTTCGGCTGAGGACATAGTCAATAAATCAATTGAAAATTTATCGGTTTTAAACTCATCCACGAACTTTCCGCTACTAAACAAAACATTAAAACATACCTTTACATACTTGTTCCTAAGGTTAAGTGTTGAACAAAAATTAGTCAGAAAATTTAATGTAAATGTGAAGAAAAATGATATGTTGACTAAGATAATTCACTATTGTTTCAAACCAAAAGATGAAACAACTCGCGAATTACGTGCTTTTTTTATGTCTCGAAAAACGCTATTGAATGAATTCAATCATTTTGAGATTGATATGAATATTTTTCAGCCAGCAATTGATATTACCGATGCAGCGCTAACTAAAGAACGGGATGACATCCTCGCCAAGCTAGAACAATTTTCAACCACATAAACTTAAGAAATTTGGAGAGCCAAAAAGACCAGCATCAATTTACTTCTATAGATGCTGTTTCTCTCCAATATTAATCACTTCTTATGTGCATTCTAATGTCACAGCGGAACGTAATAAATACGTCTGGCTCAAAACCCCTAGACATACAAATATCATTCAATGCAACTACTTTAACAATCTCAAGAAGCAAAGGCTTAGCGTGGACATATAAAAAATATCGCTTTTCTCAGCACTTGGTGACACCAAATGAACCAACGGAAAAAATATCACGTTGCCCCAAGTTGTTTAAATAGCTGAAGTTCTGTAGTGTCGAATTCAACAGAAAATCAATTAGTAAATGTTCGAATCTAGAACTAACGACGAAGACTTGCGATCAACCTTATAGGCCTAAAGGAACTAAAGCAAAAAACATCACTCTCACTAGGGCACCAAAACCTTGTACCAGTCAACCCAACCCAAACCCAATGATCAATAAACTCCTACTAGCCGTTCTATTCACGATCGCCATCCCATTCAGCGAATCCAAAGCCCAAGATTCAAACGCTCAATCATCCCAAAACACTCCAGTAAAAATCGACAAAACCCTGACGCCCGACATTGGTGGCATCAAGCAGGTTGTGGAGATTAAAACGGATGATGCGAGTAAGCCTGTTTTGCTGTTTTTGTCTGGCGGACCTGGTAGTTCGATGATCAATGGTGCGCCTGCTTTTACTTCACTTTTGAAGAACAGATTCACCATCGTGCAGTGGGATCAGCGTGATGCGGGTAAGACTTTGAAACTGAATCCTTCGCCTGTTCAGCCTTCCGTTAAGTTGATGGAGAAGGATACACTTGAGGTCGTTCAATTTATTAGAAAAGAGTTGAAGCAAGAAAAAATCTATTTGTTGGGTAGCTCTTGGGGTAATGTTCTGGGCTTTTATATTGTGAAGAATCATCCTGAGTTATTGCATGGTTACTTCGCTTCTAATCCGGTGGTGAGTCAGCTCGCGAGTGAGCAAGAATTGCTGGCTATTTTGAAGAATCACTTCAAAGACAACGAGGTCGCGACTAAGGAATTGGCGACAGTGAGTATGCCTTCTAAGGTTGATGAGGATATGTTTTACTTGAGAAAGTGGCTGTTTTTTAAAGAGGGTAAAGCGTTTGCAACGAGTGAAGGTTTTAAAACAGGTTTTCTGCAATGGTCAAAAACTTGGTCACCTGTTTGGAACGAAGTGACGCGGATTGATTTGCCAAAAACTTTAAAGTCAGTTGATTGCCCGATTTATTTTTTCGTGGGTAAGAACGATATTCAAACTTCGACAGCGATTACGGTGGATTATTTCAAGGCATTAAAAGCGCCGAAGAAAGCCTTGTTTATGTTTGAAAACTCTGGACATCAGATTCATCAGGATGAGGCTAAGAAGTTTCAAAACGCCATTATTGGTGTATTGTAGGTGCTTGATCTGAGAAGTAAAACGCATCCCAACAACTTATCTACATTATGCAGCCACCGCGCACACTGTTTGTCACTGCTCTTTTCTCTATCGGTGCATTGATGACGAATAGTGCCTGCGCGGCACAGCCATTGTGTGAAAAGACGGTTCGCTGGAATAACGACCCACCTTATTCTGTGCGTGATGCGCAAGGAAAAATCACTGGGTTTTATATCGATCTCGTCGAAGAGATTTTGGCGAAGATGAATTGCAAGGTGAAACTTCAAGAGATGCCTTGGGCACGTGCTCTATCTGAACTAGAAGCTGGCAGAATTGATATTTTACCGGGAGCACTCAAAACCTCAGACCGCGATCGTTTTGCGCTGTTTTCCGATCCAGTGAATTATTCACCAAACGTCTTGTTCATGAAGAAAACGGCGATCGATAAATTCAATTTGAAAAGCGTGGGTGACATTTCGACAATGAATTTTCGACTGGGCGTGCAAGTGGATGTTGCCTATGGTGCGGAATTTGATCAGCTAATGAAAAAACCCGCATTTTTAAAGCAACTCACTACGGTGTACAAACGACATAATGCTTGGAAGATGGTGGATATTGATCGCATTGATGGTTTGATCGCCGATGAAGTGACAGGCTTACTCGAGCTTAAAGAGCTTCATTTAGACAACACCATCAGCAAAACCAATGTGGTGGTTTCTTCCAGCCCTGGACTAATTGCGTTTAGCAAAAAAACCATCGATGAACGTTTTAGAGAAGAATTTAATCAGCAACTACAAACCATGATCAGCAGCGGCGATTATGCCAAGATTCGTGAAAAGCATATTCCATGCAAGCTATCTTTGCGTACGCTAGGCTGCAAGTAAAGCAACTGAAAATCTGAACTCGCTGCGTTCTGTGCATGTTTAAAGACTGATCACACTGATGCAAACTGCGCTGCTCTTAGATCCGGCTGGTTTGCACAAGCTGCGTAAAGTGATGGCGGCGCGGATTGTACCCGCCCTACTTTTTTGTTCATTGTTTGTGTGGCTTTGTCACACTACAAAACCCATCCCCATCCCTGCCTTCCCCTTGAAGGGGAAGGAGCTAAGAGCGTTACACCAAAGACGAGGGGATATGTCCACTTCACCCCAAATCCACCCATTTCGCCACATTTTGATGTCTGTACTCCAGCATTTTCTTTAGCATCGCGGCATCAATCATTCACTTGATTTTCCCTGTCAACCTTCGCTTCGGTGCTAACTAAGGACAATGATGAGCAATATTATGCAAACTTCACGAACAGATTTTTTGGATCGCATTCGTGTGTTGTTGACTGCTTTGGTGATTCTTCACCATACCGCGATTATGTATGGTGCGGACGGTGGGTGGTATTTGCGGTATAAAGCTGACGGCATAGCTTCGAGTTTGTTGCTGACTTTGTTTTGTTCGGTCAATCAGGCCTTCTTTATGGGGATGTTTTTTCTGTTGGCGGGTTATTTTAGTACGCGCTCTTTTGAGATTAAGGGTGCACGGCAGTTTTTGACTGATCGCTTGTTGCGTTTGGGTGTGCCTGTGCTTGTGTTTGGATTTGTGCTTGGGCCTTTGACGAATGCGCTAGCAGAGACGCCCGCGGGTGAAACCGTGTGGTCGTTTTGGTGGCATCTGATGTCGCGCCTTGATTTTAATATTGGCCCTTTGTGGTTTGCTTATGCCTTGTTGATTTTTTCTGTGGCGTATATGGCTTTGCGTTTGCTCTTGCCTAGATTGTCTTGGAATTTATCGCCTGCGGTGCTCAATCATGCTTGGGTCGTGTTCTCTTTGGTGACATGGGGCATTGCTGCATTTGCTTTGCGTTTGTGGGTGCCAACCGGACAAGAGCGCGGTTTATTGCAAATCGGTTTTTTTGCTTCTTACATCTTGTTATTCTTTTTCGGATGTGCGGCAGCACAAGCACGTTTGCTGGAAAACATAGATAAAAAACTGGCCTTGCCTTGGGGCTGGATTAGTTTATTGACGATTCCTAGTTTGTTTGCGTATGCCATTCTGAGTGGTGCATTAAAGGGTGTACCGTTTCATGTCAACGGCGGCTGGACACTGCCTGCGTTTGCTTACGCGATGTGGGAACCGTTTGTGGCGTGCGGGATTATGTTGATGTTGTTGTGGCGCTTTCGTGTATCAACACAACCGTGGGCATTCTGGAAAAAACTTGCACCACTGTGTTACGCCGCGTTTATCGTACATGCACCAGTAGTGGTTGGATTAGGCGTGCTGTCGCAGGCGTGGAAGGATTATTCAATCGCCATGTTTGTCCTAGTAGGTTGCGCCAGTTTAATCATGAGTTTTGGGGTAGCGGCTTTACTGATTCGATTGCCGGGCGCAAAGAAGATCCTTTGATGAGTTTTAAGTAGATCCTATTTTTAGCTCAATTGCTAATTCGATTTCTTTGGCGATGCTTGAACTCTGACCACAGCGGGCATCGCGGAGAAACGATCAATAAGTACAGAATCAAGCATTAAGCATTAAGCAATTCGTCTGATATTTTCTCTCATGACTGACAGAGATTTTTCAGCGCGCACGCTATGCAATTGCACATTCACTCTTCGCTCTGATTTGTCATGATTTACTTTAACCAATTGAAAAGTGTTTACCAATTCGCTCAATTCAATTGCCTGCATTTTCATACTATCTGCCGCCGCGGCTGCTTATTCTAGCAATGCCGCTTTTGAGTCGCACTAAATATCGCCTACCTGAAAATACCAGTATGCGTCTGACAACGAATGAAAAGTATCTCTAAACTAGTTGTTGCTCGCCATGATCTTTCACACAGAAAAATCAAAAATTGGCTGCATGACGTGTTCATTCGTGAAATAATAAAGTGGGAATTGACCGCTTCAGCGAGCGCTGGGTATTGTGCCTAGCCGAAATGAAGTTTGTGCTTTCGAGACATCGGACATCTGCACCGTTCTTGACGTGATGACCGACTTAATGTGAATAATTTACCTGATTCACACGTTTGAATTAAATTCTCCCCCTCGTTTGACTCTCAAGTCTCATTTTATATACCAAAGCAGCGCCTAATTAAAGGTAAAAATTATATGATTTCGCTTAACAATTTAGGAATCGGCAAACGTATGGCGATTGGCTTTGGCGTTATGCTGCTCTTGTCGATTTTGATTTCCGCCATCGGCGTTTGGCGCTTACAAACAGTGGCCACAGCAACTCGAGAAATGATGCAGGTGCCTCTCGCCAAAGAACGGTTTATCGCCGATTGGTACAGCAAAATTGATAGTGCGATTCGACGCACTACTGCCATCGCCAAAAGTACCGATACTTCACTTAGTACTTACTTCAAAGATGAGTCGGCGCAATCATCCCAAATTTCATCAGAACTTCAAAAGAAAATTGGGCAATTGCTTAGCAGCGACGACGAAAAAGTACTATTTGAAAAACTCGGTGAACAACGCAAACTCTATCTTGCATCGCGTGATGAAATTGCCAAATTCAAAGCTGCTGGTCAGACTGATGATGCTGACAGAGTATTTAAAGATACCTTTGTTCCAGTTGCTGCAACCTACCAAAAAATGGTAAACGATTTACTCAGCATGCAACGCAAGAGTATCGATGCCACAGCGCAGAAAGTGGATGATATTGCAAACACGAGCCGTAACTTAATCTTGATTTTGGCTTGCTTGGTCGTGCTGTTTGGTTTAGTGAGTGGATGGCTACTGATAAGAAGCATTGTCGGTCCGATTAATACCGCATTGGACGCAGCACGCCGCGTTGCCAGTGGCGATTTGACCGGCGACATTGTTGTGAACTCCACTGACGAGGCTGGCCAACTTTTAGAAGCTTTAAAAGTGATGAACAACAATTTATTGAACATCGTGACGGAGGTACGTAGCGCTACAGATAACATCGTCACTGCGTCATCAGAAATCGCTGCGGGCAATCAAGATTTGTCATCGCGAACCGAAGATCAAGCCAGCTCGCTAGAAGAAACCGCGGCTTCCATGGAAGAGCTAACATCGACCGTCAGACAAAATTCTGACAATGCTCGGCAAGCCAATCAATTATCGCTATCAGCCTCAGAGGTGGCGATCAAAGGCGGCAATATGGTCGACCAAGTGATTCACACCATGGAATCCATCAATGATTCTTCGAAAAAAATTGTAGACATTATTTCCGTCATCGATGGCATTGCATTTCAAACGAATATCTTGGCATTAAACGCCGCAGTAGAAGCGGCACGCGCGGGCGAACAGGGACGCGGTTTTGCGGTTGTTGCGTCTGAAGTGCGTAGTCTGGCACAGCGCTCTGCAGCGGCAGCAAAAGAGATTAAATCTCTGATCAATGACTCTGTGGAGAAAGTAACAGAGGGCAATTCGCTCGTTGCGAATACAGGTACAACTATGGTTGAAATTGTGAGCGGTGTGAAACGAGTCACCGATATTATTGCTGACATCAGCAAAGCCAGCAAAGAGCAAAGCACAGGCATCGATGAAGTCTACAAAGCTGTCGAGCAAATGGATCAAGTCACACAACAAAACTCAGCGCTGGTTGAGCAAGCAGCAGCAGCAGCCGAAGCATTGCAAGATCAAGCTGTGACTTTGGCAAAAGTGGTTAGTGCGTTTAAAGTGAATCAGGCAAGTACAAATTTTGCCGCAAACGCTAAAGTCAAACCTGTTCGCGCCTCTGTAGTCAAGAACCACTCAGTAGAACAAACAATACGACGATTAAGCTAAGAAGTGATGTTGGGTTTTGTACGCACGCCAACAATCCCAGACGAAAAAAAAGCATCATGTTGAACATGATGCTTTTTTTTCGGAACATGTCATCGCGATTAATGGTGATGACCGTGTTCACCATGCACGTGACCATGTGCAATTTCTTCTGCCGTTGCGGCACGAATATCTAAGACTTGCACATTCACTTTTAAAGAGCTGCCAGCCAATGGATGATTGCCATCTAACATGACTTGATCACCTTTGATCTTGAGTACGGTGTACACCATTTGCTCACCTGTCTCACTGTAACCTTCCATCATGCCGCCAACTTTGATACCAGCCGGGAAATCTTTTTTAGAAATCGTTCTGAGCAAGCTTTCATCGCGCACACCAAAAGCATCTTCAGGTGACAAATTCATCGCCAATTTGAAACCAATTTCCTGACCTTGCAGAGCTTCTTCAATTTTTGGTAAGAGATTGTCGTAACCGTGCAAGTAAGCAACTGGCGTTTTGCCACTTTCTAATACTTTACCTTTACCGTCCACGACGGAAAGGCGAATGGTGACTGCGCTGTCTTTTTCTATGATCATGATGCTGGACTCAGTTTAATAATGGGAAAAGGCAGTATCTTAACCTAAGGTAGCCTATCGGGGTGATTAAGCGTGGAGCAATTTCCAGAGGTCTGCTAATACTTAGTTTCAGTCGGTTTAATTTCTAAGATTTTATCCTCCAATGAGACGAAATCTGATTTTTGAAATGCTCTTTTCTGAAGAAACGACTGAATATTCCGTTTCTTTTCGCGGGTGACTTTTCCCTTCCTTATCTCTTCACAAACAGATTCAAGTTCTTCCTTATTGTCTGTTATTTTTTGCTTCTTCAACTTTACATTCTTTTTCTTATCCTGATATGTACGACTGTCAAGATCAAGCTTCTCTAACTTACGTTTCTTTTGCAATAATCCATTTTGATCAAAACTTGTGAGATCTTCACTTTCAATCTCTTCCAAGATCTCACCTTCTTTTTGCAAATTCGTCCTAAGGAAAGCCAACTCATTGCGTTCAGTTTCGAACTCCTGACAATATCTCTTGTGTTCAGAAAAATAATTGTTTTTCTCAAATTCAGATACTAATCTGTCGCCACAGTGAATTTGAAAAGCTAAATCTGAACTCGATCCAAATTGAAAGGTGCCGAGAATTTTTGGAAAATCTTCGTCCTTAATCTCGATATCACCTTCAAGCTCACTAAAATCAATATCTTCATATTGCTTTTTTATGTCGCTTAACAGTTTTTCTACTTTTTCTACTGTCAATTGCTCCAGCTTTACCTCGCCAAAATCAGTTTCAACATTTGTTCCCCAACCTTTTGGCGGAGGTTGACTGTCGAGATCGGACGGCAGCACTTGATGCATGGAGAAACTAATCTTTCTTACCGCTGAGGCGTCTTTTTTAACATTTTTTAGTACAAGCTCGTTCCCATCTTTATTCTCAAGACCCAGTTTGTAACGCGCCGTATGCGTTTCATCCTCTTCGTCTAATTCGCTTTCTAAATTTTGCGAAAGTTGATCGTAGGTTGTGCCTTCGGCCTTTGCTGGCGAAGCGAACTCCCCTTGATTTGTCATTGTCGCGGTCGCTTCCCACAATTGTGGAATACGTGCAGGAATTTGAATTTCCCAGAACGCAGTTGAATCTAGCTTACTAATAATTTGATTATCGAGGAGCATCTGCTGGTTCACACGATAATTTAAACTGCGATAGGCAACTTTCACTTCATAAGAATATTGGGTTCCTGGCGTTGCTTCTCGCAACATTCTTTCTATCGTATTGTTGTAAGCAAATTGATTATTGTTTGCGTCTTGTGGCGCCACATTCCAAGCGATGTTACTGGCATCTCCACCTAAAATCTGATTTCCGATTAAGTGTCCGCCGTGATAAGTTGCAGCCCGTTTACTTGATGCTCCATTGCGTATCATAAATTCTTCATCACCAAGGTTACCAATTGCAGACACGATGCCTGCATCTTCGCTACCTCGTTCCTCACGATTTTGACTACGTTCCAAACTTGCAGCCACCAAATGTGGTCGGTCACAATTTGATGAAAGGCTGCTCGTACTTTTAAATACATCACTATTTAAATTTTTACCAAAAATGCTACTTAAAACACCATAAGCAGTCGGTAATCCAGAGTCAGCTTCAACGCGAGTAAACTTACCATCAGAGCCTTCCTCTTTAAATAATTTTGATTCCAATTTTCTGTCGTCTTCAGCCCATGCTTTATCGCCAAATTTATAAGATAACTGCATAGGCATCGCGGCAACACTAGGACGATAGCTAAGCAATTGCGTGGTGCTTTGCGAGCTCTGCAAAGTCGCTGCTTGCGCGCCCATTTTATCCGCCTCAGCTTCTAGACCGAAATCATCGTTGATAACATTTCCGCTCTTTAACTGCATCGTCGGCTTGACTCTACCCTGTGCTTGTTGCACCACATGCCAGGCTTCGTGCGGCAAATGATGTTCTTGGCTAGGTGCGACATGAATCTCACTTCCTTGTGCATAGGCGTGGGCATTAAGTTGCGCAGGTTTATCCGAGTTGTAATGAACCTGAACCTGATCCATACACACTCCAGATAGAGACTCAATTCCTGCTTTGAGTTGTGACGGTAAGCCGTTTGAATTTCCAGGGGCTAATGCATTCATGTTGGCATCTGGCGATGGCGGGCTCGCCGCATTAGTGGCAGTTTCTTGCAATACCTCCTGCCTTGACAGCATCTGTTCAGACTCAGGGTTTTCTTTGAATTCTGCGTTAGGCGACTCTGAATATGCTACTGCTCGCTGCGCTAACTTAGATTGAATACCCATTAACTGTATTTGATTTCTACTCGTTTGCATCTGTGATGCTCGCCCATGCAATTGAGCGACACTTTGGCTATTCGATGCCAATTGCTGTCGGTGTCGTTGAGCCATACTTTGAGTTCGCGAATCGATCAGCTGCGTCGTCACATGCTGAGCGGATTGATGTGCTATTTGCGCACCTTGGGGGCTAGGTGCTCGATGTAGCATTGGTTCGGCAGAACTCATTCACTCTTCCTTATTTAGATGTCTTCAACAAGTAGTTAACAAGCAATTCGTAGATAGACGACTTTAAACTTCTCTATGGGTATAAAGCAAAATTTATACCTCAGTAAGGCGACTGATTTCCTTTATAGAATCTCCACATTTTGTGCCACCTGCATAACATTAACGTTTAGCTAATGTTAATTGAGTATAGTAGGATTTACATGTAAGTAAAACAGTTTCACAAAAAACGATGATGCCAATTTACATAACACCTCCGCACTCTATTTGTCACAACATGCGCTTACTCAACTACTAGTAAGCAAATTGAATAAGGCTCAAACAATAGGTTTACAAACTAACCTTGGCATAAAAATTGCGATACATTTAAAGTATGTTGTATCCCTTCCTATCTTGAACAATCGAGGTTCATTATGTTCACAAAAATCCCATCGCAAAGAGTAGAAAAAGATGCGTCACAGCCGCAAACTAAGCAGCAAATGACACATCCAAACAACGCGCAAGCACATCAATTACGAAGTTATCAGTTGATGGCGCAACAAGCTGCGAGCACGATACAACTCAAAGCGGTACAGAGTTTGATGGGGCGAACTACATTGCAACGTGTGGAGGACGATGATCTACAAACTCAATTGAATCCTGTGCAACGCGTAGAAGAGGAAGAACCAGCGCAAGCGAAGTTAGTTACAGTACAAAAAGTGGAAGATGAAGAATCGCTGCAAGCCAAATCAACAGAGACAAACTTAGCGCAATCAACAAATTCTGGCTTGCCACATCAGCTAAAGAACGGCATCGAATCACTTTCCGGCATGCGCATGGATCACGTCAAAGTTAACTACAACTCAGATAAACCCGCACAATTAAATGCCCACGCATACGCACAAGGGAGTGAGATTCATGTAGCACCTGGCCAAGAACATCATTTACCGCATGAAGCATGGCATGTGGTGCAACAGGCGCAAGGTCGAGTGCAACCGACAATGCAAATGAAGACTGGCGTCCCAATTAATGATGATGCAGGTTTAGAAAGCGAAGCTGATGTCATGGGAGCAAAGGCTCTAGGAATTGGGCATACACAACTCCATAAAATCAATCAGGCAAGTGCATACGCGTCTTCAACAAAAACGACGCAACTCAAAACAACAATTGTTAACTATTCACAGTCCTACACTTATGCGAAGAACAAAACACAAATGGTCGGCAAAACCATGGAGGCATGGCTAGACCCAGCACAACCGATACGTGGTCAAAGTGCCAATTTGAACACCAGTCAAGATGACATGATGAACACGATACGCGACGGTTACGGCATCAAAGGTGGCAACGTCGTTAAAGGTCATCTGTTGAACGACAACCTGGGCGGAAGCGCGCTAAGCAGTAACTTGTTTCCGATCACGAAAGGCGCTAATTCTGCACATTTAGGTTATGTCGAGAACGTCGCGAAATTAGAATTGTGGAAGCAAGGCCAAGGCATCTATTACCGGGTGGATGTTGATGGTGTAGCGAACATCAACACGCCAGAAGCGAAATTTATTTGCTTGATCAAGGAATGGAATCCAAAAACGGATAAAACCGGAGGCCAACTTTTAAATGTCGGCGTGACATCCAATTTAAATGATTATGGATCGAAAGGCGCTTATCACGATGTGGAGGACATTGATGATTCAGACGAAGAAGTTGATCGCGAAAAAAATCCAAAAAAACCACCAGGCTTTGTGAACCCAGCAACAAAAGTTGGAGACTTAGCGGATTTTGAAGTCGATTTAAGAAACAATGACAACGACAAAACCCTGATCCCCAACATCAAATGGACACGAGGATGAGCTACCAAACGCACCCAGTAAGCTTACCAAACAAGCTTGCCTAGGCTATGCTAGATTTTTGTTTCATCACGAATCGACAACAATCAGTTTAAGCCGATTTGAAGATGGCGGGATACAAATAAAAACTCAAAATTTGTGTTGCGAGCGCCTCTTTCTAAACTAATTTATTAGAAAACATCTTGCGTGCTTTCGCCACTTTCGGTGCCACCACAAATGAGCAATAACCTTGCTGCGGATGTTGGCGGAAGTAATTTTGATGGTAAGCCTCGGCCAAGTAAAACTGCGGTGCCATGCTTAACTCTGTGACGATGGGATCATCCCAAATAGCCGCCATTTTTTGTATGACTTCTTGTGCGATGTGCTGTTGATTTTCATCGTGATAGTAGATCACTGAGCGATATTGCGTACCTTGATCTGCACCTTGACGATTGAGCGTGGTCGGATCATGAATCGTGAAGAAAATTTCGAGAATTTCCGCATACGTAATCACTTCGGGATCAAAACGCAAACGCACCACTTCCGCATGTCCTGTTGTGCCAGTACAAATTTGCTCGTAGCTTGGATTGTGCACTTTGCCACCACAATAACCAGATTCGACCGTGCTGATGCCGCGAATCTGTTGGAACACCGCTTCGGTACACCAAAAGCAGCCGCCTCCGACAGTTGCAGTTTGTAGTGTTTGTTCGTTCATGGTGATTCCTTTGTTGGTAACATTTAAATTCTGTTCGACTCATTGCATCGATTGATCAAGGAATCGATGTAAAGCTTTTTTGATTCATCTACATTGTCTTTTTTATTTTCACTTTGATGCAAAATCTGATAAATTCATGCAAATTACATAAATTATTATCAACCATAATGCGAGTATTCTCTATGAAATCTCAACTCGATTTTCGACAAGCAAGCATATCCGTATTAACCGGCCTCTTATCCGCTTTCTTGTTGGGCCTAGCTGGACTCTTCCAAAATTCATTAAATTGGACTTATTTCCTAGTCTTCTTTTTCGTTGGACTTGGTATGCATAGATTTATCACGGGTATTTTCAACATCATTTCTCCAATTCAAACGAAGCAAGCCGATCCTAAGGATCTGGAAAACATAGCAATTGTTGCTGAAGTTTTCAAACAATCACGGAATTAGCACTAATTTCTCAAGTAGTCGCAAAACAACAAATACTTTTTAGTACTTTTTTGCCAATACTCAAGCCGCCTTCAAGCGGGTAAAATGCGTCATGCAAAATTTTGACGACGAATCCATAGTAAGAATAGAAGACGATTTATCCGATCAGAACGATTTAAGTCTCAAGTCTTACTTCAAATCCAGCTTAACTCCCGATGATGTTGTTGCCCTCGCCCCTTTGCGGCGCGCGCAGCCTATGCTGCAAG
>DLGN01000274.1:0-6243 GCA_002482715.1 Oxalobacteraceae bacterium UBA7693
CTCAGATCGCTGACAAACCCCGTCTTTTTTAAAAGTGGGGTTTTTTATTGGGCAATGATTGCGTCTCTAAACGGCATTTTAAAAATAAGTGAACTTCGCCACATATTTTTCAAACAAAGACCCAATGCCTTCCATGATCGCCATAGGTGCTTTGCTTGAGTTGAATAAGACGATAAAGAAAGGCGCAAAGCCTTTTCTAATAAACTCGCCATCTTCTTCATGTTTTGACATGCCGCAGCCAGCAGCGCTTGCGCCTTGACCTTGGCTAATCCACGAAAGCGCGCGTAACGATGACCATGGAGTTGCTTCGCATCGGCGAAGCTCCGTTCGACCGTCTCTTTACGATGCTTGTAGATCTCTTTCCCACTTACACTAAGTCGGTTCGCATTGAGTTGTTCTTTAAAATGCTGCCAGACATGTCGGGTCACGACTTTGACATGATTTTTACTCGCTGTGCACTGCGCTCTTGATGGGCAGTCACTGCATTGTTTGGCATCCGATTTGTATTCGCGGTAACCAAGTCGATTCGTAGTGGAGTACGCCAGTAATTGGCCATTCGGGCAGCGATAGACATCCGCCTTGGCATCATATTCGTACTCGCGCTTATAGAAGAAACCCTCTTTATGATTGGGGCGACGATAGCCAATCACGCCATAGATATTGCGCTCAACTAGCCCTTTGCAAATGTGGGGTGTGAAGTAGCCGGCATCGAGGCCGACTGCGCCAATTTCAAAACCAAAGCGGGTACGCATACGATCGATTCGATCCAGATAAGGACCGCTATCATGGACATTGGCTGGCGTAACGTGGGTATCGGTGATGAGGGAATGGACGCCATCGACGGTGCGATGATCGAGGTAGAAGAATCCCGTTGGCTTGCCATCACGCACCATGTAGCCCGCATCGGGATCGACCGGACTGATCTTGACTTCTTTCGTTGGCGGTTCTTCATCGTCGTCTTGATGCGAGAGTGGTTTTTTACCATGCGCCGAGCGGTCGGCATCAATCGCAGTGTTGAGTTCTTCTAGATAGTGCACGGGCTTTTGCGCTACCTGATGGATATCATAGCCATTCTTATTTGCTGAGGCTTTGAGATGGGTGCTGTCGCTGTAAAAGACACGTCCACCAATAAGTCCATGTCCAATCGCTTGCTCGACGATGGTATCGAAGATGGTTTGTTCTATATCGGTACCGGCAAAACGACGACGGCGATTCTGCGACAGTGTCGAGGCATCAGGAATTTTATCGGTTAGTCGTAAGCCGAGAAACCAGCGATAGGCGACATTGACTTCAATCTCCCGAACAATTTGGCGCTCGGATCGGATGCCGAACAAGTAGCCAATAAAGAGCATCTTAAAAAGCAAAACGGGATCAAACGCGGGACGACCATTGTCTGCGCAATAAAGCGCTTGCGTGCGTTCACGGATGAAATCAAAGTCGATGTGTCGATCAATTAAACGAAGCAGGTGGTCTTTTGGAACCAGTTGTTCCAAGGTGACCATTTCTAATTCGTGTTGGAAAGGTGTGGGTGTTTTTAACATGCCGTTATTAAACCAAAAGACCTCGCACTTGGCGAGGCCTTTTGGGGTTTGTCAGCAGTCTGAGGTAGCCTCAGCTACCTTTTTTATTGTCTGGCTAATTCAATTAAGCCAAAGATTTTTTGTAGTTTTCGACACCATTCAAAATCTCTGCACGAGCATCATCTGTACTGCCCCAACCGTCGATCTTGACCCATTTACCTGGTTCTAAATCTTTGTAATGTTCAAAGAAATGCTGGATTTGATTCAAACGCAGAATGTTCAAATCTTCTGGTTTTTGCCAGTGTTGGTAGATAGGTAAAATTTTGTCGATAGGTACTGCTAAAACTTTACCGTCTGCACCTGCTTCGTCGTGCATATTCAAAATGCCGATAGGACGGCAACGCACAACAACGCCTGGGATCAATGGAAATGGTGTGATCACCAAAACATCGACTGGATCGCCATCGCCAGAAATTGTATTTGGTACATAGCCGTAATTGCATGGATAGTGCATCGCCGTACCCATAAAGCGGTCAACAAAAATCGCGCCGCTTTCTTTATCTACTTCATATTTAATCGGATCCGCGTTCATAGGAATCTCGATAATCACATTAAAATCGTTTGGCAAATCACGGCCGGCAGATACTTTATTTAAACTCATAAGACACTTTCAGGTTAAATCCAACACAATCACTCAGTAATGGCAGGATTATAGCGATTTTTAGGCATATTTGGTGCATTGCAGCAGCTCTTCTGGATTTACTTCAGCAGCTTTGTTGCCGATTTTAATCCGATTAATCTGTCAGATCAATTCGCAAATCTCTCGTTTATAAACTTGTTGCCAGCGCACATTGACGGTAGTGTTTAGTCGCCTCAGCAGGCTGTCCCAGCTTTTCATGCAACTGCGCCAAGCTCAAATTTGCTTCACGGACGACACGAGCTTCTTGGGCGTGACTTAAAGCATCTTCCATATGCACTTGTGCTTTACCCCATAGCTTTTGATGAAAACACAATACACCCAAGGTCAGTTCGAGTTCCGCATTTTTTACCTGCTTCTTCAGCCAATCTTCACAATGTTCGATTTGCGAACGCAAAGCCGCAGACCCCTCAACACCAGCTGCTTCGCGATAGCTACGCAATAAACGATTATCCCACTCTTCGGCTAGCGCTCGTTCCACGATATTTCTCGCTTCTTCCAGCAATTGGCATTGAGTAAATGCTGCAGCCGCGATCACAGCAATATAGCGATTTTTACGTTCAGCAACTGGCACTTCACTCCAGATGCGGCGCAAAGACTCGGCATCATGTCCATTTTCTTTCAACAAGGCCTCGTACGACATTTCACGCAAACGTCCAGCCAAGGCGGGATGAATTGCGTGATTTTTTTCTAAAGTACGAACTAACTTCACAACCTCGGTCCAATTCTTCGCCTGTTGATTCGCCTTTAATGCCCAGCGCAATACTTGAATGTGTCGCTTACCTCGGGCGTTCAATTCTTTGACCGCATCTAAGGCTTGCTCAGCTTTATGTTCATCTACATACAATTCAGTCATCGTGACTAAACGCGCAGTCTTATATGCAGTATCGTCTTCGATCCCTGCGAACCAAGCATTACGACGCTCGGATTGACTCATGTGATGCGCTGCTTTTGCGCCTATCAAACTGGCGAGAGCTTTGTTCTCCGGCAAATCTAAGGCTTTCACCGCGGACTTTTCGGCGTGTCCAAAACGACCTTCAAATAGCGCCTTCAATGCGTCACGAAGCGCACGATTACTTTCGCGTTCACGCTTGCTTTGACGATATTCCGCAACTTTTTTTGGCATCTCGGTAGTGACAACGATCGTACGCACGATCACATACACTACAAAAAATACGGCTGCCAAAATCAATAAGAAGAAATTCAAAGAGACATCAATTCGTGTAGGTGGATAGAACAACACCACATTACCAGCGTTAAAACGCCCGCCAATCGCGATACCGACAGCCAAGGCAAACAGAATGAGAATACGAATAAAGATACGCATGGGTTTTTGGTGAGATTAAGGTTTTACCTTGAAATTGCGAACAGAATTAAGACTTTCTGTTAATGCAGGCATTTCTATCGACAAGTTATTGCTTTGAATTTGCTTTAACAAAGCTTGTGCCGTTTGCGCTTGTTTTGAACGCACATCGAAATATTTAGAAATCAAATCTTGTGCTGAAATCATATCGCTTCGGAAGGCACCTTCGTTACGCGACAACAATGCCAAACGCGCATTGAGCAAACGTAATTTCAAATTCTCTTTCGCAAAATAGGCTTGTGAAGGATTGAGCAATAAGGCATCTGGTGATTCGACATTACGCACGCGAATCAATTGCTTCATCTCGCTCCACATCTCACTGGAAAAACTCTGCCAACGATCTTGCAATTGTGCAGCGAAAGTGCTCTCCGTAGCCTCTTCCACTTTGTCATTTTTTGCCTTCGACGATCTTGGCAATACACGTAATGGGACTTTAGGCGGCGTAGAGACGACAGGTGGTTTTTCATCCGACCACAAAGGAATATTATCAACTTGCGCGATCACGCTATCGAGTCGTAAAACCAAGCCAGTCATATCTAATTGTGGCAAGGCTTTGAGCATCTCAATATCTTTTGCGATTGCTCTTCGCACTGCGATAAATTGGGTTTTTTCTGCCTTTGCCAAACGTGCGTCTGAGTTTTGCAAAGCAATCAATGCGCCCTGCACATTACCAGCCAATTGCAATTGCTGACTGGCCGTTGCCAATACTTGTTCAATTTCGGCCAAAGCCCATTCATCACGGCTCTTGGATAAATCTTGATACAACTGTTCAAGCGCCACTTGCTGACCTTGCGCTTCCGTTTGTTTCGCTTCTAGCACACTGACTTTGGCTTGCATATCGCGCGAAGACTCCTGCACGTTCTTTGCAATCCCTTTAATTTCGTTATTATTGATATCCGCTGTTTGCAAACGCCGCGCAACCTCTTCTCGCAAAGTGCTCATCTGATTTTGCGAGCTATACCATTGCGCAGCTAATAACAGCGCCAACACACCTGAGACGATATAAGGCGTGTTATTGGCATTGCCTGCATACGCACTTCCATTTGCATTTGTGTTCACACTTGCAGCAGCCTGTGTGTTCTCTGCAGAGACACTTGCCGCAGTTGTAGCAGTTGCTTCAGTCGCATTATTGGTCGTTGACATGGTGTCGGTAGAGGGAGTTTGTTCAGTCATAATGGTGATTGTAACGCGAGTAAGAGCTTTTCGTCGCCTGAAGCAGTCAGACGAATGTGTTTAAATCCTAATTCGCTTGCGACCTCAGCGATACGAAAATGAGGCACAAACAAATGTTGTTGTTGCATTTTGGCGACTGCATCCGGCTGATCGAGCTGAGCGCACCAATTTAATAAGGTTTTTAGCACCGCCGAACTAGTGATCACCCAATCGCAGCCTGCATTCAAATAAGTCTGTAAATCTTGTCTTTTCGACGCATCAAATGTTGGCGTCACACGTCGATAAGCGGTAATCGCTTGCACTTCAATCTGCGCGTCACGTAAAGCGTCGGCCAAAAAATCTCGCCCAGAATCAGCCCGCACTAACAACAATTTCTTCGATTTCAATGCTGGCAAATCCACAACTGTTAATAAGGTTTCAGAATCTGTTCTCTCCGCATTACTTGGACTAAAAATACGTACATGCTGATCATTGATGCCATAGTTAAGCAATGCTTGGCGACTAGCCGCACCAACAACAGCAATCGCGACTTCGGCCGGCCACTGCCATACGGAAGCTAAGCGCTGAAACCACGCATCAACCGCATTCGGACTAACGAACACCACCAAAGCAAAACTCGCTAATTCACGCAAAGCTTGGTCGAGCGCTGCATTCTCTGAGATCGGTTCAATCTCAAACAATGGAAAAACAATCGTGGATCGCCCGGCCTTTTCTAACAGCGCGTGCAGGTGCTGGGCTTGATGCGGTGGACGCGTAATGATGACCGCCGGAGCTTGCATCGCTATCTCTGTTTGTGTGGAATTCACCTGTGCAGCTCAGGCCTGCTCAGTTTCTCGGCAAACCGCCAAAATCGCATCCGCATTTTGCGCACGCAGGCTAGCAACTACTTGCATTCCCAATGCTTCGAAGTGTTCCGCGTTACCACGCACTTCTGCTTTACAAGACTGACTGCCATCCGGTGTCGCTACCATCGCACGTAAATGCATTTCACCATTTTCAATTTGCGCAAATGCTGCCAATGGAATCTGACAACTTCCCCCAAAAGCTTTCGACACAGTACGCTCTGCCGAAACCGCCTGAAAACTACGCAGATCATTCAGAGGCGCTAAAGCATGAAGCAGATCTTGACGCGTCGATAAAATTTCAATCGCCATCGCACCTTGCCCGGCCGCTGGCAAACTTTCGACAGGTTCCAAAAATGCTTTAATACGTTCTGGTAAGCCAAGACGTTTCAGACCCGCTGCAGCCAAAATAATCGCCGCATATTCACCCTCATCAAGCTTGCGCAAACGGGTATCCAAATTGCCGCGTAAAGGCTTGATCACCAAGTGCGGAAAACGCGCAGAAATTAAGGCTTGGCGACGCAAGCTACTAGTCCCAACAATAGCACCATCGGGCAGCTCTGATAAAGACGAAAATTGATTAGAAACAAAAGCATCGCGCGGATCTTCACGTTCCAAAATCGCCGCCAAGGCAAAGCCCTCAGGCAA
>DLGN01000274.1:6362-6578 GCA_002482715.1 Oxalobacteraceae bacterium UBA7693
TTTAACAAACAAACCTTTACCACCGACCTTCGACAAAGCTCGGTCCAAAATCTGATCACCACGTGTGGTCATCCCCAAAATCTGCACATCGCAAGCGGGATACAATGCACGCAAACGATCACGGACATTTTCAGCCTGCCACATAGCAAGACGGCTTTCGCGCGAAGCGATGATGAGTTTGGTCGGTGCAGAGTTCACTTCAAAAGCTTTCTATTC
>DLGN01000274.1:6657-8213 GCA_002482715.1 Oxalobacteraceae bacterium UBA7693
CTAGGCGCGTTGCCGAAGACAGTACAAGTGTACGACTAGGCAACAGTAACGACGCTAGCGTCTATTTTTCGTAAGCTCTCCTATTATTCAAAAAGACAAGACACCATTCGTGGCATCACTAATCTAAGCGCGCGATTTTACCATGAGCAGATAGACAAATCTTGACAAAAAACAGTGAGAAACGGCATTATGCCTGCATGAAATGCACATTCATTATCAATCATGGCTATTGGCGGAGCACCTTTAAAAAGGGTGGCACCCGATTTCGACTACAGCAAACACAGAATCCATGATGCCGCCCTTCTGAATAAGTGCGGCATTTTTATTTCTACATAAAGATTTCTATTCTCAACATTTTTCGGATCATTCATGAGCGAGCAAGCAGCAAATTCCACAGAAGCCAAGGCAGAAACACCAGCTTCGCATCAACCATCCGCCAACAAGCAGCATTTAATCTTGACTGGTGACCGTCCAACCGGCCCGCTGCATCTTGGTCACTATGTCGGTAGTCTGCGCAACCGCGTCACCTATCAGGATCAATATAAGCAATACATCATGATCGCCGACGCCCAAGCTTTGACTGATAATATGGATGATCCGGCCAAAGTTCACAACAATGTGATCGAAGTTGCATTAGATTATTTAGCGGTTGGTATCGACCCGAGTAAATCAACGATTTTTATTCAATCGCAAATCCCTGAGTTGACCGAACTGACCTTTTACTACATGAATCTGGTCACCATTTCGCGTCTGGAGCGCAATCCGACGATCAAACAAGAAATCATCTTGCGTAATTTTGAACGCGATATTCCGGCAGGCTTCTTCACCTATCCAGTCAGCCAAGCGGCAGATATCACTGCTTTCAAGGCGACCTTGGTACCCGTTGGCGAAGATCAGATTCCGATGATCGAACAAACCAATGAAATCGTGCGTCGCTTCAACCGTTTAGCGAAAAAAGATATTGTGGTCGAATGCGAAGCCCTGGTTCCAGAAATTGGTCGCTTGCCTGGTATTGATGGTAAAGCCAAAATGAGTAAGTCCTTAGGGAATGTCATCAACTTAGGCGCCAGCGAAGCCGATATCAAACTGGCAGTGCGTAATGTCTACACCGATCCTTTGCATCTAAAGGTTGAAGATCCGGGCCATTTGGAAGGGAATGTTGCCTTCACTTATCTCGATGCTTTCGATACCGATAAAGATGCACTACAAGCGATGAAAGATCATTATGTACGCGGTGGTCTTGGCGATAGCAAAGTTAAAGCACGCCTCGAAGGCGTACTTCAAGACATGTTGCGTCCGATTCGTGAACGTCGTCAGGAGTACGAAAAAGATCGCGGTCATGTCTTGCAATTACTCAAAGAAGGTACCTATCGCGCCCGTGAAGTGGCAGCAAGAACCAATGATGAAGTCAAAGCCGCAATTGGTTTGAAGCATTTTTAATGCTCGCATAAAGGGGCAAGAAACTTTCGCCGTAGAGGCGCAGAGTACGCAAAGTAAAGCGTCATGAGATTCTGTCGAAGATACACCGAAACTCACAAAAAAACTCTGCGCTCTCT
>DLGN01000022.1:0-24071 GCA_002482715.1 Oxalobacteraceae bacterium UBA7693
GGGAGAAGGGTTGGGGATGAGGGAAGTTCAGATTCGGATGACATGCTCGAATCGGGAGGTGCCGCACATCAGCGTGAGACTATGCCTTTCAATGCCTTTGCCAGTTCTTCACTGCCCTCACCCCAACCCCTCTCCCGCTTGCGGGCGAGGGGCTTTAAATTATTCCTGTGGCATGCGCTGACGCGATTCGTCAGTCTTCCATTCCACGATGGTTTTCAAAGCCAGTGTGACTAGCGCTAATAAAGTCAACAGTGAAGCGACTGCAAACGCTGCCGTGAAGTTGTACTCGTTATACAAAATCTCGACTTGCAAAGGCATGGTATTGGTCTCGCCACGGATATGCCCAGACACTACAGACACCGCACCAAACTCACCCATTGCACGTGCGTTACACAAGATCACGCCATACAACAAACCCCATTTGATATTCGGTAAAGTCACATGCCAGAAAGTCTTCCACCCGGATGCGCCTAATACCAAAGCCGCCTCTTCTTCCTCACTACCTTGCGCCTGCATCAAAGGAATCAATTCGCGCGCAACAAAAGGAAAGGTGACGAAAATTGTTGCCAACACGATGCCCGGCACTGCAAACAAAATTTTGATGTCGTGCTCGCGCAGCCATTCACCAAACCAACCTTGCGCACCGAATAGCAGGACATAAATCAAGCCCGAAATCACCGGCGATACTGAAAACGGCAAGTCGATCAAAGTCAACAGAACATTTTTACCGCGGAACTCAAACTTAGCGATAGCCCAAGCTGCGGCAACACCAAAAATCAAATTCAAAGGTACGGCAATACCCGCAGCAATCAAAGTTAGTTTGATCGCAGACACTGCATCCGGTTCTTGAATGGATGCCAGATACACATCCCAGCCTTTTCGCAATGCCTCAGTAAATACGGCAACCAAAGGTATGAACAAAAACAAAGTGACAAACGCCAGTGCTACCGTAAGCAACAATACCCGCACCCATATGGGCTCTAAAGTCGCCTGCAGTTGCAGAGGTGGTTCTATACGTGGATTCGCTACAGTTTGTGTCGTCATTATTCTCTCCCTGCTGTTTGACGACTACGCGTCCAAGCTTGCAGCGCATTAATCGCCAATAACAAAATAAAGGAAATAATCAACATCACGGCAGCGATCGCCGTTGCACCTGCGTAATCGTATTGTTCGAGTTTGGTAATCATGAATAAGGGTGTGATTTCAGAAATCATCGGCATATTGCCTGCGATAAAAATCACTGAGCCATATTCCCCAGTCGCACGCGCAAAGGCAAGCGCGAAGCCGGTCAATACGGCAGGCAAAATTGTAGGGAAAATCACCCGCACAAATGTCTGCCAATGGCTAGCACCCAAACTGATCGCTGCTTCTTCCAATTCTTTTTCCACCTCTTCCAACACCGGCTGCACAGTACGCACAACGAAGGGTAAGCCAATGAAAATTAATGCCACCAACACACCCAAAGGTGTGTATGCGACCTTGATATCAAATGGCACCAGCAACTTCCCTAACCATCCGTTCGGCGCATACAAAGTCGCCAAAGTAATCCCTGCCACAGCGGTCGGTAAAGCGAACGGTAAATCGACAAAAGCATCAATCAATCGCTTACCCGGAAATTTATAGCGCACCAAAACCCAAGCCAAAATGCCGCCAAAAATCACATTAATAAAAGCAGCCAGCAGCGACGCACCAAATGTCAGTCGATACGATGCCATCACGCGCTCAGAAGTCACGGTCTGCCAAAAGGCATCCCAGGTCATCGTGAAGGTTTTAAGGAAAACAGCGGACAAAGGAATCAGAACGATCAACCCCAGATAAAACAAGGTAAATCCCACCGATAAGTGAAAGCCGGGTATCACCCGTCGCGCCTTCGCCCGATTTTTTGAAAGGAATGCCATGTGAAACCTTTATTACTGAATTAGCTATAGACATCACATGATTGCACGGTCAAGTTATATAGAAAACGATTTTTTTCATATTTCTATAGTCGATTTCTGCATAAGCTAAAGCAGCGTTCCGACCAAAAAAATTGCAGGCGAACCATCAACAACAGCCTTGTCGAGACTTGTCACCAATGCCACTCTTGACTTGGAATTTGGGTGATGATTTCACCACAGCGGCTATCAAACTCGAGCGCGCAATATCAATGGCATTTCCTTGCACTGCAAATAGAAGACGATCATCTGCTAACTCACGTAATTTATGAAATGCCTGTAATTGATCCACTTTACGCACAATAATCAGACAGGCTTGTTGCGCCGCTTGTCTTAGTAGATCTTCAAACAGCCAGACATCTTTATCGGCAAGACTGCTCTGTAGGTGGAGCTTAATCACTTCAGGACGCACGCGTTCTAGTAAGTCAAACGCCTGCTCAATGTGTTGTGCATGAACCGCAAGACGAAATCCATTACGACGATAATTCTCAGCGACGTGTGTGATTGCCCAACGCTGACTTGGAACAATCGCAGGCAATTGCAAAACAATTTTTTCCTGTGAAATATCTAACTTGGAAAGTACGCGCTGAAATGCCGCACCATGATTACCAGCGACTGCGGTCAACAAACGATTATGCACACTCAAATACAAATCACTTTCTTCCATCACTGTTTGACGAAAAAAGTTAATTGCGTGAAGTAAGCGGCACAGACGATCAAGTTCAACGGACTCATCATCGGTAGTTGCATGCTCCAACAATTTCCAAATACTGAGCCCTTGATCATTCAATGACAGCGTCCTTACAAAAGCTTCATACCCTAACAATCGACAATCTACGCTTGATCGTATCGGTTGAAACACACTGCTTAAACGCGCGTTGAAAAATCGCGCAGAAATACGTCCATCTTTACCTGCAAATAAATGACTACCACTCTGCGTTGGCAAGCTATTGAGGTAGTGATTTAATCCTGTATAAGTCATTATTTTCTCCGATCACATCAATTGAATCAGTACAGATTAAAAGACGTATCAATCAAAACCAACGAAGTAATTTGCACTTACTTAAATGATTTATGCACTCTATTTCCGCACTCAACGAATGCAGAAAAATAAAAAAGCGCGACATTAAAAATGTCCCTTAGAGATAAAATCTCTGAAAACATTTTTAAGTCGCGCAACACCAAGATCAGTTTGATTTGATCACTTCATCAAAACCAAAGGGGGGAAGCTTTGATAAATAATACCTCTAACAATATGTCCAACAACACGTCCAACAACACATCCTCGCGAATGCTCAACGTCACATTTGCTTGGGGGACCAAAGTGACTGGTAAACACGATCTATATTTACGCCTAAATTTTACTTAGGTAGAAATCATCGCTTACGTCCCAAAGAAAACGAAAATTACTTTGCTTGATAAATTTGATCGAATACACCTCCATCAGAAAAATGTTCTTTTTGCGCCTTAGTCCAACCACCAAATACTTCATCAATCTTGAACAAACTGACTTTTGCAAATTGACCTGCATATTTTTTCGCTGCACGTTCAGATGTGGGACGGTAAAAATGTTTGCCGATGATGTCTTGGGCTTCTTCAGTGTACAAATAATTTAGATAAGCCTCCGCCACTTTACGCGTGCCACGTTTATCCACTGTTTTGTCAACCACAGTGACAGGTGGCTCCGCCAAAATACTTAAACTCGGCGTGACGATTTGTAGTTTGTCGGCACCAAATTCTTTCAACGCTAGATAAGCCTCGTTTTCCCAAGTAATCAAAACATCGCCAATACCACGCTCAGAAAACGTCACGGTAGAACCTCGCGCGCCAGAATCTAGTACGGGCACATTTTTAAATAACTTCTGGACAAAATCTTTGGCACTCGCATTCGTCCCAGCCTTTTGTTTCAACGCGTAACCCCAAGCCGCCAAATAATTCCAGCGCGCCCCGCCAGAGGTTTTTGGATTCGGCGTAATCACAGCAACGCCCGGCTTCACCAAATCGTTCCAATCTTTAATTGCTTTCGGATTTCCTTTACGCACCAAAAAAACGATTGTGGATGTATAAGGCGAAGCGTTGTGTGCTAGGCGTTTTTGCCAAGCCTTATCGAGCAAGCCTTTCTCTGCAACCGCGTCAATGTCGTAGGCTAACGCCAAGGTCAACACATCGGCATCCAAACCATCAATCACCGCGCGTGCTTGTTTGCCTGAACCACCATGGGATTGTTTAATGCTCAGTTTATCTCCCGTCCTAGTTTGCCAAAGCTTAGCGAACCCCGCATTCACATCTTGGTATAACTCACGGGTTGGATCATAGGAGACATTGAGCAATGTGACGTCTGCAGCAGACGCGAATGGTGCAAGAGCTGTTGCGCCAATTGTGAAAGCGCAAGCTAGGGTTTTCAGTAACTTCATTTTTTTGATCTCCACACAGATAATTAATAAATCGATGTGTGGAGATTAAAGATGCGAATAAGATTTGAAAACGAATGATTTCGCGTTTGCTTATACGTTTTTTGATCGTCAATGATCGGTCTAACACTACTCCAAGGCCAACCGTAACAAACTAGGCGTCTGTCCTGTCCAGCGTTTAAACGAACGGCGAAAATTTGTCGCATCGTGAAAGCCAAGATAGGCGGCGACGCCTTCGTTATCCATCGATTGAAAATGAAATAGGTAAAGCGCCATGTGCGTGCGAACTTGATCTAGCTCTGCTTGAAAATGTGTGCCGTGTCTGGCTAGGTGACGTTTGAAGGTCGCGATGCTGCAGTCAAAATGCTGAGCTGCTTTTTCTAAGCTGGGTTCGCAGCGCAAATTGCGAGCGAGGTAATCATACAATTGGGGAATAATGCTTTGTGCTGGTGGTTCATGCAATGCTGTTGAGGTCGCTTGCGCAATGGCCAACTCAGCTGTCACAGTATTGGCGCGTGGCCACGGTGTATCTAAAAATTCAGCCGGTATGATCATCGCATCAAGATAACAGTCAAAACGTAGATCACGTCCTAAGTGCACCTGATGTTGTTCGATATGGCGGGCACGGCTGCGATTAAAACAATAACGCCACGGCAAGCGTTGCTCACTCAGCCAACGACACATGGCGGTGACCGCGGTCATATGCATTTCCACCAAAAACGGTAGCATCTCTGGGGCACCCCAATGATCCATCCAATACAGAATGACTTGCCCGTTTTCCTCTTTCACTCGTGGTGTCATGAGTGGACACAAGACAGTTTGAAATTGCACAAGTATCTGCAAGGCTTGACGCAAATTTTTTGCATACAAAAGTGCCTGACTGGCGCTGCCATAATGCCCTGGCAACATATGCTGTCCTAAGATAAAACTGGTATCGCTACTATGTGACTGGCGAGCCAGATACTGCAACATTTTTAAATACTGTTCTGGACTAATCTTGCGATCCGATCGTTCAAAGTCGTGTACAGACAACTTGCTGGCTTTGCGTGCTCCTTCCAAATCGACTTCAAATCGTTGCGCGCTCTGCCACGCCAGCATCGCATGATGCTGGGCGAACAAACAGGGCTCGCTAATAGAAAAATAGGACATCAAGCGACAATGAGCTTAACTAAACGCAGTTGCGCGAGGCAACCGAGCGAGCGTTTCGGTCTCTTCGCTCAACATGGAGACTGGATCGAGGGGGTCCAATCGCGCTAACAAATCCTCCAATTGCTCCACTGCTTCACTACAGACAGCTCTTAAGCTGATCTGTACCTGTTGGGTCTGCGTGTAAAAATGCATCTGCCCCACCATCTTGCATAAGTGATCGAGTTTGCTTTGTGCCAAGGCTATCGTCGTGGCGGGCATATAAATGGCGAAACGATCGCCCGCATAGCGACACAAGACATCTTGACTCGACAAATTGAGCAATAACATATGTGCCACCGCTTGCAAGGCGCGATCGCCCTCTTCTACACCATGATCCCGATTCAGTACATGAAAGGAATTAATATCCAACAGTGCTACACAATTGTGAACGCTTGAACGACGCTCCTGTTCCATTGCAATCAGGCGACGAAGATAACTCGCATCAACCAATTGCGTGACACGGTCAAAGGCAAGATGGTCACGAAACAAGCGTTCACGCTTTTGCAAATGTTGATTCAACGAAAACTGCTCATGACGCCAGAAATACAAGCCAGCGGTCAAGATCAGCATTCCACCTAAGGTAAATACGGCCTCCAACCAATGATCCCAAAGCTGCTCCTTACCGACACGATAGAACTCATCCATGCAATCAGCCCAAGCACCTAGCATGATCAAACCCATGCCCGTGGCTAACAAGTATGTGACTTTGCCACGCGGTCTACTACTTAATGTCATCAGTAACCACAAGCCAGCCATCACTGACGTTCCGCCCTCTGCAATCACATCTAGCCATTGAATTGACTCAATCGGTTTTGCCACGCCGATCGTACTGAAGGCAGTCAAAGTGAGCAAGAGAGCGAATGCAAAAAGAGAGAGTGGTGTTCTGTGAAGTGAGAGCATCATGGCCTGCGTAATTGATCAATCCAGACTGGACAATGCGCGCGAGACTATACCGTTTGTATGACCGGAAAATGACAAACGCTGACATTGACCCAAAACAAAACTACGCGGCAAGAAAAACAACACAGGTGCAAACAGCTCACAAATAATAAACAAGGTGTCTGCATGGTGCGAAGGCGATGCATTTTCATCCGTTCTTTGAACACGGATAAGACCGGAGAAAACAGCAACACTAGAAGAAGCGAAGCAACTGATCAGTCGAAATGCGTCACGACTATCTTTCCACGATGCTGGTCATTTCAGCTCAGAATATAGATCACCGCTTCCTCGAATACAGAAAAATAGACTACGAAGATAGACGCAAAAAAAGTCTGTAACGCGACTGACATATTTCACTTCTAGACTGCGGGCTTTTCCATCACCAATCCAGCCCGACACATCATGAAACACACATCGCACCAAACTCATAACACGCCACTTCACAGTTCGAAGACCACGGCTACTTCAGCCAATTTATGTAAACTGAGCGCTATCACGTTTGGTGTCTTATGCATGATGCATGCGCAAGCACAAACACAAACGACTATGGGTGGCACAATTGCCTATGAGCCGCAAAGTGTCACCATCACCGGTCAACGTGCCAGTATGCGCAAAGCTTTAGAGATACAAGAAAAAGCCGACAACATCGTCAGCGTCATTAGCAGCGACGACATCGGTGCTTTACCAGACAAGAATGCAGCAGAAGCATTAGCGCGTTTACCTGGTGTCTCAGTGCAACGTGATCAAGGCGAAGGACGCTACATCACCGTGCGTGGCTTAGGGCCAGATTTAAATGCCATCACGATCAATGGTGCTCTGGTGCCTTCGCCAGAAGCAAGCCGCCGCGCCGTCGCACTCGACGTGCTGCCGTCAGGAATTATCCGCACTCTGGAAGTCATCAAAACTTTGCGCCCAGATATGGATGCCAATTCACTCGGTGCCACTGTAGAAGTGAAAGCCCTCACCGGCTTCGATCTGCCACAGCAAGTGATGTCCATGAATGCCGGTGTCAGCTATGACGAAAACATCAAAAAGACTAGTCCCAACGTCGGACTCTTGTTTGCCGATCGTCTGCTCGATGGCAAGTTTGGTATTGCTGCAGGTTTGAGTATGGAAAAGCGAGAATTTGGCTCCGATAATTTAGAGACTGGCGGCGCATGGAGCAATGGTCGTTTGTCTGGTCTCGAATTGCGCGACTATTTGCCGGTGCGTGAACGTCAAGCATTTGCACTCAATTTAGATTGGCGACCAAATGCTGAGAGCAGTTACTTCATGCGCAGTTTCATAAGTAAATTTAGTGATGACGAAGTACGTGATCGCCTAACGGTGAGTAATGTCAGCGGCGGTGCCTTAATTGAAGGTGTGCCTGCCACCGCGCGGTTAGAACGTCGTTTGCGCCAACGCAAATACACGCAAGAAATCACATCGCTCTTATCGGGCACTGAACAGCATATTCAAGGTTGGAAACTTGAAGCGAATATTGCGCAAAGCACCGCTTCTGATGACACGCCAGATGCCTTAAACGATGCACGTTTCCGTGGCACGTCGAATTTCAATGACATCAGCTTTACACAAACGAATTTACCAAAGCTCAATGCCCCAGCCAGCGCCTACGACCCTAGCAAATTCGCTTTGAATGCATTGACCTTTCAAACGCGTTTTTCTGACGACAAAGAACATCATGCTCGCGTTGATCTCGGCAAAACTTTCGATCTAGGCGATTGGGATGCGAAATTGAAATTTGGTCTCAAGACCAGTCAGCGCAATAAGAAAAATGATACGGATCAATTTGCCTACAGTAGTAGTGCAAGCGCCGCGAATTATTGGGGTGCCGGTGCAACTTCGATGTCGTCTTTTGTTGGACAAGAATTAGCTTATCCACTCGGACGCATCGGTTTAGGATTAGATCCTGTTGCCTTGCGTGCGCGTGTGGCGAACGCGAATCGCGCCGCCGCCCGTTCTACTGTGGAATCAGCGATCAATGATTTTTCTATGGATGAAAACATTGATGCAGCCTATATTCAAAATGGTTTTCATTCTGAGAACTTTAGCTTATTGGTCGGAACACGATTAGAACGCACGCAATTCGATGCTTCGGGGAATAAGATTGTCGCCGGTGTCAGCACACCAAATCAAAGTTCACGTTCTTACAATAATTGGTTGCCGACGCTACAAGGTCGCTACGATGTCGATGCCAAAACCAGTTTGCGTGCAGCTTGGACAAATGCCGTGGTGCGTGCCAATTTTAGTCAGCTAGCACCGGGAGTCAACCTAATCAGTAGTACAGAAGCGCAGATTGGCAATCCTCTGCTCAATCCTATGAAGGCAAGCAATCTCGATTTTGGTATCGAACGTCGCTTGCAAGACGATGGAAGTGTATCGGCCTATCTGTTCCATAAAGATATTAAAAACTTCACCTACACCACCAATCTAGCGGGCACGGCACCGTGGACTGGGTACACCACAGCGATTAGTTATGCCAACGGTGATAAAGCGAAAGTACAAGGCTTGGAACTCGGTTATAGCCAATCTTTACGCATGTTACCAGCGCCTTTCAATCATTTGATCTTCTCTGCCAATCTGAGCTTGAGTAAATCTGACGCTAGCATTGGCCGTTTCGACAAAGCCAGTAACAGCTATAAAACCCGTAGCATACAATTGCCAGGGCAGTCGGATCGCGTTGGCAATCTGATGTTGGGTTACGAAGATGGCGCGATCAGCACACGCCTGGCACTCAACTATAAATCGCCGTATTTATTAGAAGTGGGTTCGGACATCTTGGCAGCTGATCAGGATCGTATGGTCGACACGCAAAAGCAAGTCGATTTTTCCTTGTCTTACCAAATCAATCGTCGCTATCAACTCGTATTTGAAGCGAATAATCTCAACAATGAAATCTACTATGTGTATCTGGGAACGAAAGCTTTGAATGCCCAATATGAACAGTATGGTCGCACTTACAAGGCGAGTTTGAAGATCAATTTCTAAACTGCAATCACAAGTGAGCCACGGCCTATTCACAATTTTTTTGGGGATAGGCCATTAACCTATTTTTTGAATACCGTACATTTATGCAAAACTTACCTTTTTTTCAGACACCATGGCGGCGTGTAGTGCAAGCTAGTGTCTTAGCAGGAGTTGCCTTAACAAGTCACTTCGCTAGCGCCAATCCAAGCACACAAGTAAAACAATTGCCGGATTTTGTTAAAAGCTCGCTTGATTTCCGCTCCCTCGCGAACGGTGATTGGTTGGTCTTAGACAAAAAAGCATTACGTCTATTATCACCAACAGGCATGGAACGTGCGAATATGAAAGTGCGTGCGAAACATTTTGATCTGCGCGAAAACACCGATCATACCTTAGCAGTATTAATCAATAGCGATACTCAAAATGCCTTGCCGATTCGGATTCAACAAGGCCAGTTTCAATTGCAAACGAAGTTACCAGTAGCGACTGCTGCACTCGATGCAAGCTGCTTGTTTCGCGATCAACAACAACTCATGCACCTATTCTTGATTGCAAAAAGTGGCCATGCACAACAGTGGCTACTGGAGGGTAGCCAGCCACGTTTAGTGCGCAATCTGGCTTTGCCTGCAAATGCGAAATCTTGTGAAGTTGACGATCAAACCGAAACTTTATACGTGAACGAAGAAGATTTTGGCGTCTGGGCTTACTCAGCGCAATCAGAAAGCAGTGCCGCACGTCAAGCAGTGCAATTACGCCAGCCACACGGTCAATTGCAACAGGGTGCGCAAGCGATGCATGTTTTCTCCAGTGGAATCGCCGTCTTAGATGAGGCAGGGAAAAACATTTTTCTATCCGCTCCAGTAAAACAAGATTGGAAAATCACAAAACACTTTTCAAACAAAAAACTTGTAGCCTGGCCACAACAAACAGGCAATTTGCGCACACTTGAGGTAGACGGCAAAACTAACTTCTACCTACGCGATGACAACAAGAAAAGTTGGATGCACGTCACTAGCCTGTCGCGCAAAAAAGAAGCTTCGCAAGAAGTTATTCCAGTGTTGATTCCTCAGGCACAAACCGAAGAAATGCAACGTCTCGGTGATGCAGCGGATGATCCCGCAATCTGGCGCCATCCAGTTGATGGTCAATTAAGTCGTGTACTTGGCACCAATAAAAAACAAGGCTTACTGGTGTATGACTTACAAGGCAAGCAAACTCAATTACTGGAAGTTGGACGTTTAAATAACGTCGATGTGCGACAGCAAATCCAGTGGCAAGATGGCGTTAGTGATATCGCTATCGCTACACAAAGGGACGACCTTAGCTTGGTCATTTTCGATATCGATAGTCGCGGCACGGTGAGCGAAGTAAGTCGCATCGTGACAGGCCTAGAAAATATTTACGGAACCTGTCTCTATCAACCGAATCACGGTGGACTCGAAGCCTTTGTGAATGACAAAGACGGTGTAGTACAGCACTGGCGTATCGAGAGAAAAAACGGCAAATTTCAAGGTACACAACTACGTCAATTAAAGATTGCAACACAACCTGAAGGTTGCGTGGTCAACGACAAAAACGGGCAATTATTTATCGGTGAAGAAAAGCGTGGTGTGTGGTTAACCAATGCCGACGCGGCACAAGCTAGTCCACTAAAACTGATTGCCAAAGTTGGCGAACGGCTGCATGCGGATGTCGAAGGCTTGGCACTGTACCACGGCAAGCAAGCGACTTATCTTGTCGTTTCCAGTCAGGGTGACAATAGCTACATCATCTACGATGCTCAGGCACCATTTCGCTATCGTGGAAAATTTCGTATTGGTTTCAACATCGACAAAAATATCGACGGCAGTTCAGAGACGGATGGCTTGGAAGTCAGTTCAGCGAATTTCGGGTCAAACTATGAAGATGGTATTTTGATCGTACAAGATGGTCATAAGCGTCTGCCAGATGGCGCGCAAAACTTCAAATATCTCGATTGGAAACAAATTGCGAAAGCACTCAAACTTCCCTAGCCTTTTGATGCCTTAACACGTAGTGAATTCTAGGCAACTAAAAGCGAAGTCGGCATCAAATCCAAAGAGATGATGCCGACTTTTTTACATTCATCAACAATTTTTTCCTACTCTCAAGCAAACTTTGGCGTTTCTGTGTATTGTGACGAACGCGAACCAAAATCGCGTTCAACTAATCGTACTAATACTAACGAGGAGAGTAAGAATGTCACAGGAGTTTCCAAAACAAAGTGCCAAAGATTTTCACCCCGAAGTTTTAAAGCTATTTGATCAATACGTACACGGTGGTATCAGTCGTCGCGGTTTCTTAAGTTCTGCAGGTAAATATGCGGCAGGAGCAGTTACTGCGGAAGGCTTATTGCTGGCATTAAGTCCCAACTTCGCTATGGCGCAACAAATTAAACCTGATGATGCGCGTATCGTTGCGACTTATGTTGAATATCCATCACCAAATGGTTATGGCACACTGCGAGGTTATTTGGTCAAACCCGCCAACGCCAAAGGCCCTTTGCCAACCGTGCTGATTGTGCATGAAAATCGCGGCTTGAATCCACACATTGAAGATGTTGCACGTCGCGTCGCATTAGAAAATTTTATCGCGTTTGCACCGGATGCTTTATTTCCATTGNNGCACCGAAGATAAAGCGCGCGAACTGTTTCCAAAACTCGATCAAGCGAAAACGCGTGAAGATTTCATCACTGCTGCTGGCATTTTGAAAACGCTCGCTGGTAGCAACGGAAAAGTCGGCGTAGTCGGTTTTTGTTATGGTGGTGCCATTGCTAACTTCTTGGCTACTAAGATTCCAGATCTCGCAGCAGCGGTGCCCTTCTACGGTGGTGCACCGGCATTAGATGCTGTACCTAACATTAAGGCGGAAGTATTGGTGCATCATGCAAGCAAAGATACGCGTTTGGTTGCTGGTTGGCCTAAGCATGAAGAAGCATTAAAAGCGGCAGGCGTGAAATATCAAGGCTTTGTCTACGAAGGCGTAGAACATGGTTTCAACAACGATACGACGCCACGTTTTGATCAGGCTGCTGCAAGCTTAGCTTGGTCAAGAACATTGGAAGTGTTTAATCGTACCTTGCGTTAATAGACATCACACATCGATGGATTAACGAGAGCCGCTCAATGAAAGTTGAGCGGTTTTTTATTTCTGGATACATTGAGAGGTAAGGCACAGACCGATGCAGAGGTTGACTGTGTCAAGCGCACTGGTTTTGCAAGTCTGCACCGAAGTAACAAAACGTAGAACCTCAAACCTTTCAAAGTACACGGTAAGCAAGTCGATCCAATCGCACTCGACTCAAGCGTTGCAATAACTGTTTCACCTTCGGTGGGTAGTCGTGAAGTTTTTCCAATTCTTGATAGTGCTTGATCACCGCCGTGTGCTGCAAAATGCCGCTGAGTTCTTTTCTACGTTGTGGCAGTAATTCACCGCTAGGGTCTGTGAATAGCAAGGCGTTTTCTAGATCAAGACGAAAGGCTCTTGGGTTCAAATTATTCCCAGTCACCAAGGTATATAAATCATCGACCCACAAGCCTTTTAGATGATAAGTATTGTCGCCCTCTTTCCAGAGGTGAATTTCCAAAGTGCCGCTGACTATATCCGCCTGATGTGTTTTAGCAAAACGACGTAAATTCATTTCATACAGATAAGGCAAACAGCCAATCGCTTTGAATGCTTGCTCTGGTGGGATGTAGAAATCATTAGCGGTCTTATCGCCAATAATGATCGTGACCTTGACTCCACGCGCTAAAGCACGATTTACCTCGCGTGTGATCGCTAACGGAAAATTAAAATACGGCGTGCAGATCGTAATTTGCTTTTTAGCCGCTGCTATAAGTTGGCAAAGGGTACGATTCAGAACATTGTCTTTACCAACACCGACCAAGCTAGTAACACTCAGACTCCTTGCTTGTGTGATAGCCGCTGTGTGACCAAGAATATACGGTGCCGATTTTAGTTGTTCGCGAAAAGCCCGAATATCCGAAAGGATTTCCTTTGTCGCCGGGACTTCTGGCAAATCCAAACGGCAAACCGCCGAAGCGCCTAAAAAATATTGTCGCATCCAGTTCAACATCGAATTTGCTAGCGCGACATTTTGTATAAACCAATAACGATCGTGCCGATATTTATCTAACTGATGCAAATACACATTGTTGATACTTGCGCCGCTATAAATCACAGTGTCATCAATCACATGACCCTTTAGGTGTAAGACGCCAAATAACTCACGCGTTTGAATCGGCACACCATAAATCGGAATCACAAAATCTTGTTGCGCACTTTGCGTCTGATACCAAGCAGCGTTGCCAGCCATTTTACCGACCAGTTTTTGCTCACCGATGAGTCCGCGCTGCGCACGATGCCAATCGACAAAAATCTTAATATCCAATGCAGGTTTTGCGCGTTTAGCTGCATATAAAGCATCGAGAATTTCTTGTCCTGCCTCATCATGTTGCAGATACAGACTGCAAAGATAGATGCGGTTTTTCGCATTGGCGATTTGCTGTAATAAAGCAGTTCGAAACTGACTTGCGCTTGGTAGGATCCTAATGGCATCCAGATCGATCTCGATGCAAGGCAAATCGGCTAACTGTGTGCTTGGTTTGAATAAACGCATAGAAGATGTGAGGGCAGATACAAGATGCGGCGATGATACTGCGTATCAAGGCAATGTCTACATTATGTCCGCAAAAACAGAAAATATATTTGACCTAGACTATCATTCACTTTCCTAAAAAGAGAGAGAAAGTTGATCATTAAAAATGATCATCCAAGAGCAGCAAACAGAAAATGCGGCACAATCCATCTTCACGCCACAGAAATCGCGACTTGAATGTACACTGCGGATACTCAAAAAAACAGCGCGCAGCCAGAGTCGCCCTCTCCACTTGGTTAGGTATGATGTTGGGAATGATTGCCAAAATTGTGATTGCGTTTATGATGCTAGGAATCTTTTTGATCGCCCTCTGGGTTTAATTTTTTATCAAGGAAAAAAATGGAAAAGCTACTCTCGAGCGTAGGATCAATGCTTTATGGCATGCGGATCATGATGTTATTGTTTTATATGGGTCTGGTGGGCATCATTGTTGGGATATTGGGTAAATTTTTGTACGAGACCTACAAGCTGATGAATACCTTACTCTTCGGGGATCTGGAAAAAATTGGCTTGATTATTAAGGTACTCGAATTGGTTGATATGACCATGGTGGCGCAACTAGTGTGGGTCGTTGCTTTGGCGGGTGTATCACTCTTCGTAACCACCGGGCACTTTGATAACACTGACATGAAAAAGCCTGACTGGCTTGATCACGTCAATACCTATAACCTGAAATTAAAACTCGCGTTTGCCATCATCTCCATCTCTGGTGTACATGCGTTAAAAACCTATTTAAGTAGCGATCTGAGTTTAGAGAATATTCAAGTCGTCACCATGATTGCCGTGATCCACTTTTTGTTTGTCTTGTCGGCGATCGGTATCTCGTTTGCTGAGCGACTCACCCACGACAAAACATAAACGTACGCCCATCTCGACTTAGGAAAGAACACCATCATGCCAAATAACCGATCCGCGAATGCTGTCAGACTGGAGTTCACACCCGGCTCCTTGGTGCAATCCAACTTATCGGGCGCCGCTTTTACGGGCGATTGGCTGTGGGTGGCGGGCGATGAAGCCTGCGGCTTGGATCGTTTGCGCAAGCTCGATGCTGTCGGTGATGAGTCGCTGCGTTTTGGTGAGGTACGTGATTTTCCATTAGCGGATTTATTGGACCTCCCTGGCGCGGCTGACGAGGAGGCGGATCTTGAAGGTATGGCTGTTGCTGATGACTATCTTTGGGTGGTGGGTTCGCATGGACTGAAACGAAAAAATGCAAAACCAGAACGCAGTCATGCAGACAACGCTAAGCGATTAGCAAAGCTTTCCTTGGATGGTAATCGTCGCTTACTGGCTTGCTTTCCTATCGAGCCAGATGCCAAAGGTGAACCATGTTTGGTAAAGGAGGCGAAAGATGGTCGCCGCGCCAAACGTCTCAAAGGCGACGCCGAGCACAATCAATTGACCCGCTTGTTAGCCGATGATCCGCACTTTGGCCCTTATATGGCGATCCCCGGCAAAGACAATGGCTTTGACATTGAAGGTTTGGCGATAGACGGTAATCGCTTACTGCTCGGCTTGCGTGGCCCCGTGCTACGTGGTTGGTCGGCGCTGATTGAAATTGCCGTCGAGGAGCGTGGTGATCAACTCCGCTTAGCGCCATTAGATGAAACTGGCGCGATGATGCGCAAGCACTTTCTACAGCTCGACGGTTTGGGGGTGCGTGATCTGCATTTTTGTGGCGACGATCTCTATATCTTGGCTGGCCCGACCATGGTACTCAATGGTGATATCCGTATTTTTAAATGGCCAGCAGCGCGCCCATTTTTAGCTGCTAACCGCGAGCCAGCGCGTTTTGAATCTAGTCTGACGGAATCCATCTCACTGCCACACGGACGCGGTACCAATCGCGCCGAGGCGATCTGCAATTTACCAGCCGAACTGTCGGATGGCAAAGCCAGTTGGTTGGTACTTTACGATGCGCCCGGTGCGGATCGTAAAGAGGGTGAACACACGGTGTTTGGCGATTTATTGCGGCATCGCTAAATGAACGCGAACTGGTCTGCTCCGCATATCGACCCTGAAGCGCCGCTTCAGTTTGTGATCAATGCGGCGGCAGGTAGTAATGCGGCAGAGAACAAACGTCAACTCATCGAAGCCGCACTCCAAGCTGCACAACGTCAAGGAAATTTAATTTTTAGTGACCCCGCCAACTTGGCACAAGTAGCGCGACAAGCAGCAGACTTAGCAATCGCTAAGCACAGCGCTGTCGTTGCAGTTGGCGGCGATGGCACCATCAATACCGTGGCACAAGCAGCACACGCGCTCGGCTGCCCCATGGGAGTCATACCACAAGGCACCTTCAACTACTTTGCCCGCACGCATGGAATTCCAGACGATCCCGCTATCACTGCGCGACAACTTCTGGAATGGTCAGCTTGGCCGGTACAAGTCGCCGCTGTCAATGAACGCGTGTTTTTGGTCAATGCTAGTCTTGGACTCTACCCAGATTTACTAGAAGATCGCGAAGCTTACAAAGCGCGATTTGGGCGCAGCCGCTGGGTCGCATTCTGGGCAGCAAGTGCAACGCTACTGCGCGCACAACGACGACTGCGCATGCGCATCGAACAAGAAGGCGCGGTGCGCAATGTCAAAGCATTGACGCTATTTGTTGGTAACAATCGCCTGCAGCTAGAACAATTGGGCGTACCTCCAAGCATTACACTACCCGATACCCCCGGTCATCTAACCGCGGTCATGTTACGTCCCATCGGCACCCTAGCCATGTTACGACTCATGTGGCATGGTGCGATGGGTAGTCTTGGTACTGCCGAGGATATCGAACACTTTAGTTTCAACCATCTTGTTGTCCGCCCCACACTCATTCCCGGCCGTCGCGGCGTCAAGGTTGCGTTCGATGGCGAAGTCACACGTCTACGCGCCCCACTTCATTTTCAAGTGCTATCGAAACCCTTGTTTCTGCTAAAACCAGCGCCGACGACAATTGCTGTGAACGACAAATTACCGCAAGAAAGCCACAGCGCATGAGCGCCTTAATGCAGATCTCCGATACGCACTTTGGCACCGAACAGCCACAAGTGATGGCGGCGCTCACGTCTTTGGTGAAAGAGCAGAAACCGAATCTCGTCGTGCTGTCTGGCGATATCACGCAACGCGCTAAGCCAGCGCAGTTCCAAGCAGCACGCAGTTTTATGGATAGCCTGCAAATCCCCTTCTTAGCAATTCCAGGCAACCACGACATTTCGTTACTGGATATATGGTCGCGCCTGCGCAATCCCTATGTCCGTTATATCGCCGCTTTTGGATCGGAGCTGGAACCCGTCTATTCATCTCCCGACATGATGGTGATCTGCGTCAACACCACACGCGCATGGCGTCACAAACACGGTGAACTCTCCGCCAGCCAAATCGCTCGCGTCGCCGATGTTTTGTCACGCGCAAGTGCCGAGCAATTACGCATTGTCGTTGTCCACCAACCTATCGCGGTGACGCGCGCTACAGATGCTATCCACGTACTTCTCGGTCACACCGAGGCCTTAACTGCTTGGTCTGCCGCTGGCGCCGATCTGGTCATGGGTGGGCATATCCATTTACCTTACGTGCTGCCACTAAGTGGTCTAGCTCGACCGATGTGGGCAGTGCAAGCTGGCACCGCGATTTCATCGCGCGTGCGATCAGGTGTGCCAAATTCGATCAATATACTGCGCTGGGGATCTGACGCAGCGGTGGGTGGCTGCAAAATAGAACAATGGGATTTTTCAAATAAGAATTCCACCTTTGAGATTGCAAAGTCGTACGAAGTTTTCCCGTCGCACCAAAAATAAAATCTCAGCAACAAATAAGCGCTATCCATACAATCAATCAAGCTTTACATTGGGCGACGACACACCCCAGCTCCACTGATTTTTATTTCTTGAATTACTGGATCAAGGGGACGCGAAAGCTGAACTGCCAATTGAATATAAGAATGAATATGAGAGGAAAACTCTAGGATTCTTGTTTAGCAATTTGGTCGCTGCTTGCGATGATTGCGTGTCTCTCTTTAAACGAATCAGCCAAACGTTTTGCTATCGGATGACTGCTGGCAAAAGATGCATACACTTGCTCTGCCCAATGCCATACTAAAGCTACATATTCGTCTTCGTCATGACTGGCATCGACGTCAGTCACCGTGATCGAAGAACGATGACTCTCGTCGGGATCTACAATACGTTCATCGGGATGCTGTAATTTGTAAGCATCCAACACTTCATTCAACACAGTGGTCAAATCATAATTCCATTGAATTTGATCATGCAGTATTAAATGCAATCGAGCTAAATGAAAATGATTGTTCCAGCGACCATGAATCAAGCTGTGTTGCATGGCATGAGCATCGACGCAAAGAAAGATCGTCATATGCTGAATGCCTTTTTCTTGACTGATCTTATGCGTGATTTTTCCAGCGGTCGCAACGCATTCAGTGATGCCGTGGAAAGTATCCGATCCACAAAGCTGGCATTGACCATCTTCGAGGATCTCTAAGTCATTTTTCGCTGCCTGCTCTAACCATTTTGGCATAATCGACCTCCTCTTTACATTCCCACGACGCACATCGAAATTACATGGTCATCATAAAACAGGCAGCAAAATTAAACTAGCGTTGACGCTCTTTTTCCCACAAGATATCGCTACCGCCAGCGTAACGATTTAATACGCGTGATAGGACAAACAACAAATCCGATAAACGGTTCATATATTGCCGCGGTGCTTCATTGATTTGTTCCGCTTTTCCAACGCTAACGATGGCACGTTCAGCACGGCGACAAACTGTACGGCACACATGCGCCATCGATGCTGCGCGCGATCCACCTGGCAAAATGAAATCTTTTAATGGTGGCAAATCAGCATTGTATTTGGCAAGTAAGTCATCTAAACGCACTACTTGTGTCTCTGTAATCATGGTGTAACCAGGAATACACAATTCGCCACCCATATCAAACAAATCATGCTGTATAGAAAACAGCTCCTGCTTCATCGCTTCAGGAATATCTTCACAAATCAATGCGCCGATGTGAGAATTTAATTCATCGACATCGCCCATGGCATGCACGCGCAAAGCATCTTTATCGATGCGAGAGCCATCACCTAATCCAGTCGTGCCAGCATCACCGGTGCGCGTGGCGATTTTTGAAAGTCTGTTGCCCATATGTTCACCTTATACAGAAAATAGAAACGGTCACCAAGAAGCAAGCACTCATGGCAATAAAAAAATGGCATTTTAACAGGCAAACTTTGACCGTCGTCAGATACCACTATCAGCGACGATGGTAATTGGCATTTTATACTTCGCTGTATGCAGAACAAGATACAGAACAAGATACAGAACAAGAACGGATGCAAGCCATCAATTGCTTAAGCAAGCGATCTTGTTGCGCCTGATTAGTATGTCCCATCAAACAAATTTGCAATAAATTTCTCTTGACCAAATAGCCACTACGATAACTCAACAAAAAGCCTCGATCGGCCATCGCATCACCACAAGTGATCGACGAGACGCTAGGATCTAATTGCACAGTCAAAACCGCCGGGGAGCTTTCTCGCGCAGGGTTTAATAATTGAATTCCCGCATCCTGCAATTGAGTGCGCATATGTGCTGATGCACTTGCGATTTGATCAAAGCGATTGGTATCCAACAAACACAAAGCTTGGTGTAGCGCTGCCAGTAAATTAGAGGAATGCGTATAAGGAATGCCACCCTGGGCACGATAATAACCAAGATCTAGATAACGCGGAATTTGCTGATCGCTCTCGATCTCATGTGAATAAGCGACGACGGATAATCCAGGGTAGGCACCAATCGCTTTTCCACTCACGGTACTTGCCAGATAAGCGAGACTCGCATCGACCGGAACGCAAGCAACCGAACTGGTACAGTCAACACATAGTTTGATTGCCAATTCATCGCACAGCGCTTGAATTTCGCCAAGCGAATTTAAAATGCCACTAGAAGTTTCACAATGTGTCATCCATAACCATACCGGATTATTCGCCTTGAGATAAGCACGCAACTTACTGAGTTCAAAACTCCTGCCAAATTCAGCATGAAACGTCGTAAAGCAAAGCGAAAATCGCTCAGCATGGTCGCATAATCGTTGTCCAAATTCGCCATTCACCAGAATCACGCCGGCACTAGCCAAACGCTTAATCTGCGCAGCAACAACATCGTTGGCCAAAGTTCCACTACCAAGGAAAATCTCGACCTCGCGCGTCGCCATTAATTGACATAGCTGTCGCTTTGTCGCGTGCAACAATGCTTGAAAAGCTTCAGCCCTATGGGATATCGGTGTCTGAGAAAATGCAGCTTGCACCTGAGGGTGTATTTCCACTGGCCCAGGCAAAAAGCTCAATGGTGTAGCAAAGTTGGAAGCTTGCGTGGCAATTGTTTGTACGCAATCATTCTGCACACGATTACGCTGTAAACGCTTTTGCATATGCAATGCGTTAGACAAGACCAAATACATGGGCTGATACATCGCGCCGGGCTTACCAACCAAATCGGCAAATGGTGTAAATCCCATATTCGCATACAATTTCTTTTGCAACACCGTTGCTGATACCAATGCCAGCGTGAAGCCTTCTCGTAAACTGGTTTCCAAAACAAAGCGAAATAATTTCGCAAACACGCTAGTGTGACGATAAGCTGGTTCAACCGCCAGTAAGCGAATTTCACAAATTTTTTGCTTTTCACCAGATGCTAATGCAGGTAAGAACTGATCCAGATCATCAATCTTTTTATCCAACGAAAAAGGACGTGCGGAACGTGTTGTTAACATGCCAACCAAGCGACCATCTTGCAAAGCGATGTAGTAGATATTTTCATCATGAAACTGATCCACTAAGCGACGCTCGGCATTTGCCGCGTGTTGTGGAATCTCTTCTACAAAAGTACGATAATTTAAACGGTGTATCTGTTCAAATTCATGTACTTGATCGGCGATCTTTAATTCAAATGCAGATTGTGTCATTGGCCTCACCTGGCTAAAAATCATAGGGTTAGAATTATCGAAAAAATTACCTACCGAACAAACGCAAAGGTTTAGCGATTATTAAAGCCTCGTCTAACCCTCATCCGAATTATGGCCAAGGGCCATTTGAATATTTCGGCGATGCGCAAATAAGACGATGCCGCAACTGAGTCCAAGCAAAGCAACCGGCACAATCAAGGAACGCCAACTCGACGACAAGAATAGCCATTGTTTTAGAAAAAATAAGAATGGGATAAAAAATAGACAGAGATAAACTGCAAAGTCGGGTTTCCGCCATCGCTTTAGCAAACACAAAACCAAACCTAACAACAAAAAAAGAATAACGCAAACTATGAGTAATATCGGATCAAGCGCGAGCAAGCCGCCGATCAAACATGCCAATCCTTTTCCTCCACGCCAAGCCATTTGCACTGGCCATACGTGACCCATAATCACGCTGCAAAGCACAAGCAATTCGAGTGTGAGTAAGTTGGCCTGATCACCAAGCAATGACACCAGCTTGATCGCCACAAAGGCCTTTCCACCGTCCCACAAAAATGCCACGAGTGCATAATTAAACCCGAATTGGCGTAACAAATTTCGACTGCCAGCAGTACCGCTGCCAAGTGTCCGAATATCAACGCACGCCAACCACCTCGCCAGATAAAAACTGGCGTTCAGACACCCCAACAGATAGGCATTGATGATGAACGCAAGAACGAACATGGATATGAAGTGGTGAGAAGGTAGGACAAAGGAAATCAGCGGCTATGCTAAAGATTCCGGCATGGTAATTATGAATTATGTCGCAGAGTAGCGTGTAGCGACACAAGCGGTATCGACAAAGAAGCCATTAAATTGATTACGGGGTGCGCTTTGCTAACTCAAAATCAAGAACAAAAGCTAAACAGGCAAAACCAATGCCACTGTTAAACCACCGCCCTCACGATTATTGAGCATAATACGGCCGCCATGTGCTTCAATAATTTCACGCGCCAATGCTAAGCCCAATCCGGTTCCATTACGTTTGGTGGAATAAAAAGGCACTAAGGCATTCGACATCACGGTATCGCTCATGCCGGCACCTTGATCGCTTACTTCAATCCGAACACCGTCGACAATGTTCTTAATTTCCAAAGTCACGCCATCTGCGGGAGATCCGGATTCCATCGCATTCTTTAATAAATTGAGCAAGGCTTGTTCCATCTGTGCGAGATCAAAATGTGCAATGGCATCCGGCAAATCGCCTAACACACGAAAATGTAACTGCGACTGTAAGCGCTCAACAAATTCAGGCCAATGTGCGCTTTCTAAACGTGGCGCAGGCAATTTGGCGAAACGTGCGTAGCCATGGATAAAACTTTCCAGATGCTGGGCACGCTCTTCTATCGTCTTCATAATTTGCGGAAGGCGCTCATATTGACCGCGACTGATCAATGCACCAGCGGAGTTAGCGAGTGAAGCAACTGGCGCTAAAGAATTATTCAGTTCATGGCTAATCACGCGTATGACTTTTTTCCAAGTCTGTACTTCTTGACGGCGCAGTTCGACTGTCAAATGACGAATCAATAGCAACTCGTGCTCTATTCCGTTCAAGATAAAATGACGACGTGACAAATGATAGATTTCATCTTCGTCTGATTCATTGGCGATGGCCGCATCCAGTGGATCTGTTTGCTTACTGACTGTAAATAATCCATCCCCACCCTGTGCCATTGCTTCGCGTAAAGACGGTGATACTTGTTGCAAGATGGTTTCGAGGCTATTCCCCTCCAATTTTTTTCCATGATTGAGCAACTGCCTGGCGGTGATATTGCCGAATACGATATGTCCTCGCTGTCCCAACAACACCATGGCAACCGGTGTATTTTGCAGCATGCTATCGAGTAGTAATTCGCGCTGCACTAAATCCAATCGCTGCTCACGCAACACACTGCCAAGTTCATTATGTGCATCGACCAAATCGGCTAATTCGTCATTGCGTTGCCAATTCAATCCAAATGAAAAATCACGATCTTGATAACTCAAAACGGTGCCACTCATCGCGCGAAACAATTCCAGCACCGGACGTAGCTGTGCTCGCACCAACATAATCGCGATAGGAATTAACAATAGCAAACAAGCGCCAACGATCAAGCTGGCATCGTTCGGGAATAAATGCATCAAGCTCACTGCCAAAGCTAAAGCACTAGCAGCGATCATGATGACCAAAATAGATAAACGTGCAGCTAAAGAACAACGCCAACCGCGTACGGGAAGTGATGACGTACTTTTGGGCTGGCTTTTAAGCTGGCTTGTGGTCTTACTTGTAGTCTTACTTGCAGGCGGCAGATTCATAAGATGAAGGCGTGAAAGAAGACAGATTATGCGATGCCGTCAGCGAATATTCAACTAATGAATATTTCGCATGAAGGTACTTATTACATCGACAATCTCACGATCGAGAGATATTCAAACGTTCCATACGACGATACAAGGCTTGGCGGCTTAAGCCCAACTCCGCTGCAGCTTGTGCAACAACACCTTTCGCCTTACTCAAAGCAGCTTCAATCGTCTCGCGATCTGGTTCCACATCATTGACAGGATTGACATGCACCGCTGCTGGCAAACCTAAATCCTGCACTTGTATTTCTTCGCCACTAGCCAATAAGCATGCTCGCTGCATCACATTTTTTAATTCACGTACATTGCCTGGCCATTGATGCGCCAGCAAACTCGCCTGAGCCGCTAAGCTCAAGCATTTTCCCTCTTCCAAGAATTCTCGGGCGATCGGCAAAATATCGTCCGGGCGCTCGGCGAGTGCAGGCAGATTTAATTGAATGACATTGAGACGATAAAACAAGTCTTCGCGAAATTGCCCTGCGCGTATCATCGCCGATAGATCCGCATTCGTCGCGCTCAGCACCCGCACTTTGACTTGCCGTTCCCGATTTGAACCCAAACGTTCGAATCGCCCCGTCTCTAAAACGCGTAGTAACTTCACTTGGC
>DLGN01000022.1:24111-25007 GCA_002482715.1 Oxalobacteraceae bacterium UBA7693
ATCTAAAAACAAAGTGCCACCATCTGCAGCCTCGAATTTGCCTTCACGCGCTTTACTTGCACCAGTGTACGCACCGGCCTCAGCACCGAACAACTCGGCTTCGATTAATTCAGATGGGATCGCACCGCAATTGAGTATCACGAATGGCCCATCTTTCACTTTTGAATTGGCTTGAATAATTTCTGCGATGCGCTCTTTGCCAGCGCCATTCGGACCGGTGATCAAAACTGAAACATCAGATTTCGCCACTTGACATGCCATACCTAAGACCCGCTCTGTTAAAGCGTCTTGCCAGACATAATCACGCAAATCATATTTGGTTTCGAGCTCACGTTTCTGCTTGCGTTCACGTTGCACGCGCTGCTGCAAAGCACGATTCACCTGTCCAAGTTCAATCAGATTTTTTACCGTGGCAATCAAACGTTGATCATTCCATGGCTTCGCCAAATAATCAGCCGCTCCCGCTTTAATCAAATCCACTGCCACATCCAAATGCGTCCAGGCAGTTAGTAAAATCACAGGCAAATCTGGATGCTGCGCACGAATTTTCTGAAACAAGGCAATTCCCTCTTCGCCCGAAGTAGTATCTTCGGTAAAGTTCATATCTTGTATTACTAAGTCAATTTTTTGCTCTCGCAAGACTGCCAATCCCTGTGCCGGTGATTCTGCACTAAGGCTTTGTATGTCGTGCAACGATAGCAAAACATCTAACGCGATGGCGATACTTGGGTTGTCGTCAATTATCAGAACGGTGGGCATGAGATTCACGTCAAAAAAAGTTAAAGACCTACGCACATCACTTAGCTGTTTATAGGTTGAATGTCCAATTTGCAGTACGGGTGAAACCCGCGCCGACTAGCCATCATGCACTAGAACAGCGCGGGTTTCACCCGCCC
>DLGN01000327.1:0-388 GCA_002482715.1 Oxalobacteraceae bacterium UBA7693
ACCGTACCACTGATAGGCGCTTTCACTTCCGTTTTATCCAAACGTTTTAAAGCCTGATCTAAGGATGCGCTAGCTTGCTGCATACTTTCACGCGCTGCGTGCAAATCAACCTTGGCAACATTCATTTGATGAACGGCATCTTCATACTTACTGGTATCAATAAATTTTGCTTCTGCCAAGCGACGGCTGCGGTCAACGTTCACTTGCTGACGATCGACATTCAATTGCGCGCGCTCAATATTGACTTGCGCGCTACGAACAATCGCACGTTGTTGCGTGACTTCGGCACGAATCAAGGTAGGATCGAGCCGCAACAAAACTTGTCCCTGCTCGATCTTGTCGCCTTCTTTCACCAACACTTCAGATACTTTACCAATCACCTCACTCG